>NZ_JAVWXA010000060.1:0-23873 GCF_036662295.1 Stenotrophomonas sp.
GCCGGCTCCCGATACCACCGGACGCATACCGAGGAGCCGGCCAGCGGCCGGCACTACCGGATCACGGGCTTGCAGGCGTATGCGATGCCGCGCAGACCCCGGCGTTCTACCCATGCGCCTGTTACTGGCGGCGGTCAGGCCCTACCATCGGCTACCCCCTCCCCACGGCAGTGCCGCGCATGTCCGCCCCCGCTCCCGTCCGCTCCGGACCCCTTCGCTGGTTCGTCGCCGGCGATTTCAACGGTTTCTTCGGCCTGGTGGTCGACAACCTCTCCATCCTCGGCTTCATCGCGATGGCGCTGGTGGGCATGTTCCAGTTCCCCGCCGACGTGGTGTTCGGCCGCATGTTCCCCGGCACGGCCTTCGGCGTGCTCGTGGGCAACGTGCTCTACACCTGGATGGCGCGGCGCCTGGCCCTCCGTACCGGGCGCGCGGACGTCACCGCGATGCCGCTCGGCCTGGACGCGCCGACCAGCATCGGCATGGCGCTGCTGGTGCTGGGTCCGGCGTTCCTGGCCTTCAAGGCGCAGGGCATGCCCCCGCACGATGCCGCCATCGCCACCTGGCAGCTGGGCATGGCCTCGCTGGTCATCATGGGCGTGCTCAAGGTGATCCTGTCCTTCTTCGGTGAAGCGGTCACGCGCGCGCTGCCGCGGGCCTCGCTGCTGGGCTCGATCGCCGGCATCGCGATCGTGCTGATGGGCTTCCTGCCGTTGCTGGAGACCCTGCGCTCGCCGGTGGTCGGCTTTGTCACCCTGGGCCTGCTGCTGTACGTGCTGATCGCCAAGGGCAAGCTGCCGATCCGCGCGCCGGGCGTGCTGGTGGCCTTCGTGTTCGGCACGGTGCTGTATTACGGCCTGGGCCTGGCCGGCTTGGGCGCTCCCGGTTTCAAGGTGCCCGAGTGGACCCCGCCGCAGGTGGTGCTGCCGTGGCCCACGCTGGGCTTCATCGACGGCCTGCCCACGGCCATGACCTACCTGCCGCTGCTGCTGCCGTTCGGCCTGCTGATGGTGGTGGGCGGCATCAACGTCTCCGAGAGCGCGCGCGCGGCCGGCGATGACTACCGCACCCGCGACATCCTGCTGGTGGAAGCCGTGGCCACGCTGGTGGCCGGCCTGTGCGGCGGCGTTGCACAGACCACGCCGTACATCGGCCAGCCGGCGTACAAGCACATGGGCGCACGCAGCGGTTATACGTTGCTGACCGGCCTGTTCGTGGGCATCGGTGGCATGCTCGGGGTGATCTCCGGGCTGGTGCAGTGGCTGCCGCTGGCGGTACTGGCGCCGATCATCGTGTACGTGGCCATCGACATCACCACCCAGGCCTTCCAGGCCACCCCGCGCGAGCATGCCGGGGCGATGGTGCTGGGCTTCCTGCCCTCGGTGGCCTACCTGCTGGCGATCAAGGCCCCGGGCTGGATTGCGCCGGCGCAACTCGCCGCAATGACCACCACCCTGGACGGCCACGGCCTGCCCGAGCTGGCGGTGATCTTCACCCTGGGCAATGGCTTCATCATCACCTCGATGCTGTGGATCGCGGCGGTGGTGGCGATGATCGATGGCCGCCTGCTGCGCGCCGCTGGCTTCCTGCTGGTGGCCGCGGCGCTGACGCTGTTCGGCCTGATCCATTCGGTCGACCCGCGCGGCGGCATCTACCTGCCGTGGCAGCTGGAGGGCCTGCCGAAGATCATCAGCTGGCAGTTCGCCGGCGCCTACGTCGCGCTGGCCGCGTTGCTGGGGCTGCTGTCGCTGCAGAAGCGGCCCCGCGTGGTTCAAGACCCACGGTCGTGATCTACCGGTCGCCATCCAACTCGGGGTAGTGGCGGAAGATGCCTTGGGTGTTGAACGCCAGCCGCCGCTCCGATTCCAGGTAGGCGGCCACGTTCGGGCGGACCGCCACGCGCGCCTTGAGCGCGTGCAGCAGGGGCAGTGTCGGCCACAACACCTGCATGCGCTGGGGGAACATGTAGTCCAGCCCGCTCAGCAGCTGGAACAGCGACAGATCCACATAGGAGTGCTCGCGCAGCGGATGGCGCCCGCCATGGGCCTGCAGCACCCCTTCGAAATACGCCAGGAACTTGGGCAGGCGCTCGCCACGCATGGCCTTGGCGCGCGCCTTGGCCGCGTCGCGCTGGTCTTCGTAATAGGCCGAGGCTGCGATGGGGTGGTGGGTGTCGTGCACTTCGGCCACCAGGTCGGCAATGGTCAACTGCAGTTGCAGTGCCTGGTGGCGGCCCGAGGCGGTCTGCGGCACCAGCGCCAGGGCGGGCCCCAGGTGGTCCAGGATGGCGCCCACCTGTGCGATCACCAGTCGCCCGGTCTTCAGGAACGGCGGCGCAAACGGCGCCAGCCCGGCATGCGTGCCGTCCAGGAAGGGCTGCAGCACCGCATCCCCGTGCTCGCGCGCCATGTCGGTGTAGGTCGCACCCGCATCTTCCAACGCCAGCCGGATGAACTCACCGCGACCCTGGATGCCGCTCCAGTAATACAGTTCGTAATGCATCGACATGCTCCGTCAAGCCAGCGTCCAGCATCGGCGCGGCGGTGCAAAGCGGGCGTGAGCGTACCGTGGCGGGCGCGGCAATGTCGCGCTCAACGCACTGGCGGGTGCCGGTCCGGTGCCCATACGCTGCGCTGCCACCTCAGTTGGGCGTGCTCGAGCAGCGCTTTGACGTGCGCTTCGAACGCCAGCGTGAAGTGGTCATCGCCCCGGATCGCGACGCGCAGGGTGTAGTGATCGTCGCAGAGGAAATCGGCCAGGCGATCCTCCTTGTCGATCACCTCCACCTCGCACGCCGTCAGCCGGGCGCTGGCCACGTGGCGGCCCTCGTCATCCCTGCACTGGAAAGGGTGGCCGAACGCCTCTGCCGCGCGGCGCACGACATCCTCGAAGCTGCCATCGCTGGTGAGAACAAAGATCAACCATCGTGCCGTCGCGGTCATGGCCGTTGCCTGTGCAGGGTGTGGGACGGCTGCATGGTCAGCCCGACTACCGCACCGGCACGCACCGCCGCGTCGCCCAGCGCAGGGCGGGCGATGAATGCCTCGAGCGGATGGGCCTCGCCCGGCAGGTGCGTGGCCAGGAATGCATCCAGCACCTGCGGATCGAACAGCACGATGCCCGGCTGGAACAGGCGGACCACGGCGGTGTGCTTCATCGGGACGTCCATTGTCGTCGTCGGCGCGCGCAACGCAGCGCGACGGCCCTTGCACGGAGCGGGGGTTCATTGAGCCTGCGCGATGATGGCCTGTCAACGCGTCGCCTGCGTTTTCCGGCGGCGCAGTGAACCGTCGCCGCGTGCGCCGGTCACACGATGTCCATGCAGGTGAACAGCGAGGTACGGCAGCATGCAGACGAGTGGAAAAGCGATCTGGCCCTGGGTGCTGGGCCTGGCGGTGGTGGGCGGTGCGGGGGCCTGGTTGTTCAGTGACAGCCTGCGCGCGCTCGCTGACCGGGTGGACGTGCCCGTGCAGGCGCCGGCGACGCGCATTACGGCGTCACCGCCTGCGGTCACCGCCACGCCGGCGGCAGGGGCAGCAACCACCGCGCCGATCCGGCACCCGGTTGATCCGCGTGATGCGGCCGATCCGGCGCTGCCCGCGCTGGCCGACAGCGATGCAGCGGTACGGGAGGCGCTGGGTGCGCTGTTCGGCCAGGATCGCGCGTTGGCGCTGCTGCTGCCCGACCACCTGATCCAGCGCGTGGTGACCCACATCGACAATCTGGACAAGCCCAGCGTGCCGGCGCCAGCGATGGCGGTGCGCGCGCTGCCTGGCAGCCTGCAGGTGGAGACGGTGGATGGCACCACGTACATCGCCGCGTCCAATGCCGAGCGTTACGCGCCCTACGTGGCCGCATTCACCGCGCTGGACGCCGAGGCGGTCGGCAAGGCGTATGTGCGGTTCTATCCGCTGCTGCAACAGGCATATGTGCAGCTGGGTGGGCCGGAGGCGTACTTCAACGACCGGCTGGTGGCGGTGATCGATCACCTGGTGGCGCTGCCCAACGCGCCCCAGCCGGTGGCGGTGGAGCGCGACGCGCGCGGCCGCTATCGCTTCGTGGACCCGTCGCTGCAGGCGCGTTCGGTGGGGCAGAAGCTGCTGCTGCGGCTGGACGCCAGCCAGGCGCTGGCGGTGAAGCGGCAGCTGCGTGCGTTGCGCGCGGCGATCGCGCGCGGCTGACCGCCGCGTTACAAGGCCTGCAGGAACGCTGCTCCAGCTGCACCCGGCGATGGTGGGCGTCGAAGCGGATGTACACGCGGCTGTCGGTGTCCAGTTGCATCGCGCTGCCGTCCGGCAACGTCAGCCGCTGCCGCTCCCCGACGGCGGTACGCACCGGTTGCCCGTCGGCGCGCGGCCCCATGCCCTGCCACGCCGCCCATCCGGCCGGCGCCAGTGCCAGCCACAGGCCGATCCGCTTGATCGTCGCGCGCCGTTGCAGGTCCGGCGCGCGGCCCAGCACCGGTATCGCCCAGCTGCCCCGCACCTGCGCCAACAGTCCCTGCAGGCGCTGTCCTGGATCAGGTCGGCAGCGGTCTCCCGGCAACCCACGCGACCGCCCAGCCAGCCTTGCAGCCAACGTCGATGGTCGCGGTAGAGGGTGCCGAGGAGATCGCGTTGTGCGTGCATGGGAGTGGGAGGCAGCGCACGGCGCCACCGCGGTACATATGGTAATGAGAAGTATTCGCAAGTATGGCGGGCCGGAGCCGGTGTCGCCAGCGGCTCGTTTCGCGGGTCATGCCGTCGCCCGTGCACGCCTCCGGCACGGCCACGCGCGCATGCTTGCCGGAGGCTGACCCGATGCCGTGCGCCGCCGCCGTCTCCCTTGAAACGCCTGCGCACAACCGCATCTACAGTGCATTGCCGGCACGCACGCAGCGCCCGGCCCCACCTACGAAAGAGGACTTCCCCATGCGGATGGACAAGCTCACCTCGCGTTTCCAGCAGGCGCTGGCCGACGCACAGTCGCTGGCCGTGGGCCGCGACCACAACATCATCGAACCGGTGCACGTGTTCACCGCCCTGCTGGACCAGCAGGGCGGCAGCACGCGCCCGCTGCTGTCCCAGGCCGGGGTGAACGTGCCGGTCCTGCGCGAGCGGCTGACCGAAGCGCTGGATGCACTGCCCAAGGTGGCCGGGCAGGAAGGCAACCTGTCCATCGGCAACGATCTCAACCGGCTGCTCAACAACACCGACAAGCTGGCCCAGCAGCATGGCGATGCCTTCATCGCCAGCGAGTGGTTCGTGCTGGCCGCGCTCGATGATGGCGGCACCCTGGGCATGGCGCTGCGCGCTGCCGGGGCCGACAAGACCCGCATCGATGCGGCCATCGACAAGATCCGCGGCGGTGAGAGCGTGCAGTCGGAGAATGCCGAAGAGCAGCGCCAGGCGCTGGAGAAGTACACCATCGACCTGACCGCGCGCGCGGAAAGCGGCAAGCTGGACCCGGTGATCGGGCGCGACGAGGAAATCCGCCGCACCATCCAGGTGCTGCAGCGCCGGACCAAGAACAACCCGGTGCTGATCGGCGAGCCCGGTGTGGGCAAGACCGCGATCGTGGAAGGCCTGGCCCAGCGCATCATCAACGATGAAGTGCCCGAGGGCCTGCGCGGCAAGCGCGTGCTGTCCCTGGACATGGGCGCGCTGATTGCCGGCGCCAAGTTCCGCGGCGAGTTCGAAGAGCGCCTCAAGGGCGTGCTCAACGACCTGGCCAAGAGCGAAGGGCAGGTGATCCTGTTCATCGACGAACTGCACACCATGGTGGGCGCGGGCAAGGCCGATGGGGCAATGGACGCGGGCAACATGCTCAAGCCGGCGCTGGCGCGCGGCGAGCTGCACTGCGTGGGCGCCACCACCCTGGATGAGTACCGCAAGTACATCGAGAAGGACGCCGCGCTGGAGCGCCGCTTCCAGAAGGTGTTCGTCGGCGAGCCCAGCGTGGAGGACACCATCGCCATCCTGCGCGGGCTCAAGGAAAAGTACGCCGTGCATCATGGCGTGGAGATCACCGACCCGGCCATCGTCGCCGCGGCCACGCTGTCGCACCGCTACATCGCCGACCGCCAGCTGCCCGACAAGGCCATCGACCTGATGGACGAGGCCGCCTCGCGCATCCGCATGGAGATCGACTCCAAGCCCGAAGAACTGGACCGCCTCGAGCGCCGCCTGATCCAGCTCAAGATCCAGCGCGAAATGCTGCGCAAGGAAAAGGACGAGGCCTCGCGCCAGCGCCTGGCCGATTTGGAAAGCGACATCGACACGCTGGAGCGCGAGTTCTCCGACCTCAATGAAATCTGGAAGTCGGAGAAGGCCGCACTGCAGGGCGCCACCCGCATCAAGGAGCAGATCGAGCAGGCCAAGCTGGAGCTGGAATCGGCCCAGCGCCGCCAGGACTTCGGCCGCATGAGCGAAATCCAGTACGGCCAGTTGCCGCAGCTGGAAAAGCAGCTGGCCGCCGCCCAGGAGGCGGAGAACACCGAGTTCAAGCTGGTCCAGGACCGCGTGACCGCCGAGGAGATCGCCGAGGTGGTATCGCGTTGGACCGGCATCCCGGTCAACCGCATGCTCGAAGGCGAGCGCGACAAGCTGCTGCGCATGGAGGCGATGCTGCACGAGCGCGTGGTGGGCCAGGAGGAGGCCATCAAGGTGGTCTCCGACGCGGTGCGGCGGTCGCGCGCCGGGCTGTCCGATCCGGACCGGCCCAGTGGTTCGTTCCTGTTCCTGGGGCCGACCGGCGTGGGCAAGACCGAGCTGTGCAAGGCGCTGGCCGAGTTCCTGTTCGACAGCACCGACGCCATGATCCGCATCGACATGAGCGAGTTCATGGAGAAGCACAGCGTCGCCCGCCTGATCGGTGCGCCCCCGGGGTATGTGGGGTATGAGGAAGGCGGCTACCTCACCGAAGCCGTGCGCCGCCGCCCGTACTCGCTGATCCTGCTGGACGAGGTGGAGAAGGCGCATCCGGATGTGTTCAACATCCTGCTGCAGGTGCTCGACGATGGTCGCCTCACCGATGGCCAAGGGCGCACGGTGGACTTCCGCAACACCGTCATCGTGATGACCTCCAACCTGGGCTCGCACCAGATCCAGGACATGAGCGGCGATGACAGCCCGGAGGCCTACACCCAGATGAAGGCGGCGGTGATGGGCGTGGTGCAGGCGCACTTCCGCCCGGAGTTCATCAACCGGCTGGACGACATCGTGGTGTTCCACCCGCTGGACAAGGTGCAGATCAAGCAGATCGCGCGCATCCAGATGCAGGGCCTGGAGAAGCGCCTGGCCGAGCGCGGCCTGCGCATCGAGGTCAGCGACGCGGCGTTTGGCCTGCTGGGCAACGTGGGCTTCGATCCGATCTACGGCGCCCGGCCGCTCAAGCGTGCGATCCAGTCGCAGCTGGAGAACCCGCTGGCGCAGAAGATCCTGTCCGGCGAGTTCGTGGGCGGCGACGTGATCCGGGTGGATGCGGCCGAGGGCAAGCTGGCCTTCGTGAAGGATTGAGGACGGTGTGAGCGGTGGGGCGCGCCCGTTTTATGGACGGGCGCGGACCGCTTACCGTGCGGGTGCGGCCTTCTCCGCGTCCTGCTGTGGCGCAGCTGCGGTGGGAGCCTGGGAGGGGTCGAGCGGAGTGCAGGCCAGGTCGGTGAACTCGATGCCGGCCGGTTGGCGTGCCGCCTGGTCATTGACCCGAACGAAGTCGCGCTGGTCGTTGGTGTTCTGTTTGTTTAGTACGCTTTCCAGTTGCGGGCTGATCGCGGTACTGGTCGGGGTGAAGGACGTACCGCCGCCGGCATGGCCGCGATGTGGCGGTTCCTGCTCAGGCGTCAGCCCGGCACCTGGCGGCAGGGGGCCGCGAAGCTTGTCATGGAAGTCGGCGATCACACCCGGCACACCGCGTGAAACAACGGTCGCGGAAACACGGGAGTCGGCAACGCGCTCGCGGTAGTCTGCCACCAGCTTGCGGTCTTCAGGCGATGTGAGGCGCGCATTGGGGTCATCGAGTACGGACCGGTCAGGATCGCCTTTGACATCCACATCGAGGAAGTGGTGCATGCGATGCGAATCGACCATGCGGCCGAGATCGCCGGCATGGGCAACCAAGGCCAGTGCCGGCACTGTCTTTGCCAGCGGGTTGTTGTGAAACGGTGCAGATTGGCGCAGCACCTCCAGCTCCTTTGGCAACACATACATTTCCACCTTGCCGTAGTGGGGGCTGGCCGCGCTGACGAAGTCACCGGCCATCACGTGATTGGTGAATGTTGCCGCGCCCCGGGGAGAACCTTCTGGAATGCGCAGGTTGAGGCTCGCTGTGCCGTATGGATTGAAGGCATCGCCGGGCAGGTTGAAACGGTGGGCCGTGATCTGGGCGAGCGCGCCCCCCAAGGAGTGGCCGGTAACCGAAATATCCACGTTCTGCTCTTTTGCCAACCTGACAGCCATTTCAGTCAGTGCAATCGCATCTTTCGCCTGCAGATTCACCCTGCCGATCATCGCGGCATCGACAGCACCATCCGGGCCGGGTTGACGAACGAACTCGGTGCCTCGGTGGGCGACGATGATCTCGCCCGTGTTTGGGTTCTGAAAGATGGTGCCTTGGTATCCAGATGCTTTGTCGCTGTGTCCGAGGACTTTGTACTTGATCCCATCTGCCTGCATCGTGTCGTACTTTCCGTCATTGCCCAAGGTGGGAGAGCTGTAGGCGAGGTCGGCGAGAGAGGCGTGTTGTTTCAGGCTCATCGTTGAGTTCCCTTCTTGGATGATTTCATTGTCATGAGAACGCATTCGAGTGCGCGTTATTCAGGAACATCGTTGGACGGACTGAGCGTTAGGACTGGGACTGTCCAGCCTTTGATAGCTGGACACTCGCATCCGCATCTCCTTCCTGTGATCCTGTCGCGAAAGGGATCACTGCGGACATTGCGACAAGAAGCATCTTCACCTTCAGAGCGTGGTCGTTCCTGCTTCATTCTGCGTGCCGATGCCGGCCTCCTTGCCTGTTCTAGCGCTATGGCGACTTGATTGTCATTGAGAAGATGTTCGCTTTTTCGGATTCTGGAAGCATCTCAAACCGCTCCTTGGTGAAGTCCTGGGCGTTTCTTGGCGCGCCGTCAATGCTCTTGCTGGTTCTGTCGATCCGGAAGTACGTCGTTAAACCACCCTTCTGCTGAAGTTCTTTCGGCGTCGCGGCGATGGTGAAGTAAATTCGATTCGGGGATGAGGGGAGGTCGGGGTGGCTGAATGCCAGTGTGAGCTTCCAATTGCAGATGCCGCGACCGTAATATTCACTGGACTTCATCTGGTCTCGGTAAGCAGTGAACGAGTAGGTGGAAGCATCCACTTTGCGAAGCTGATGCCGGACCGTGTGTGTTTGCGGTGCGTGCTGAACGCCCTCGAAGTTGTTGGTTTCCGGGAGGCAGCTTGGGTTGATGATGCGGTATGTCGTGCTGGCATCTGAGAACCTCAGGTCGCCCGGCGCATCATGCAGCTTGATCATCACCTCAAGCGGGTCCTTGGGGTCCGGGTTCAACTGGTACGCCGGATACTCCGGCGGCGTGCAGCCGCAGAGCAGCAGCATGGCGATGGCCGATGCGGAAAGGCGAGAATCAAGGTGCATTCCAGTTCTTGCTTTCATGGTTGCTCTTCTGCATCCAACGCTCAATGTCCTGGCAATTGGGTGGCCGTGGGGACGTGGATCAAAGTTCAGGGCTGTACTGCACTGTCTATATTGAGAAGCTGGCGAGATCAAGCTCCAGCGCTGCCCGAGCGTTAGGGGATCGGCGAGAGCATTGAGAACATACAGAGGGTATTAGTGGAAGATTAGCTGATCTTATCGCGGTGGCATGGTAGGGATTCCCTGATATTTCCACGACTCGACTGGCGTTGCGTGGCCCTCGGCCAGGTCGTCGAGGAAGCGGACCATGCAGAACAGCCGTCATTGTATCGACGCTCTTGTGCGATCCAGCCGTCAACCAGTCAGAAGTAATAGACATCAGCTGGAAAAGCAGCTGGCCGCTGCCTGGGAGGCGGAGAACAAGGAGTTCAAGCTCGTCCAGGACCGCCTGACGCCGAGGAGATCGCCGAGGTGGTGTCGCGCTGGACCGGTGTCCGGGTCAATCGCATGGTTGAGGGCGACTTCCTTCAGACTCATTCTTGACCCCCGTTCGTGGATACACGCATGGTCATCGAGAACGTGTCCGTCCTCTCCGACTCACTGAATCTGTCGAGCCTTTCCTTTGTGTAGCTCCAGGCAATCATTGGAGCGCCCTCAAAGCCAGGTCGCGTTCTGTCGGAAGCGCCGTGCGCTTCGCGCACAGCGCTGCCTCCCGTCTGCATTCCCCTATCTGACGGATGAAATATTGATCGAAAGAGCTTCGGCTTGATCTTTCGCGGACAGGTTATCGAACAGGTTCTTCCCGAAGCTGCTGTCTACATACTGAAGCCTGCCGTCTGAGGGCCTCGCCCCTTTTGCGCGGTAGTAGAGTGTGTATCCGCCATCAGACTGGAACTCTTCAGGGGTCGCGACGCCTGAATAGTGGTAATTCTCTTTGGCGTCACGCAGCTTGAAGTTGCTGCCGGCAAGGCTGAGTTCCCATTCACAGGTTCCACGGCCGTAGTACGCCTTGCGCTTCATCTGGTCGCGATAGACCGTGAACACGTAAGTATTCGCATCTACCCTGCGCGGTGTCATGTAGACGTAGTGCGTGTCTGGCGCATGTTGCACGCCTTCCAGGTTTGTCACCACGGGCAGGCACTGTCTGTTGATTATCTTGTATGCGGCATATGCAGCGCTTGCGTACATGTCCGCCGGCGCATTCTTCAGTTTGACGGCGAGCTGAATGCTGTCCTTGGGCGCAGGGTTGAGTTCGTAGCGTGGGTACTCCGTTTTGGAGCATCCGCCGATCAGTCCGGCTGCGACGAGCCATGCCGCATGACGCGCGAATCGGCGTCTGGTGTGTGTTGTGTGCGACGTTCTATGCATCTTGGTTCCAGGGAGAAGTTCTGCAAGACCATGGTTGCAGCCGTCGAACTCGCCTGACCCTCTTCTTTGTCGCGCGTTCATTCGACCGGTTCGTCCGCTTTACGAGCACCCTCACATCCACTCCTCGCTTCATCACTTGACGGATGAAATAGTGATTGAGAACGTCCTGGCCTGCTCGTCTTCAGAAAGGCTCTTGAAGATGTCCTCGCCAAAGCTGCTGGCTTCGAAGGGAAGCCCGTCGTCAAGCAATGGCGAGTTCTTCGCGCGGTAATAACGCGTCATGGCGCCGTCCATCTGCAATCTTTCGGGAGATGCGGAGATGGCGTAGTAGACGGGGGATGGCGCGTCTCGTCGTCGGAAGCTGATGGCGGCAAAGCCAAGCGTCCACTCGCAGACCCCACGTCCGTAGTAATCCCGATGTTCCATCTGATCGCGATAGACAGTGAGCACGTAGGTGGTCTCATCCACCTTGTGCGGCGTGCTTTCAACGATGCGGGTATATGGCGCGTACTGGACGCCTTGAAGGTTGGTCACCACCGGCAGGCATTGCTTGTTGGTCAACCTGTAGGACGCATAGGCTGAGCTGGCGTAGATTCCCTCTGGCGCATTCTTCAGTGTTACGACCAGTTGCTCCGCATCTTTGGGGTCCGGGGTGAGTGTGTAGGTAGGGTATTCCGGCCGCGAGCAGCCGCCCGCCAGCAATGCGACGGCCAGCGATGTTGCGAAGAAGAGGGAGGGGCTATTCCCACCGGATGCGCGCGATCGTCGGCTCATGTCGGGTCCACGAGGTCAGTTTGCAATGCGGCCGAGCCCAGAACCGTGAGCTTTCTAACCTCAAGCGAGCTTTTGAAGAGGTGATCCCGCTGTGGCGGAGGAAGGTCCACCCGTTTGTCTTCAGGATATCCGCTGTCCACGGACGATATCTGAGGAGAGCGATCCCTGTCCCTTGGATAGATGTCGCGGGAAAAATAACGTGTAAGGGTGCCCTCGGAGGCGACCTCGCTGGCGCTGATCGAGGTGCTGAAGGAAGTATCTTCCTCGCCTCCTGCGCTGATCCGGATGTCGATGAACTGGAGCCTCCACCCGCAAGGCCCACGTCCGTAGTAGTCAATCTCGGCCATCGCGTCCAGGTAGAAGCGACCTTCATAGTGGCAATCCGAGCGCTGACTCACTTCCGGATCAACGATTGCGGTCTTCGGGGTGTGTTGAATGCCCTCCAGATTGTTGACTATCGGGAGACATTCCAGATCGATCGTGTGGGACGCATGAGCCGTAGCATCGGGCGGTGGCCCAGGTGCATTGTTGAGCTCGAGCGTGAACGCATACGCCTGACGATGCGCTTTGGCTTCCTGATAGGTTGGATGCTCGGCTCCAGCGCAGCCAGAGGCAGCCAGTGCTGACGTCAGTGCCATGGCAAGTCCGTTGCGTCTGGTTCGATCATGCATAAGGCTTGAGATTTCCAGCATCAGAATCAGATGGGGCATTCTCCCGGCATCTACCGAAAGGTGCCCTGATCGTATCGCGACCGCAGGGTAGGGTTTTTCTGAATTTCCTACGTGGACGCCGTCATGTATTGCCGTGGTCGCCGTGCCAGGAAGGCAGGCGATGCAGCCCAAACGCCCTCCATCAGCCGTTTCAAACACAGCGTACTGTGACGTAGTTAACACAGGGTGCGATGAGCAGCGTGCTCTCGTGTCCGCCGAGCTTGAACCACGTCGCGTCATGCGTAAGCTGAGGTGCGCTCCTGGCGACGTTGGCGCCCGGAACGCATCCAACTGGACATTTCATTCGCAAAAGGATTGCCGCATGACACGCAGATTCATCCTCGCCACCGCACTGGCGGTCATGGTTTCCCCTCTGGCCTCGGCGCAGCCCGCGGCGCCGGCATCCGGTTCCGAACTTCTGCTGCGGCCCAATGTCGAGGGCTATGTGCAGGGCTACCAGGCCACGGACCCGAACAACGGCAATCGAATCTTCGAATATGTTCTGGAAGGCCAGACGGTGCAGGACTGGACCGAGATGCTTACCCTGCAGGATTTCCCTGCCTCGGCCAACGTGGCGCCACGCGCTTATTTCGGCACGTTGGGCGATTTCTGGCTGAAGTCCTGCCCGGCAGGCGATGTCACCGTGATCCATGAGGCCGAAGAAAATGGATACCCGGTTGCCGTGGTTCAGATGATCTGCCCGAACAATCCTGGCACCGGCAAGCCGGAGTACGCCTGGATGAAGGGCATCCAGAGCGGCAAGAGCATGTACGTCGTGCAGAAGGCCTTCCGCTTCGTGCCAGACCGCGAGCAGATCACCACCTGGGTTCGGTACCTGCAGAAGGTGACGCTGTGCGATGAGGTCGGCAGCAAGCATCCCTGCCCGCCGCTCAAGTGAGGCACCGCGCGGGGGGCCCCGGCCAAGGGCCGCCCGCGCATATCACGCCAGGTTGAAAGGCCATGCCGGATCGGCATGAGCGACGGGCGCGCGGCGCCATGCCGGCGCGGTATGGTGCCGTTTCAACCGGAGGAGGCGTGATGGCAGAGCACGGGGGTTCCGAACAGGCGCAGGCACCGCAGTGGAAAGCGGAGACGATCGCCGTCCACGGCGGTTACCGGCCGGACCCGACCACCCGGGCGGTGGCGGTGCCGATCTACCAGACCGTGGCCTACGCCTTCGATGACGCCCAGCACGCGGCGGACCTGTTCGACCTGAAGGTGCCGGGCAACATCTACACCCGCATCATGAACCCCACCACCGACGTGCTGGAGCAGCGAATCGCCGCGCTGGAGGGTGGCATCGGTGCGCTGGCGCTGGCCTCCGGGCAGGCGGCGATCACCTACGCGATCCAGACCATCGCCGAGGCCGGCGACAACATCGTCTCCTCCAGCGCGCTGTATGGCGGCACCTACAACCTGTTCGCGCATACGCTGCCGCAGTTCGGCATCCAGACCCGCTTCGCCGACTACGCCGACCCGCAGGCCTTCGCCGCGCTGATCGACGACCGCACCAAGGCCGTCTTCGTCGAATCCATCGGCAACCCGCGCGGCAACATCACCGATATCCAGGCGGTGGCCCGGATCGCGCGCGCGCACGGGGTGCCGGTGATCGTGGACAACACGGTGGCCACCCCCTACCTGCAGCGCTCGTTCGATTTCGGCGCGGACATCGTGGTGCATTCGCTGACCAAGTACCTGGGCGGGCACGGCACCAGCCTGGGTGGGGCCATCGTCGATTCGGGGCGCTTTCCGTGGGCCGAGCACAAGCAGCGGTTCCGCCGCCTGAACGAACCGGATGTGAGCTACCACGGCGTGGTCTACACCGAGGCGCTGGGGCCGGCCGCCTACATCGGCCG
Source organism: Stenotrophomonas sp. (assembly GCF_036662295.1). GTDB lineage: Bacteria > Pseudomonadota > Gammaproteobacteria > Xanthomonadales > Xanthomonadaceae > Stenotrophomonas. The sequence goes on from NZ_JAVWXA010000060.1 coordinate 14,315, forward strand.
CGCCCGCGTGGTGCCCCTGCGCAATACCGGCGCGGCGATCTCGCCCTTCAACGCGTTCCTGATCCTGCAGGGCATCGAGACCCTGGCCCTGCGCCTTGACCGGATCAACGCCAACACCCTGGCCGTGGCGCAGTACCTGCAGCGGCATGCCGGCGTGGCGTGGGTGAACTACGCCGCGCTGCCCGACCATCCCGAGCATGCGCTGGCGCAGAAGTACCTGCGCGGCCACGGGTCGGGCGTGCTCACCTTCGGCCTGCCCGGTGGCCGCGCCGCCGGCGCGCGCTTCCTGGACGCACTGCAGTTGTTCACCCGGCTGGTCAACCTGGGCGATGCCAAGTCGCTGGCCACGCACCCAGCCTCGACCACGCATCGGCAGCTGGATGCGGCCGAGCTGGAGAAGGCCGGTGTCAGCGAAGACACCGTGCGCCTGTCGATCGGCATCGAACACATCGACGATCTGCTGCACGACCTGGAACAGGCGCTGGCCAAGGCGTAGAGGTGGGACCCATGGCGGCCGGTGCGGGCCGGCCGCCGTGGGGTTTTTGGCAGGGCGCGGGGACGCGCGTTACACCACCGGGATGGCGTGCTTGCCCAGCGTGCGGTACGGCGGGGTGGCCATGACCATTTCCGCCAGCGAATAGGCCAGCTCGCGTTCGGCCATCACCGTGCCGTCGGCACCATGCTCAAGCAGGTGCTTCACTTCGGCATCGCTGTGGGCACGCGCCAGCAGGGTCAGGCCAGGGTTCAGGGCGCGCAGCTTGGCCAGCGTTTCACCGGCTTCCAGCGGCTGCGGGATCGCCAGCACCGCGATCTTGGCACGCTCGGGGTGGGCCTCGGCCAGCACCTTGTCGGCGGCAGCGCTGCCACGGATGCCCGGCAGGCCGGCGGCATGGGCCTCGGCCACGTGCTCCTTGTTGTCGTCGATCACCAGCACCGGCACGCCGCGGTCGCGCAGCACCTGGGCCAGCGCACTGCCCACGCGGCCGTAGCCGATCACGATGGCATGGTCATGCAGGTCCAGCGACGGGCCCGGCGGCAGTTCGGTTTCCACCGCGGCGGGCGTGGTTTCCTGGTGCTTGAGCAGCCAGCGGTCGAGCAGGCCGAACACCAGCGGGTTGAGCATGATCGAGATCAGCGCACCGGCCAGCACCAGCGCCTGGCCGGTGGGCGGAAGAATCTTCAGGGTCACGCCCAGGCCGGCGATGATGAAGGCGAACTCGCCGATCTGCGCCAGGCTGGCCGAGATGGTCAGCGCCGTGCCGGTGGGGTGGCCGAAGGCGCGCACGATCACGAACGCGGCAGCGGACTTGCCGAACATGATGATGGCGGCGGTGGCCAGTACCTGCCACGGGTGCTCGATCAGGATGGCCGGGTTGAACAGCATGCCCACCGAGACGAAGAACAGCACCGCGAAGGCGTCGCGCAGCGGCAGCGAATCATTGGCTGCCTTGTGGCTCAGTTCCGATTCGTTGAGCAGCATGCCGGCGAAGAACGCACCCAGTGCGAAGGACACGCCGAACAACATGGCCGAGCCGAACGCCACGCCCAGCGCGATGGCCAGCACCGACAGGGTGAACAGTTCGCGCGAGCCGGTGCCGGCGATGCGCTCGAGAATCCACGGAATCACCCGCCGGCCGACCACCAGCATCACCGCCACGAACAGGCCCAGCTGCACGAACGTCCAGCCGATGCTCGCCAGCACGCTGCCCACGGTGTGGGTTTCATTGGCCGAATCGGGCCCGAACACGCCGGCCAGCACCGGCATCATCACCAGGGCCAGGACGCAGGCCAGGTCTTCCACGATCAACCAGCCCACCGCGATCTTGCCGCGCTGGGTTTCCAGCAGGCGCCGTTCTTCCATCGCGCGCAGCAGCACCACGGTGCTGGCGGTGGCCAGGGCGAAGCCGAACACGATGCCGTGGATGACCGGCCAGCCCATCAGCGCGGCCAGGCCCCAGCCGAGGAGGGTCGCCACCAGGATCTGGCCGACGGCGCCGGGGATGGCGATCGCCTTGACCGCCATCAGGTCCTTCAGCGAAAAATGCAGGCCCACCCCGAACATCAGCAGCATCACGCCGATCTCGGCCAGCTGGTTGGCCAGCGCCTGGTCGGCGACGAAGCCGGGGGTGAACGGTCCGACGCAGATGCCTGCCACCAGATAGCCGACCAAGGGCGACAAACGCAGCTTGTGGGCCAGGGCGCCGAGAATGAAGGCAAGCCCCAGGCCAACGGCCACGATGTTGATCAGGTCGGTGTCATGGTGCATCGGCGCTCGCAAAAATAGGGGATGTCCCGATTTTCACCGATGCGGAGGTGGCGAGCAAACCGGGGTGGCCGTGAGACGGCGATGTCCCCGTGGTCAGGTCATGTGCTGTCCGGGACAGTGGCAGCCGGGCAAGGTGAATGCGCGAAAATCCATTTTCCGGCGGCCAGAACGCCCATGCCCCGGCGAACCGGGGCATGGGGGTATGCGGAAAACGGTTGGCAATGTGCCCCCTGAGTCAGGGGGCGGCCGCGCAGCGGCGGGGGTATGGGAGCGGTGAGCGGGGCCCGCGGTTTGCGTAGCAAACCGTGGGGCGACAGCGCGAATGCGTTGTCGCGTCCACGGCCAGCGGCCGGCACTACCTTGTTACCACTTGTAGGTCACGCGGCCATAGACGTAGGCACCATTGAAACCATACGGCGAGTAGTTGCTGTACGGCAGCATGCCCCAGGTGGAGTTCTGCAGGTCCACCGTGCGGTCGGGGTACTCGTCCAGCAGGTTGTCCGCGCCCACGGTGAGGGTCCAGTTCTCGCTCGGCTTGTAGCTGACCGAGGCATCCAGCACCCACGACGCGTCATAGGTCTGGTCACGCAGGGCGGTGGCCGAGTTGCGCACGGTGAAGCTGCCGTAGCGGGTGGCCGCCAGGTTCAGGTCCCAATGGTCGCTGCGCCAGGTGCCGCTGAGGATGGTCTTGTCGCGCGGGTAGCTGTCTTCGATGCGCCCGATCTCGTCGCGGCCGATCAGCGACTGGGTGATGCCCAGCGAGGTGAAGGCGGCCGGCGAGGCGATGAAGTTCTTCACCTCGGTCTCGTTGTAGCTGTAGGCGGCGGTCAGCTCCAGCGAGCTGGCGGCGAAGGGGATGGTGTAGCTGGAGACCGCATCCACGCCGCGGGTGCGGGTGTCCACGCCGTTGGTGAAGTAGGAGAACGCGGTGACGCCCGGCAGCCCCAGCCCGGCCAGCAGCGAGTTCGCCGCCGTGTTGGTGGTGATGTTGGTGGACAGCACGATGCGGTCGTCGATGTCGATCTGGTAGGCATCCACCGTCAGGTACAGGCGTTCGACCGGCTGCAGCACCAGGCCCACGCTGTAGGAGGTGGAGCTCTCGGCCTTCAGCGGGCTGGCCCCCAGCGCCTGTGCGGCCGGGCTGGTGGTGGGGAAGGTGCCACGCTCGACGAAGGCACCGTTGATGATCGTGCTGGTGACGGCCTGGTAGCTCTGCTGGGCCAGCGACGGGGCGCGGAAGCCCGAGGACGCGGTGGCGCGCAGGGCGACCTTGTCGGTGAACGCATAGCGCGCGGACAGCTTGCCGGAGAACTTGTCGCCGAAGTCCGAGTAATCCTCGTAGCGGCCGGTCACGCCCGCCGAGAACTTGTCGGTGAGGTCCGCTTCCAGGCCGGCATACACCGCGTAGTTGTGGCGATCGGCATCCACCGCGTTGAGCGGGGTGAAACCGCCGAAGCCCTGCGCGCCGCTGCCGAAATACGAGTTGGCTTCGCCGGCGGACTGCGCCCACTTCTCGCGGCGGTACTCGCCGCCGAAGGACAGCGTGACCGGGTAGGCCAGGCCCCAGTCCAGCGACTTGGTCAGGTCCGCGTTGAAGATGTCCTGGGTGTACTTCAGCGCACCGTCGTAGAACGAGCGCGGGCTGGTTGCGCCCAGGCTGTAGTTGATGCTGTTGCGGGTGTGGAAGTCGATCGTGTTCTCGCCGTGGTTGGCGCTGACATCCCAGGTCCAGCCGCTGTCGGTGTCACCCTTGACCCCGGCCACCAGCGAGCGGTCCTTGGAGTACTGGTTGATCTGCGGCACGAAGCCGTCCGGGTAGGTCTGGGCCAGCAGCGCGCCCTGGCCGCTGTTGGTGCGCGAGCGGTAGAAGGCGAAGGAGGTGATGTCGCGGTTGCTGGCCATCGCCGTGGCGTAGGCCGAGACATGGTCGTTGAACTGGAAGCTGGCGTTGACCGAGGCGGCGCTGGCATCCACCTGCGGGTCGCCGACCACGAAGGTCTTCTGGCCGATGTCGGGGAAGTTGCCGGTGTTCGGCGTCGTGCCCAGATAGGGGCCGGCGCGGTTGCTCTCGTCCTGCTGGCTGATCTGGCCGGCCACGTGCACGCTGCCGCGGCCGTCGGCAAAGCCGATGCCGGTATCGCCGGAGAGCTGGTACTTGTTGCCGTCGCCGGCCGAGTACTGGCCGGCGTCCACCGCCAGGCTGCCGCCGGAGGACGAGCCCTTGAGCACGATGTTGACCACGCCGGCGATGGCATCCGAGCCGTACTGGGCCGAGGCGCCGTCGCGCAGCACTTCCACCCGCTCGATGGCCGCGATCGGGATGGCGTTGATGTCCACCGCCGAGGAACCGCGGCCGATGCTGCCGTTGACGTTGATCTGCGCCGAGGTGTGGCGGCGCTTGCCGTTCACCAGCACCAGCACCTGGTCCGGCGACAGCCCGCGCAGCTGCGCAGGGCGGATGCCGCTGGTGCCGTCGGTCAGGGCCGGGCGCGGGAAGTTCAGCGAGGGCAGGGCGCGGGCCAGCGCGGTGGCCAGCTCGTTGGTGCCGGTGGACTGCAGCGCCTCGGGGGTGATGATGTCGATCGGCGACTGCGACTCGGCCACGGTGCGGTCGGCGACCCGGGTGCCGGTGACGATGATGGTGTCCAGCGTGTTGGCGGCGGTGCGCGCAGGGGTGTCCTGGGCGAGCGCGGGCAGGCTGGTGGCACCGAGCACGACAGCAACGGCGGCGGCGAGCGTACTGGTCTTGCGGTTCATCAGGGTGGGGCTCCGATAGGAATGGCGCGGCACCGGAACGACATCGCCGTGGCGCACGGCCGGTCGGCGAAGGCGGGTGTTGCGGTGCGCAATAAACGAATTAACGGGATATTCATCGCTTGTCAAATATTCGCCATATCCGCAAAAAACGTTGCAGCAGCAACCATTTACGTGGATCGGCGGGCGCGACATCAGGGTCCCGGAGAGGCGCAGGCAGGGTCGTGGGAGAGAGGAACGAGGCCTGCCGCGCATCCCGGGGCGCGTCAAGTATTCGTTAACGCTAGAATTACGTCGCAGGAAGGGTGCTCACCAGCACATTCCATTCCGTTATATGGACCCCCAAAATGATTTCCCTTCGTAACTTCGCCTTGCGCCGTGGCGAGCGGCTGCTGTTGTCCAACGTCGACCTGACCCTGCACGCGGGGTACCGCGTCGGCGTGGTCGGCCGCAACGGTGCCGGCAAGTCCAGCCTGTTTGCCGCCGTGAAGGGCGAGCTGGAGGCCGACAAGGGCGATGTCGACCTGCCCGGCAAGGTCCGCATCGCCAGCGTGGCCCAGGAAACCCCGTCGCTGCCCGACCCGGCGCTGCAGTTCGTGCTCGAAGGCGACACCGAGGTGGCCGCGGTCATGCGCGAGGAAGCCGACGCTGCCGCCCGCGAGGATTGGGAGGCGGTGGCCACCGCGCACCAGAAGATGGCCGAGATCGGCGCCTACGACGCCGAAGCGCGCGCGGGCAAGCTGCTGCACGGCCTGGGGTTCCCGGCCGAAACCCATTCGCGGGCGGTGTCCTCGTTCTCCGGCGGCTGGCGCGTGCGCCTGAACCTGGCCCGCGCGCTGATGATGCCCAGCGACCTGCTGCTGCTTGACGAACCCACCAACCACCTCGACCTGGATGCGGTGTTCTGGCTGGAACAGTGGCTGCTCAAGTACCCCGGCACGCTGCTGCTGATCTCCCATGACCGCGAGTTCCTGGACAACGTGGCCACCCACACCCTGCACCTGCACGGTGGTGGCGCCAAGCTGTATCCCGGCGGCTACACCGACTTCGAGCGCCAGCGCGCCGAGCAGCTGCGCCAGCAGCAGATCGCGCACGACAAGGAACAGGCCGAGCGCGCCCACCTGCAGAGCTTCATCGACCGCTTCAAGGCCCAGGCCAGCAAGGCCGCCCAGGCGCAGAGCCGCATGAAGCGCCTGGCCAAGCTGGCCGGCACCGAGGCGGTGCGCGCCGAGCGCGAGTTCCGCATCGAGTTCTCGCCGCCGGCCAAGTTGCCGTTCTCGCTGATCCGCCTCAACCACGTCGACGCCGGTTACGGCAGCGATGCGGTGATCCTGCGCGAGGTGGGCTTCGGCCTGGAAGCCGGCCAGCGCATCGGCCTGCTGGGCCCCAACGGCGCCGGCAAGACCACCCTGGTCAAGACCCTGGTGGGCGAGCTGTCGCCGATCACCGGCGAGCGCGCCGCGCACCCGGACCTGCGCATCGGTTACTTCGCCCAGCACACGGTGGAGTCGCTGCATGAAGGGCAGTCGCCGATGGAGCACTTCCGCGACATCGCGCCGGACGCGCCGAACCAGGTGTTCCGCGACTTTCTGGGCAAGTGGAACTTCGCCGGCGACCGCGCCTTCGAGCCGGTGGACGGCTTCTCCGGTGGCGAGCGCGCGCGCCTGGCGCTGGCGCTGATCGCCTACCAGCAGCCCAACGTGCTGCTGCTCGACGAACCCACCAACCACCTTGACCTGGAAATGCGCGAAGCGCTGGCCGAGGCGCTGGCCGATTTCGAGGGCGCCATCGTGATGGTGTCCCATGACCGCCATCTGATCGGACTGGTCTGCGACACCTTCTGGCGCGTAGCCGATGGCGTGGTGGAACCCTTCGACGGCGACCTGGATGCGTACGCGGCGTGGCTGCGCTCGCGGCCGGCCGCGCAGGGCACCAAGCAGAAGATGGCCGCCGCCGCACCAGAGCCGGTGCCGCCGACCCCGCCGCTGCCGCCGAAGAAGCCGGTCAACCCGCACAAGCTGGCCGCCGCCGAAGCCAAGGTGGGCGAACTGGAAGCCCTGCTGGCCGACCTGGACCGGCAGCTGGCCGATCCGTCCAACTATGCCGACAGCACGCGCATGGCCGTGCTGGGGCGTGACCGCGAGGCCACCGCCACCCTGCTCGGCAAGGCCGAGCAGGCCTGGATGGAGCTGCTGGACGCCTGACCGGCACGCCGACCAACGGTCGGCATGCTGTCACCCGGTAGGTGCCGACCGTTGGTCGGCACACCCCGCGTCTACGGGCCGTGGCTCGATGGCTCGTCCTGCGCTTCCAGCCACTCGCGGAACCGCCGCGCCGCCTCGCTCTCGGGGCGCGAACGCAGGCGCGTCAACCAATACCGCCCCAGCGCCAGCGTCTGCGCGAACGGCTGCACCAGGCGCCCCTGCGCCAGGTCCTGCTCGAACATCTTCAGCGGCAACAGCGCCACGCCCGCCCCGGTGGCCGCCGCACTGGCCAGGGTCAACGACGAATCGAACACCGGCCCGCGGGCCTCCAGTTCGGCCACGCCGGCGGCCTGCAGCCAGCGCGGCCACTCGTCGCTGCGGTAGGAGCGCAGCAACGTCGCAGTGGCCAGGTCACGCGGCTGCCGCAGCGTGCGCGCGATGGCCGGCGCGCACAGCGGCGCAAACGGCGCATCCAGCACCGCGGTACTGACCTGGCCCTGCCAGTCGCCGTCGCCAAACCGGATCGCCAGGTCCAGCCCGTCACCGGCCAGGTCGATCCGGTTGTTGTGGGTCTGCACGCGCAGCTCGATATCCGGGTGCTGGGCGGAGAACTCGGCCAGCCGTGGCAGCAGCCAGCCGGTGGCGAACGTGCCGACCACGCCCACGCCCAGCACCTCGCGGAAGTGCCCGCCAACGAAGCGGTCCAGGCTCACCGCGATGCGATCGAAGGCCTCGTTGAGCACCGGGTAGAGGCGGGCACCCTCGTCGGTCAGGGCCACCCCGCGCGGCAACCGGTTGAACAGCGACACCCCCAGCCGATCCTCCAATGCCCGGATCTGATGGCTCAGCGCGGCCTGGCTGACACACAGTTCCAGCGCGGCGCGGGTGAAATTCTGGTGGCGGGCGGCGGCTTCGAAGGCACGCAGCGCATTGAGCGGGAGCTGGGGGCGGATCATGCGCGGAGCCGTGAGCGGGGTTGATGGATGATCGCATCGAATCGCGGCGGACGGTCGGTGGGGAGGCGCTATTCACGATGAATTTCAACGCGCTTCCGCCTTGGACGCCTCTCGGTATTAGTCAGGCTAATGGCTATCACTGAAAATCCTCGCTGGTCCCATGCGCGAGGCACTTCAATACTCGGCCATCCCTTCCGGAGAACCCGCATGTTTCCCAGACGTCGTTTCCTGCAATGGACCGGGGCCGCCGCGGCCTCGGCGCTGACCGCCACCGCGCTGGCCAGGATGCCGGCGACATCGGCCCCGGCGCTGGCCACGGCCCGGGACTTCGCCGCACTGGAAGCCGCCAGCGGCGGGCGGTTGGGCGTCACCCTGCTGGAGACGGCCAGCGGCAGGCGCATCGGCCATCGCCAGGACGAACGCTTTCCCATGTGCAGCACCTTCAAGTTCGCGCTGTGCGCGGCCGTGCTGCACCAGGCCGAGGACGGCCGGCTGGCGCTGGATCGACGGGTGCCGGTGCGCCCGCAGGACATGCTCTCCCATGCCCCGGTCACGGCCCGGCATGTGGGCCGTGACCTGAGCGTGCGCGACCTGTGCCGGGCCACGATGGTCACCAGCGACAACCCTGCCGCCAACCTGCTGCTGGCGGTCATCGGCGGACCGGCGGCGGTGACTGCCTTCCTGCGCGCCTCCGGCGATGCGGTGACCCGCAATGACCGCAACGAGCCGGACGTGAATCGCTTTGCGCCCGGTGATCCGCGCGATACCACCAGCCCGGCCGCGATGGCCGCCAGCCTGCAGCGCCTGGTGCTGGGCGAGACGTTGCAACCGGCGTCGCGGCTGCAATTGGCCGACTGGCTGATCGACAACGAGACCGGCGATGCGCGCCTGCGCGCCGGGTTGTCCAAGGCGTGGCGGGTGGGCGACAAGACCGGCAGCAACGGCGAGGACACCACCAACGACATCGCGATCCTGTGGCCGCTGGCCGGCGGCGCGCCCTGGGTGCTGACCAGCTACCTGCAGGGTGCCACGGTGGACGACGCCGGCCGCAACGACGTGCTGCGCCAGGTGGCCGTACTGGCCGAGCAGCACATGCGCCACCCAGGGTAGTGCCGGCCGCTGGCCGGCTCCCCACAATCCCGGATCACCCAAGGTAGTGCCGGCCGCTGGCCGGCTCCCCACGATCCCGGGTCACCCAAGGTAGTGCCGGCCGCTGGCCGGCTCCCCACGATCCCGGATCACCCAAGGTAGTGCCGGCCGCTGGCCGGCTCCCCACGATCCCGGGTCACCCAAGGTAGTGCCGGCCGCTGGCCGGCTCCCCACGATCCCGGATCACCCAAGGTAGTGCCGGCCGCTGGCCGGCTCCCCACGATCCCGGG
>NZ_JAVWXA010000061.1:0-23318 GCF_036662295.1 Stenotrophomonas sp.
GCCGAGGAGCGCGCGGCGCGCTGACCGCCGTGCCCGCACCGGGCTAGCCGTCGGTGCCGCCGCGGGTGGACACCAGCCGGAGGAAGGCCTCGTTCTGGTAGCGGCTCATGCGTAGCTGCTGGCCGGTGTCCAGGGTGATCACGTGGTGGCCGTTGAACCAGGGGTGGATGGCCTTGACCCGGCGCACGTTGACGATCGCCGAGCGGTGCACGCGGGCGAAATGGCGCGGGTCCAGCCGGGCGGCGAGGGTGGCCATGGTCTCGCGCAGCTCGTGCACGCGATCGACCAGGTGGATCTCCACGTTGTTGCGCGCGGCCTTGATCCACACGATGTCCTCCACCGCGACCAGCACCACGTGCTCGTCCACCCGCACCGGCAGGCGTTGCAGGTAAGCCTCGCGCTGGCGCAGCGCATCCAGCGCCTGCAGCAGCTGCGCCGATGCCGGCGCGCCCGCCCCGGCGGCCGCCGACAGCCGCTGTTTGGCGCGTTGCAACGTGGCGGCGAAACGCTCGCGGCTGAAGGGTTTGACCAGGTAATCCACCGCGTTGGCCTCGAACGCCTTGACCGCGTATTGCTCGTAGGCGGTGACGAAGATGGTGGCGGGCATGCGTTCGGCGCCGATGGTGGCGACCACGTCCATGCCGTTGATTGCCGGCATCTGGATGTCCAGGAATACCAGGTCCGGCGACTGGTTGCGGATGGCGGCCACCGCCGAGACGCCATCGCCACACTCGCCGACGACCTTGATGTCCGGATCGTCGCGCAGCAGTCGCACGATCGCGTGGCGCGCGATCGGTTCATCGTCCACCACCATCGCAGTGAGGCTCATGCCGGCGACAACCCCGGGATGAACTCAGGTGCATCATCGGTGCTTTCCAAGGCACGGAACGGCAGGCGGATGCGGCACACCACGCCCTCGGGCCAGATCATGTCCAGCCGGACCTCGGCGGCCTCGCCGTAGAGCTCCTGCAGGCGCAGGCGGGTGTTGGCCATGCCGATGCCGTGGCCGGCGGCGGTGGGCTCGGCCGAGAGCGCGCTGTTGCGGTTGCGCACCTCGATGCACAGCGCATCGCCGTCGCGCCGGGCCTCGATCTCGATGGTGTCGCTGCCCACGCGCTGGCCGATGCCGTGGCGCAGCGCGTTCTCCACCAGCGGCTGCAGGATCAGGCTGGGCACGGCGCAGTCCAGCGTGTCCGGGGCGATGTAGGTGCGGGTGGTGAGGCGGTCCTTGAAGCGCACGCGCTGGATGCCCAGGTACAGCTCGATCAGGTCCAGCTCCTGGCGCAGGCTGATTTCCTGCCCGTCGTAATCCTCCAGGAAGGCGCGCAGCAACTCGCTCAGGCGCAGCAGCATGTCTTCGGCCGACAGCTTGTCCTCGTCGAGCAGGGTGATGATGGCGTGCAGCGTGTTGAACAGGAAATGCGGCTGCAGCTGCGACTTCAGCGCCAGCAACCGCGATTGCGCCAGCTCGGTGGCCAGCTGGCTGGCCTCCAGCTCGCGGCGGGCCTTCTCGGCATGGAAATACAGGGCCTGCTGGATCGCAAACAGCGTCCAGTAGGTGAGCAGGCCGATGGCGAAGTGCTGCTCCAGGAAATAGCCCAGCTGCTCGGCAAACCCGCTGGGCTCGAACAGGGTGGAGACCAGCGCGCCGAGCACCATCGCCGCCAAGGTGACGCCCACGCTGGCCAGCACCTGTGCGCCGAGGCCGTGGAAGCGCTGGCTGCCGCGCACGGGATGGCGCTCGGCAAGCCGGAACACCAGCGGGGCCAGCGCGGCCCAGCTGTACCACTGGATGAGCGACCAGCGGACCAGGTCCCAGAGCGGCCAGTGCGTGCGCGGCAGGCCGACATTGATCGAGCTCTGCATGGCGAACACGAGCGCCACCAGCGTCCACAGGGCGAGATAGCGTGACAGGCGGATCTGGGTGCTGCCGAGGCGGATGTTCATTGCGGAATCCCGGGCCAGGCAGGGCTGGCGAGGCCCATCTTAGGCAGGCCCCGCGCGTGCGGGAAGCGCCATGGCGGCCGGTTACGATTGGCCCGCGCGTGACGACGATTGGTCCCGGATCGATTGCCGCCGCCACGTGCGGGGCGCGTGATGCAGGCGCCGGCGGGCACCCTCGTGGACCCGGCCGGCCTTCCTTCCTGCGCTGGAGCACCCGCCATGTCCCCGATCCGAATCGCCGTTGTCGCCCTGCTGTTGACTGCCACCGCGGCCCACGCCGCCGAGCGCGTGCGCTACCTGGACCTGGTCAACCGCGCCCATGACCGCGTCACCGCGGTGGCCGTGGCGCCTGCGGGCAGCGGCGCCTTCCAGGCCAAGGACATCGACGCAGTGCCTGGCGGTGGCGGCGCCACCACGGTGGGCATCGCCGATGCTGGCTGCCGCTACGACCTGCAGGTGCAGTTCGGCAACGGCCGCAGCGCGCTCTACCCCAACGTGGATGTGTGCCGCGGCGGCAGGCTGGTGATCAGCGCCATGCCCAGGGACGCGCGGTATGCGCGGCAGGCGGCGCAGCCGGTGCGTCAGCTCGCCGGGGAGGCGGCTCGACCGCGCTGATCCGCCCGCTTCCCGGCAGCGCGTCGCCGCCTCGGTGCGCTGGGATCACCCGCGCGTCGGCGCCTTGGCCTGCGTGCGCCACCCGGTCCAGAGGTGCCACGCGCACAGGTAGATCGCCAGCGCGATGCCGGGGATGACCACCAGCGACATCCCGAAGCCCACCGGCACCTGCCAGGCCACCGCCAGGACCGTGCCCAGCAGCGGCCACCGCCAATGCACCGGATAGCCACGGATCCAGGCAATGTTCATCCACGCCAGGATGGCCCATGCGGTGATGCTCGCGCCCAGCGCGAGCATTACCAGCGTCTCGCTCGCGCTCGTCGGCTCCCTGGCGAGAACGCGGTTGACCAGGAGCATGGGGGCGATCGACGCGAAGAAGCCATGCAGGAACAGGCCGGGCAGGCACAGCAGCCAGACCGCGATGGACAGGCCGATCTTCAGCATCCGCCAGGGCGGACCGGAGCGCGTGCTGCGGGCGTCGGATGCGCGGCGATCCGCCGCAGCGGCCACACCTGCGGGTGCCACGCCTTCGCTCGGCAATGCAGGCATCGCGTCCGCCGGGGGCGGCGCCGGATCGGGCGCAAGCGGCTGGCCGTCGGCGCCGTATTCTTCGTTCTCGTCACCCAGCACGCGCGCGTCCAGCGCCTGTGCGATCTGGTACATCTTGCGCAGCAGGGCCGGATCGGGGTTCTTGGCGACCACGCGGTGCTGCTGGTGCCACAGCCCCATCCGGGTGCCTGGCTGCGGCACCCACCACGCATCGCCCGGATCGGCGTCGGGACGGGTTTCCAGCTGGAGTTCCGGATCCTGCGCGATATGGTCCAGCCATTCCTGCAGGGTCAGGCTCGGCCCTGCTTCGTCGAACCACTGCGCGCGCCGCGTGATGTGGATGTCATAGCCCATTGCCCGTTCCCTGGTGCCGTTGCGTTGTTCCGTCGGCCGCCAGTGTAAGGCGTGGTCAGCGCGATGGATCGGCAGGGGCGGCCGCATCGGCCTCGGCGCGGAACTGGATGACCTTGTCCAGGGTGAAGCCGGGCAGCATCTGCTGCAGGTCGGCGAGCATGCGTTGCCGCGACTGTTCGGCGCTGTCGGCCGGAAGGCCGGCGGCCAGTGCGCGCAGGTAGGTGTCCTGGGCGACCGCCTGCAAGGCCGCGTCGCAATAGGAGGCCGCGGCGGTGGCGATCTCGGTGGCGCTGGCACGGCTGCGGAAGTGTTGCTGGGCATAGCCGAAGTGGCAATCCAGCAGCGCGGTCATCAACCGGTCCGGCGCCTGCGCGGTGGGCGCCGGCGCGGCCGTGGCCAGGGCCAGGGCCGGGACGAGCAGCGCCAGCGAGAGCGGCAGGACAGTGCGGAGAAGGGCAGACATGTAGGGCCTTGGCAGGAACGGGCGGCGCATCGCTCAGCGCGCGGGCATCGGCTCGACCGGGGCATGCGCGGCCATCAGTTCGGCCACCCAGTCGATGAACACCCGCAGCTTGACGCTCACGTGGCGGTTGGGCGGAAACGCAACATACAGCGGCATCGGGGCCACGCGCCAGTCGTCGAACACGCGGACCAGTTCGCCCCGCTGCAGGTGCGCGGCGGCCATGTAGTCGGGTAGCCACAGCAGCCCCAGTCCGGCCACGCCGGCCGCCAGGTAGGCGTTGCCGTCGTCGAGCGCGAGCCGATGCCGGCCCTGCACGGTGAGGTGCTCCTCGCCGCGCTGCAGGGTGTAGGGCAGCACGGTGCCGCTGCGCGCGCGCAGGTAGCCGACCACGCGATGGTGGCCCTCGGCCAGCACGCGCGGATGCTCGGGGATGCCGGCGTGTTGCAGGTAGCTCGGCGCGGCGTAGATCCCGGCCTGCAGGTCGCCGATGCGACGCGCCACCAGCGAGGGATCGGTGATCGGGCCGCCGCGCACGACCGCGTCCACGTTTTCGCCGATCAGGTCGACGGTGCGGTCGCTCACGCCCAGGTCCAGCTGGATGTCGGGGTAGCGGGCCAGGAAGCCGGGCAGCGCCGGTACCAGCAACAGGCGCGCCAATGGCGTGGGCACGTCGATGCGCAGCCGCCCGCGTGGCAGGGCGGCGGCGCTGGACAGGCTGGTATCGGCATCGTCCATATCGGCCAGCAGGCGCACCACGCGCTCGTAGTAGGCCGCCCCGTCGGCGGTGACGTTGACCTGGCGGGTGGTGCGGTTGAGCAGGCGCACCCGCAGCCGTGCCTCCAGCTGTTGCACCAGCTGGGTGACGGTGGTCCTGCTCATGTGCAGGGTGCGGGCGGCGCGGGTGAAGCTGCCGGTCTCCACCACGCGGGCAAAGGCCTGCATTGCGTCGAACCTGTCCATGGGGGCGCCTGTGTGGGTGATTGTTTGGATTCTACAAACAGTGATGGCCAGCCGCCGTCGTTTATCCGTGGCCAGGCGGCCGCTACCGTGACCGCATCCCCAACCAACGGGCCGCTGGCCCTGGAGAAACACGATGGCAACCCGTGACGTGGTCTTTCCGCCGGGCCGGCAGGCCCTGTACGAGCGCAACCGCTATTCGCCGGCGGTGCGCGCCGATGGCTTCCTGTTCGTTTCGGGGCAGGTGGGCAGCCGCGAGGACGGTTCGCCCGAACCGGTGCTGGAGGACCAGGTGCGCCGCGCGTTCGAGAACCTCAACGCGGTGCTCGGCGCGGCCGGCTGCCGCTTTGACGACGTGGTCGATGTCACCGTGTTCCTGGTCAACCCCGAGGCGATCTTCGAGCGGGTCTGGGCCATCGTGCCCGAGTACTGGGGCACCGCGCCGTACCCGACCCTGACCGGGATCGGGGTGACCTGGCTGTATGGGTTCGACGTGGAGATCAAGGTGATTGCGAAGCTGCCGGCCGGTGACGCCCACTGACGCCGTGCACCGTGGTGTCGACGGTGCGCGCGGCACATCGCTCAGGCCAGCCGGGACAGCTGCAGGCGCGTGATGCGCCGCCGCTCCATGCCCAGCACCTGCAGCCGGTAGCCTTCGTGATCGACCGCGTCGCCCGCCACGGGCATGCGGTCCAGGCGATGCAGGACCAGGCCGGCCAGCGTCTGGTAATGCCCGCTGCGCGGAAACACGATCGCCGCCAGGCGCTGCAGGTCGTCCAGGGTGAGGGCGCCGTCGGCGTCCCATTGGCCATCGCCCGTGGACTGGATGCCGTAGCGGTCGTCCTGGGTGTCGGCCAGGTCGCCGGCGATGGCGGCCAGCAGGTCGTTGGCGGTGACCAGGCCTTCGACGCTGCCGTACTCGTCCACGGCCACCGCCAGCGGCACCGGATGCTGGCGGATGATTTCCAGCGCCTGCAGCACGCTGGCGCTGGAACTTACATAGGCCGGTGCGCGCAGGTTGGCCTGCAGCTGCAACGGCTTGCCCTGCAGCACATCCACCAGCAGGTCGCGGCTCTGCACGATGCCCAGCACCTGGTCCAGGTCGCCGTTGCCGACCAGCATGCGGGTGTGCGGCGTGGCGACCAGGCGGTCCACCGCGTGCGCATCGCCCCGGTGGAGGTCGATCCATTCCAGGTCCGCGCGCACCGTCATCACGCTGGCCACCGGGCGGTCGGCCAAGCCCAGCACGCTGCGGATCATGTCCTGTTCGGCCGGTGCCAGGCGTTCCTCGTCGGCGTGCGCGTCGTGCCCGGCCGGGTCGTCGTCGTGCCGGCGCGGGTGGGCACCGAGCAGGCGCAGGACCGCATCGGCGGTGCGCTGGCGGAACGGCAGGCGTTGCTGGTCGCGCTCGCGGTTGAAGCGCACCCACTGGTTGAAGGCTTCCACCAGCACCGAGAAGGCGATGGCCGCGTACAGATAGCCCTTGGGAATCTTGAAGCCCAGTCCCTCGGCGACCAGGCTGAAACCGATCATCAGCAGGAAGCCCAGGCACAGCACCACCACGGTGGGGTGGCGGTTGACGAAGCGGGTGAGCGGCTTGCTGGCCAGCATCATCACCGCCATGGCGATGGTGACCGCGGCGTACATCACGCCCAGCTGGTCCACCATGCCCACCGCGGTGATCACCGAATCCAGCGAGAACACCGCATCGAGCACCACGATCTGCGCCACCACGGTGGCAAAGCCGGCATAGACGCGGTTGCCGTCGGCCTCATGGGCGCGTCCCTCCAGGCGTTCGTGCAGCTCCATGGTGCCCTTGAACAGCAGGAACAGGCCGCCGCCGAGCAGGATCAGGTCGCGGCCGGAGAAGCTGTGCGCGAACAGGCTGAGCAGCGGCTCGGTGAGCTTCATGATCCAGGCCAGCGCGGCCAGCAGCACCAGCCGCATCAGCAGCGCCAGGCCCAGCCCGATCAACCGCGCGCGGTCGCGCTGGTGCGGGGGCAGTTTGTCGGCCAGGATCGCGATGAAGACCAGGTTGTCGATGCCCAGCACGATTTCGAGCACCACCAGTGTTGCAAGCCCCAGCCATATCGAGGGGTCAGCCAGCCATTCCATCGTTGCTCACAGTTGTTTGAAAAGGGGCAGGGACGCGTGCTCAGTCGAGCGCGTCGGGGTGCGGCGCGGCCGGGTCGTGGCCGAGCAGGTCGCCGGGTTGGCAGTCCAGCTCGCGGCAGATCGCATCCAGGGTGGAGAAGCGGATCGCGCGCGCCTTGCCGGTCTTGAGGATGGACAGGTTGGCCAGGGTGATGTCGATGCGCGCGGCCAGTTCGGACAAGGTCATGCCGCGCTTGAGCAGCATCTGGTCCAGGGTGATGACCACCGCCATCAGACCAGGCCGTCGAGGTCGTCGCGCATGGCCGCGCCCACGGCGAACACGCGGGCCATCACGAACAGCATCAGCACCGCGATCAGGCCGGTGATGGACATGCCGCCGCCCACTTCCAGCCAGGCAAAGCCGGGGCCCATCCAGCTGGCGTGCAGGCCGATCAGGATCGACAACCCCTCCATGCCCAGCATCAGCCAGGCCATCCGCCGCAGGCGCAGCGCATGGCCGTGGGCGAAGGGATGGCCCACGTGCACCGCACGCACGAAGCGCTGCAGGTGGCGCAGGAACACCAGCCTGGTGGCCAGCAACAGCAGGATGCCGGCCACGCCCAGGGCGAAGTGCGCGAACAGGTGCGACTGCTGCGCCTGGGTGGCGCTGACCTGGGCGGCCTGCAGCAGCCAGCTGCGATCGAAATACACCACCGGCAGCGCACACAGCGCGGCCAGGATGCCCAGCCAGCAGGCGCCCATCACCGCGACCAGCGCGGTGCGGGTGAAATGCACGATGTCGCCCGAGGCGGGCGGGTGTTGGGGGGTGCCGGTCACGCGGTCTCCAGGAAAAACGCGGATCGCCGTGATCCACCTGTTTATTGATAAACGATAAGGCGAGGTCTGTCCAGCGGCCCGCCTGGCGCGCGTGGGCGGCGGCGGCCTTCACGCAGCGGCGCGGCGCGCTTGCCGATAGTGGGGCGTCCCTTCGGCTTCCCCCGCATCCTTCATGCCCCTGATTCCCGAGCGCGTCAGACGCTGGCCCCGGCCATGGCGCGTGGCGCTGTTTTCGCTGCTGGTGCTTTACGCGCTGTACCTGGTGGCCGGCAACGTGTTCCTCAACACGCCGCTGTTCGACGCGGTGACCAACCGCAAGCCGGAGAAATTCAGCATGCAGACCGGTGCGGCGCTGACCCTGCTGCCCGGCCATGCGGTGGTCTGGGACATCCGCATGCGCGGCCAGGCCAACCGCACCGTGTATGTGTTCCGCGCCGACCGTGCCAGTGCGTGGATCGACCTGGTGGCGCTGTTCCGGCGTGAGGTGCGCATCCCCCGCATCGATGCCAGCGGCGTGGAGTCGGAAGTGGAGCGCGTGGAGAAGGCGATCCCGCCGCCGCCGCGCGGCGACCGTGGCTGGACCCTGCGCTTTGATGCCATCCACAGCGATTCCATCCGCAGCGGGCGCTTCGGCAAGCTGTTCGTGCAGGGCCAGGGCCACGGCACGGTGGGGTTCCTGAAGCAGTTGAAGGGCGGCCCGTCGGAGCTGTTCGATTCCAATGCCGGCTTCGAGCAGGCCACGGTCACCTTCGATGGCATCAAGGTGCTCGACGATGCGCACCTGGCGGCACGCTTCCACTTTCCGCGCCACTATCGTGACCAGGCCCCGGGGCTGCGCAAGTTCGAGATCACCTACGCGCAGCTGCAGATCGATGCGCGCAGCCAGGCGCTGGAGATCGACACCGGCGGGCCGCACGTGAAAGTGGGCAGTGCGCCGGCCAATGCACGGCTCAACGCCGATGTGGTGCTGGACAACGGCGCGCTGCAGCCGGGCAGCCGGGTGGTCTGGCGGGTGCCGGTGCATGCCGGGGTGGACGCCGATGACCGCGGCCTGCTGTCGCTGCAGCTGGACGTGGCGCAGGACATGCGCGTGCAGGCGCGGCTGCCGCGCGACCCTGAAACCGGCAGCGAGCTGCATGCCGACCTGCGCGTGACCGGGCGCAGGATTCCATTCCGTGCGCCGGCCGAGCTGCTGCCGCGGTTGTCCGGGCAGGTGCAGGGGGCGTGGAAGTTCGAGTCACTCAACTGGATCGCCGATCTGTTCGTGCGCAAGCCGTGGTTCCACCTCGATGGTGGCGGCCTGCTCAAGGGCGACCTGAAGATCGTCGATGGCCAACTGGCGCCGGGCAGCACGCTGGATATCCCGCAGGTGGCGGCGGTGGCCGACGTGGCCGGGGTGCGCCTGCGCGGGGAGGCCAATGCAACGGGCCGCATCGTGGCCGGCGGCCCGGCACAGGCGCAGCTGGACGTCCGCATTCCGCATTTCCAGGCCGCACCCACGGCCTCGCCCAAGGCGGTGCTGTTCGATGGTCGTGACATGGCGCTGGACCTGCGCGGCGATGCGCGCCTGCAACAGTTGCGCGAGGGCATGCGCGCGCAGCTGCGTTTCAAGGATGCGCGGGTGCCGGACCTGACCGCCTACAACCGTTACCTGGGCGGGGACACCGTGCGCCTGCTGGGCGGCACCGGCCTGCTCAGCGGCGAGGTGGAGATGGATTCGGCCGGGCGGGTCGGCACCGGGCGCGCCGACCTGCGCGGCCGCGGCGCCCAGCTGCAGGTGGCCGGGATGGCACTGCGCGGTGACGCGCAGCTGCAGGCGCGGGTGACGCGTGCCGACTTCAATGCCAGACAGTTCGACCTGGCCGGCACCACGGTGGACCTGCGCAACATCCGCGTGGGCGAGGCAGCCGGGACCAGCAACTGGTGGGGCACGGTGGCGTTGCGCAAGGGCCGGATCGATGCGGCCGCGCCATTCCAGGTCAATGCGCAGGCCGATCTGCGCCTGCGCGATGCCGGCCCGTTGCTGGGCGTGTTTGCCGAGCGCAGTGCGTACCCGCGCTGGGTGCTGGGGCTGCTGGATGCCGGCGAGGTGCAGGCCAGCGGCCAGTTGCGCTGGCGCAGCGGCGAGCTGTGGGTGGACGACCTGCAGGCCGAGAACGAGCGCCTGTCGCTGCGTGCGCGGCTGGACCTGGCCAAGGCCCGGCGGCGCGGCAACCTCTACCTGCGCTGGGGCGTGCTGGGTGCCGGTATCGACATGGACGGACCACAGCGCAAGTGGCACCTGGCCGGTGCGCGTGAGTGGTACGACCAGCAACCGCGGGTGTTGCCACCCGCCGGCTCGGCACCGTAGTCCGGGGCGCTGCGCGGCCACGCCTGGCGTGGCGGTCGCGGCAGCGGGATCAGGCGGTGCGGCAAGGCCGTGAGGCGATGGTTGCCGTGGGTGCCGCCTCCGGGGGCGTCGCGGCGACGGTCCCGTTATCGGGCAGGGGCGCGATGGCCGGGCCGGCGGCTTCGGCGGGGGCGGCCAACTGCCGGGCGAGGGCCGCGTTGGTGATGTGGCCTTGCAGGAACAACAAGTCGGCGTAGATGCTCACAGGCGTGTCTCCACTTGAGTGGCCTTGACGATAGGCGCAGGATGCGGGGGTAAAAAGCGACATTTCCGCAACCTGGCCTTGAATGGAATTCAAGTCGACATGAGCCGCATCCCCTTGCAGGCGCTGCAGAATTTCGTCACCGCCGCACGCCTGGGCAACCTGACGCGCGCGGCGGAGACGTTGAACCTGACCGTCAGCGCACTCAGCCACCAGATGCGCCAGCTTGAGCAGCGCCTGGGCTACCCGGTGCTGCTGCGCCAGCCGCGCGGGGTGGCGGTCACCGCCGAAGGGCAGCGCCTGCTCGAGCAGGTCGGCCCGCACCTGGATGCGATCGGACAGGCGGTGCAGCCTTTCGCCGCGCGCCACGACCGGGTGCTGACGGTGAGCGCGCTGCCGTCGATGGCCTCCAACTGGCTGGTGCCACGGCTGGGCTCGTTCGTGGCCGCCCATCCACAGATCGAGTTCAATCTGGAATCCAGCGAGCGGCTCACCGATTTCGAGCGCCAGTTACAGGTCGATGCCGCGCTGCGCGTGGGGGCCGGGCAATGGCCGGGCCTGCAGGCCGAGCCGCTGTTCGATGAGTGGTTGATGCCGATGGCCAGCCCGTCGCTGGTGGAACGGATGGGCGGGGTGGACGGCCGGCCGTTGTCGCAGTGGCCGCTGCTGGGCGATCCGGATGGCGAATGGCATCGCTGGTTCGCCCTGGTGGGCGATACGCCGCCGAGCCGCTACGTGGCCATGCTCAACGACTCCGAATCGCACCATCGTGCCGCCCTGGATGGGTTCGGGGTGGCGCTGGGGCGGGTGACGCGGGCCCGGTTGCTGCTCGACTCGGGGCAGCTGGTGGCGTTGTCACCGCAGCGGCTGAAGACGCGCTGGTCGCATTGGCTGGTGTATCCGCCCCGTTCGGCCACGCACCAGGGCTTCCTGGCCTTCCGGGCGTGGCTGCAGGGGCAGGCCCGCGAACATGACCTGCATATGCGCCTGCTGGGGTAGCGCGGCGCGCGCGCTGCTCTCAGGACAGGGATGCGGGCCCCGGAGTAGGCCAGTAGTGGCTGTCCGGGGTGGTGCGTGCGCCGAAGATCGCCTGGCCGACGCGGACCACGGTGGCCCCTTCCTCGATGGCGATCTCGACATCACCGGACATGCCCATCGACAGCGCGTCCGGCTGACGCCGGCGGGCAGGGTGGGGCCCAGGCGATCACGCAGCTCGCGCAGGCGCACGAAACACGGGCGCACCTGGTCTGGATCCGGCGAGAACAGGGCCAGGGTCATCAGGCCGCGCACGCGCAGGCGGGTGAAGGCGGGCAGCTGCTGCACGAAGTCGGCCACCGCGATCGGGTCCAGCCCGTACTTGCTGGCCTCCCCGGACGTGTTGACCTGCACGAACACGTCCAGCGTGCGCTGTTCCAGCGTGAGCCGTCGGTCCAGGGCCTCGGCCACGCGCAGGCTGTCCAGCGCCTGGAACTCGCTGGCAAAGCGCGCCACCTCGCGCGCCTTGTTGGTCTGCAGGTGGCCGATCACCGACCAGCGGATGCCCAGGTCGGCCATGGCCTCGGCCTTGCCCTGGGCTTCCTGCACCTTGTTCTCGCCCAATTCGTGGCAGCCGGCCTGCCAGGCCAGCCGCAGCCGCGCTTCGTCCACGGTCTTGCTGACCGGCAGCAGGCGCACGCTGGCGGGATCGCGGCCGGCGCGGGTGCAGGCGCGCGCGATGCGTTCGCGCACGGCCGCCAGGTTGTGGCCGATGTCCTCGGCGGTGGTGGCCTGCGGCCAGTCGGGGCGTGCGATGGGCATGACGGACTCCGGAAACGCGAGCGACAGGGTGGCATACCCGCCGCCCGTGCCGGTAGCGCCGGCGTCAGGGCGCGGCGGGTGCGCTCGGACGGACGTAGTGCGACTGGCCGTTGTCGCCGACGAAGATCAGCTCCGGCTTGCCCTGCCAGGAGGTGAGCATGGCACCGGTGCTGTTCTGGTGCTTGATCACCAGGGTGGCGCCGCGATCGGGATTGGCGGTGACCTTGAACACTTCGGTGGTGCCGCTGGCATCGTCGAGGGTGAGCATGGCTTCGTCGCCGACATCGGCGGTGCCGTAGCCGCCGCGTTCGGAGCCGTCGGCACCGAGCAGGATCAGGCCGGACAACGGCGAGGCACGCGGCCCCTGCGAGACGCCCTTGCTCATGGGGTCGGGCACGGGCGCGCCGAGGATCACCCGGGCCTGGCCGCTGGCATCCTGGATGACCAGCCCGCGTGCGGTGATCACCCGGTCCGTGGCCTGGCTCTGGTGCAGGCGCAGGGCCGTCCAGCCGGACACGCCCAGGGCAAGGCTGGAGACGATCAGGGTGGTGACGATGAGTGCGCGGGACACGGGCGGCTCCAGATCCTTGGAAGGCAGCGACAATAGCGGAAGGGGCAATTGCGACGCCAGTCGGGAAAGTCTGTATTTGCCGCTATCGTGAAGTAGATCACGCGCTGTAGCCGGTCCCGTGGCGCGCGCACGCGGCAGTGCGGTGCAGTACGGCGCCGGTTGTGGCAGGCGCGCGGGCGTCAGTGGAAATCACGGCTGTGGGTGCGCACGCCTTCGATCAGCGCGTCGATGTTGTGCATCTGGCGCACGATCAGATGCTGCACGCCGTCCACGCGTTCCAGCCGGCCATCGATCTGCATCATGCGCGCCTCGACCAGCACGCGGTGCTGACGATCGGCGATCTTGCGCCAGACCACGGCATTGACCATGCCGCACTCGTCTTCCAGGGTGAGGAAGGTGACCCCGCTGGCGGTCTGCGGGCGCTGGCGCATGCGCACCAGCCCGGCAAAGCGCACGTTGCGCCCGTGCGGCACGGCGGCCAGTTCGTCCGAGCGCTGGCAGCGGCGCTGGCGCAGCTGCGCCCGCACGAAGGACACCATGTGCCGGCCCAGCGTGGTGCCGGTGCTGTTGTAGTCGGCCTGCATGTCCTCGAAGGCGCTGGGCAGGGGCAGCGGTACGCTGGCCTCCACGGTGGCGCGCGCGGTGTCGAACAACGGCAGCGGCTTCTCCACGCCCGAGACCTCCCAACGCGCGCGATGGCGATGCCCGCTCAGGCCTTTCAGCGCGCCGGCGTCGGCGAGCAGGCCCTGGTGGCGGCGGTCGAGCCGGGCGCGCTGGCTGAGGTCGGCCACGCTCTCGAACGGCTGCCGCGCCCGGGCCTGGACCAGCGCGGTGGCCACGTCTTCGCTGAAGCCATCGACCAGGCGCAGGCCCAGCCGGATGCCGAACGGGCGGCCGGGCGTGGCCGGCGGCAGCAGGGTGCAGTCCCATGCGCTGTGGCGCACATCCACCGGCAGCACCGGCACGCCGTGGCGGCGCGCATCCTGCAGGATCTGGTCGGGGGTGTAGAAGCCCAGCGGCTGGCTGTTGATGAGGCTGGCGGCGAAGGCGGAGGGATGGTGGCATTTGAGCCAGCAGCTCACGTAGGTGATCAGCGCGAAGCTGGCCGCGTGGCTTTCCGGGAAACCGTAACTGCCAAAGCCCTTGATCTGTTCGAACAGGCGCTCGCCGTATTCGCGGCTGTGGCCGTGGGCGGCCATGCCCGCGAGCAGGCGGTCGCGGTGTGGCTCCAGGCCGCCATGGCGCTTCCAGGCGGCCATCGAGCGGCGCAGCGCATCGGCCTCGCCGGCAGTGAAACCGGCCGCGGCCACCGCCAGCTGCATCACCTGTTCCTGGAACAGCGGCACACCAAGGGTGCGCTTGAACACCTTCTCCAGCGCGGGCGGGTAGTCGATTTCCTCGATGCCTTCTTCCTTGAGTTTCTTCCGCCGGTTCAGATAGGGGTGCACCATGTCGCCCTGGATCGGGCCGGGGCGCACGATCGCCACTTCGATCACCAGGTCGTAGAAACAGCGCGGCTGCATGCGCGGCAGCATGGCCATCTGCGCGCGTGATTCGATCTGGAAAACGCCCAGGGTGTCGGCACGGCAGATCATGTCGTAGGTGGGGCCATCGCCAGGCGGGATATCGGCCATGCCCATCTTCGGCGCACCCTGCGCGTGCAGCAGGGCCAGGCATTTGCGCACGGCGGTGAGCATGCCCAGCGCCAGGCAGTCCACCTTCATCAGCCCGGTGGCGTCCAGGTCGTCCTTGTCCCACTGGATCACGGTGCGGTCGGCCATGGCCGCGTTTTCCACCGGCACCAGGGTGGACAGCGGGTGTTCGGAAATCACGAAACCACCGGGATGCTGGGACAGGTGGCGCGGAAAATCGACCAGTTCGGCGGTGAGCGCCACCACCCGCCGCATGAGCGGGGTGTCCGGGTCGAAACCGCGCTCGCGCAGCGCCTCCGGCAGCGGTTCGTGGCTGCTCCAGCGATCCAGGCAGGCGGCCAGTTCGTTGACCTGGTCCGGCGGCAGGCCCAGCACGCGGGCCACGTCGCGCACCGCGCTGCGGCCACGGTAGCTGATGGCCACGGCGGTGAGCGCGGCGCGTTCGCGGCCATAGCGGTTGAACACGTACTGCAGCACTTCCTCGCGGCGTTCGTGTTCGAAATCGATGTCGATGTCCGGCGGCTCGTCGCGTTCGGCGGAGATGAAACGCTCGAACAGCAGTTCCATCTCGCTGGGATCGATCTCGGTCACGCCCAGCACGTAGCACACCGAGGAATTGGCCGCCGAGCCACGGCCCTGGCAGAGGATCTGCTGGCCCCGCGCGAAGCGCACGATGTCGTGCACGGTGAGGAAGTAGGACTCGTACTGTTTGGTGTGGATCAGCGCCAGCTCGTGTTCGATCTGCGTGCGCTGTTTGGCCGTTGCGCCTTGCTTCCAGCGCCACTGCATGCCTTCCTCCACCAGCGTGCGCAACCAGCTGGCCGGGTCGTGGCCGGCCGGGACCAGCTCGCGCGGGTAGGTGTATTGCAGCTGCTTGAGGTTGAAGTGGCAGCGCTCGGCGATACGCACGGTTTCGGCCAGCAACCCGGGGGGGTACAGCGCGGCCAGCGCCTGGCGGGTGCGCAGGTGGCGCTCGCCGTTGGCAAACAGCCGCCAGCCGGCCTCGGTGAGGGTGCAGTGGTGGCGGATCGCGGTGAGGGTGTCCTGCAGGGCACGGCGGCGGCGCACGTGCATGTGCACATCGCCACAGGCCACCAGCGGGATGCGGTGGGCCTGGCCGAAGTGCTGCAAGGCGGCCAGGCGCGCATCGTCGTCGGCCTCGCGGTGCAGTTCCACCGCCAGCCACAGGCGCTGGGCAAAGCGGGCCTGCAACCAGGCGGCGGTGGTCGCATCGGGGCGGTGGTCCAGCCACAGGCACAGCAGGCCGGGCGGCAGGGCATCGAAGTCCTCGCGCAGGCAACGGTACTGGCCCTTGGGTGCACGCCGGCGGCAGGTGGTGATCAGCTGGCACAGGCCGGCATAGGCGGCCTGGTCGGTGCACAGCAGGACCAGCTTGGGGCCGTCTTCAAGCTGGAACTCGGCGCCGGTGATCAGCGCCAGGTCGTGCTTCTTGGCCGCCTGCCAGGCGCGCACGATGCCCGCCAGCGAGCATTCGTCGGTGATCGCCAGCGCGCGGTAGCCCTGGCCCTTGGCCCGTGCGAACAGTTCCTCGGCGATCGAGGCGCCGCGCTGGAAGCTGAAAGCCGACAGGCAATGCAGCTCGGCGTAATCGGGCAGGGCCGCGCTCATGCGAACCAGCCGTGCAGCATCCACGGGCCACCGCGCCCATCGGCGCTGGTATAGGCCCAGCCGCGCTGGCCGTGGCCGGTTTCCACCACGTAGTAGTCGCGGCGGATATCGCCTTCATCCCACCAGCCCGATTCGATCCGTTCCGGCCCGGACAGGATGCGCAGGTGCGGGTCGAGCAGCGGCTGCGGGCGCGGCAGCAACCAGCCCGGGCGCAGCGGCAGGCGCGGCGGCGGGCCTTTGGGGGCGCCGTGGGCATCGCCGCTGGCGCGCTCGGGGCGGTGTTCGGCACGCAGCCCCAGGCCCTGCACGGCGTCATCGCCGAGCCGCGCACGCAGGCGCTCGCGGACCTGTTCCCATGGCATGGCCTGCTGCGGGCGCGGGTCGAACAGGTCGCGTGCGGCCGGCACGAACGGGGGCAGGTGCTCGGCCTGCAGGCGCAGGCCGCGGCTGCCGGCCGGCAGCTGCAGGTGGTCCACCCGGTTGCGGGCCAGCTCGAACAACATCGCCGGGTCGCGCTCGGGGGCGAGCAGGCCGATGGCCAGGCAGGTGTCCGGATGCTGGTCGTGTTCGAACCACAGCTGGAACCGTTGCACGCCGCCATCGCGCGAACACAGGAACGCGGCCAGGTCGCCGGTGAGGCGGCGCAGCGGGAACAGCAGGGCCTGGGTGGATTCGATTTCGTACTCGAACTCGATGCGCGCGTCGAAGCGGTCCGGCGGCTGGTAATAGGGCAGCAGCGGGGTGCTGATGCCGCGCAGTGCATCCAGGTGGGCCAGCACCTGCGGCGGGAAGCGCCGGGCCAGGCTGTCGCGGGGCAACTGGAAGGCCGCGCCCAGCGTGCGCAGCCCCGAGCGTGCCAGCACCGTGACCGCCTCGGCCGGCAGGCCGCTGTGCTCGATCGGCACGTGCGCCAGGGTGGGTTCCAGCTGGGCCGCGTCCACGCCCAGCCGTGCATGCACGCGGGTGAGCACCCACGCCGCATGCGGATTGGGCGCGGCCACCAGCCGATGGCGGAAGCCGAGCTCCTTCAGGCCATCGCAGAGGCGTTTTTCGATCGTGGGCCAATCGCCGAACAGGGCACGGCTGGCGCCGATCTCCAGCGCCAGCGCATGCGGGAAGGCCAGGCTGACCTGCGAGCTGATGCCGTACAGCCAACTGGCCAGCAACTGCCGGGTGGCCTGCTCGGCGCGGGGGTCGTACTCGACGGCGAGCATGTCGCGGGTGAGGGCCTGGGCGGCGGACAGCAGCATGCCGCGGCGCAGGCCCCGTTGCCGGGCCGCGGGACTGACCGCGTGCAGGATGCGGCGCTGCGCCGGGCCAGCGAGCAATACCAGCGGCACGCCGGGGTCCGGCTGCTGGCGCAGCGCGGCATCCAGGGCCAGTTGGGGCAGCAGCAGGCAGGCCCAGTGCATGGCGGCGGCTCAGTGCGCCCGCGCAAGCGGCAAGGGGTGTGCCGGGGCCATGCCGCCGCGGCACTTGAGCACGCGGACCTGCCCGCCTTCCAGTTGCAGGCGCAGCGGTGCCGGGGAACTGTTGCGCGCCTGGCGCAGGTCGCGGAAGGCGAAGCCCAGGCATTGGCCGGTTTCGGCCGCCACCTGCAGCCGGCGCAGCGCGCGGTCATCGGCCTGCTGCGGCCAGCACAGCACGGCCGCGCAGGCGCCCGAGCGCAGGCATTGTTCGGCCGCCCACAGTGCATCGCGTGGGGCTGCCTGGACCACCTGCACCTGGTCCAGGGCCAGCCCGGCACCGGCCCAGCCCGGGGCATGCGGCAGGTAAGGCGGGGCGATCAGCACCAGGGTCTGCTGCTGCCGGCTCAACCGCGCCAGGGTGGGCCAGACCAGCGCCAGTTCGCCTTGCCCCGGCACCGCCAGCAGCACCTCCGACAACGCCGCCGGCGGCCAGCCACCGCCCGGCAGGCGCGCATCGAGTGCCGGGTGCCCGGTGGGCTGGCTGGCGCTGCCCGTGGCCGTGGCACGGGGGCGGCCGCGCCAGACCTGGCGGGTTTCCAGCAGTTGGTCCAGGGCCACGACCGCGCCCATCAGCGGCTCTCCCGGGTGGGCAGGGGCGGACGGGCCGGGGCGGCAGGACGGGGCATGGCGGGAAGTATCGGCAGGGGCGGTGTCAGGGGCTGAGACGACAATCCTACGCGCAATTAGTAAAAATGCTAACGATGTTGGGAGGGGGTAGAGCCACCCCATGGGTGGCTGGCGGGGTCATGGTGTCGGGGCGGAAGGCAGCCACCCATGGGGTGGCTCTACCCTCCTCGCGGGGCATGGGGTCGAGGCGAAGACAGCCACCCATGGGGTGGCGCTACCTTGGCGGGCGCGTCTTTGCCCATGTGGCCAGGGCCAGCACCGAGACGGTGGCGCCGGCGGCGCAGACGCCGCGCCAGCCGTGGGTGGCATACAGCGTGGGGCCGAGGAGGGCGCCCAGGCCGCTGCCGGCGGCATAGAAGAGCATGTAGGCGGCGATCACCTGCGCCTGGGCCTGCGGGGCGGCGGCCAGGATCAGGCTCTGGTTGGTGACGTGCAGCGCCTGCACGGCCAGGTCGAGCAGCAGCACGCCCAGCACCAGCCAGCCCAGGTGCTGGGGCAGGGCCGCCAGCGGCGCCCAGCCCAGCAGCAACAGCAGCAGCGCCGCGCCGCTCACGCGTTCGGCGTGGCCCTGGTCGCTCCATTGCCCGCTGCGTGAAGCGGCCAGCGCGCCGAGCAGGCCGACCAGCGCGAATGCGCCGATCGCGGTGTGGCTCAGGGCCTGCGGTGGCGCGCTCAGCGGCAGGGCCATCGTGCTCCAGAACAGGCCGAAGGCCATGAACAACAGCAGCCCGAGCACGCCCCGCCGGCGCAGCACCGGTTGCTGGCGCAGCAACGCGGGCAGGGACAGGCGGGCGGCAGCGATCGGCACCGGCAGGCGCGGCAGGCCCCGCCACAGCACCGCGCCGCTGACCAGCATGGCGCCGGCCGAGAACAGGTAGACCGCCCGCCAGCCGCCGAGGTCGGCCACCGCACCGGCCACCACCCGCGCCAGCAACAGGCCGATCACCACCCCGGCCTGGGCCGCACCGACCACGCGCCCGCGCTCGGCAGGATCGGCCGCGGCGGCGGCATAGGCGATCAGGCCCTGGGTCATCGCGGTGCCCAGCAGGCCCACCGCGAGCATGCCCAGCAGCAGTGTGCCGGCGCTGCCCGCCACGGCCACGCCGAGCAGGGCCAGCACCAGCGCGGCGTTCTGCGTGGCCATCAAGCGCCGCCGTTCGAGCCGGTCACCCAGCGGCACCAGCCACAGCAGGGCCAGCACCGAGCCGAGCTGGGTGGCGGCGATCACCGCGCCGATCCGTGCGGTGCCGATGTGCAGATCGGCGGCCAGGGCATCCAGCAGCGGCTGGGCGTAGTAGACGTTGGCCACGCTGAGCCCGGCGGCGCAGGCGAACAGCAACAACAAGGGGGTGGCGGTACGGGACAGCGGAGCAACCTGGGACATCGCTTGGTCTCAAAATAGAACCAATTGATTCTGGGTTATTTGGTTCTAAAATAAAACCACTTACGGAGGTGCCCAATGCCCCACGACCCCAACGCCACCTGCCCGGTGGCCCGTGCGCTGGATCTGATCGGCGATCGCTGGTCCCTGCTGATCGTGCGCGATGCCTTTGATGGGGTTCACCGGTTCAGCGATTTCCAGCGCAGCCTGGGCATGTCGCGCAGCATGCTCAGCCAGCGCCTGCAGGCCCTGCAGGATGCTGGCGTGCTCGCCCAGCAGCCGGCGGCCGATGGCAGCCGGTACCACGACTACGTGCTGACACCCAAGGGGCAGGCGTTGTTCGCGCTGGTGGTGGCGTTGCGGCAGTGGGGTGAGGATTTCCTGTTCGCAGAACATGAACCACGCTCGCAGCTGCTCACGCTCGCCGACGGCCAGCCGCTGGCGCCGTTGCTGCCGCAGGACCGGGAAGGGCGCGTGCTGGCGGCCTCGGCGACACACGTGGTCAGGCCCGCCGTGCAGTGATCGGGGTTGCCCTGCGCCGTCCAAACTGAACACGCTGTTGACAGCGATGAACAGGGTGAACGACTCTTCACCGGATGGGTGCCGGCTGCGGCGCCCACCGGGCAGGGCGGCTGTATCGACGGGCGGAGGGGCCTGGTCGTAGCTGCACTGCCTGCCAGTACTCGATACCGGCCTGCAAGGCGCCGGCATCCGCCATCTTGGCGCTGCACCCTTCTGCGGCACGACTCCCTGGATTTTTTGCGCAAGCAAAGGTGTTTCGCCCGCTTATGAAAACGATTACAAAGCCATTGGCCCTGACGGCCGCCATCACCCTTTCGCTGGCTGCTTCGGCCTGGGCCGCGCCGGCCGCCGCCCCGGGCGGCAGTGATGCCTTCACCGTGCTCAGCCTGGACCAGGCGCCCAAGTGGCTGGATGCCAAGGACGTGGCGGCCCAGTTGCAGGCCATGCAGGTGGACGCGCTGACCATCGGCAACGTGCACCGTGAAGCGGACACCAGCGGCAGCAGCCACGTGCCGGATCCGCTGGAAGCGCTGGCCGACCAGCTCGGTTACCGCTACCGCTTCGTCAGTGCCGACCCGGCCTCGGCCGAACGCCGTGGCAGCATCGTGATCTCGCGCCTGCCGGTGGAAGCCGAGTCGGGTATCGAAGCCCCGGGCATGCATTACCTGCGCTTGAACGACGGCCGCCACGTGGTGGCGCTGTACACCCAGACCGCCGCCGCCGATGGCGCGCGTCTGCAGCAGCTCATCGATGCCTCGCGCGTGGGCGCGCCGGCGGTGCTGCTGGGCGCAGGCGATACGGCGGTGACCGGCTTCCAGGCCAGCACCAAGGTGGCCCAGTCCAACGGCTTCCAGTCGGCGGCCAGCAAGGCGGTCAACCTGCGCCTCGATGCCAACAGCCCGACCATCGCCGGCCAGCTGCTGACCCTGGGCTATGCCGCCCCGGTCGGTGGTGATACGCCCTGGATGGACACCTCGCTCAACGCCGATGCACGCGCCCGCTTGATCGTGGCGAAGATGACCGACGATGAGAAGTTCCAGATGCTGCACAGCTACTTCGGGCTGGGCAAGGACGGTGGTCCGCTGCCGGAAGGCGCGGTCGGTTCGGCTGGTTTCGTGCCGGGCGTGGCGCGGCTGGGCATCCCCTCGCAGCAGTCGGCCGATGCCGGCGTGGGCGTGACCAACCCGGGCGGCATCCGCAAGGGCGACCATGCCACCGCCATGCCGTCCGGTCCGTCCACCGCCTCCAGCTGGAACCCGGAGGTCGCCTTTGCAGGCGGCGCCACCATGGGCCGCGAAGCCTGGCAGCAGCGCTTCAACATCCTGCTGGCCGGCAGCGTCAACCTGCAGCGCGATCCGCGCAACGGCCGCAACTTCGAATACGCCGGCGAAGACCCGCTGCTGGCCGGTCGCCTGGTGGGCGAATCGATCCGCGGCGTGCAGAGCCAGCACGTGGTCTCCACGATGAAGCATTTCGCGCTCAACGACATGGAAACCGCGCGCAATTTCCACAGCGCGCAGATCGGCGAGCAGGCCATGCGCGAGTCGGACCTGCTGGCGTTCGAGATCGCCCTGGACATCGGCAAGCCCGGCTCGGTGATGTGCTCCTACAACCGCATCAACGGCATCTACGGCTGCGAACACGATTACCTGATGAACCAGGTGCTCAAGCAGGAGTGGAAGTTCCCCGGTTTCGTGATGTCCGACTGGGGCGGCGTGCACAGCGGCTCCAAGGCGGCGCTGGCCGGCCTGGACCAGCAGTCGGCCGGTGAGGTGTTCGACAAGGCGGTGTACTTCGACGAACCGCTGCGCCTGGCCGTCAATGGCGGCGTGGTGCCGCGTGCGCGCCTGGACGACATGGTCGCGCGCATCCTGCGTGCGATGTTCGCCAACGGCAATTTCGACCTGCCGCCGCAGCACCAGCCGATCGACGACGCGGCCGGTTTCGCCGCCGCGCAGCGCACGGTGGAAGAGGGCAGCGTGCTGCTGCGCAATGCCGACAACGTGCTGCCGCTGGGCAAGGACGTGCAGCGCATCGTCATCATCGGCGGGCATGCCGACAAGGGCGTGATCGGCGGCGGTGGTTCCTCGATGGTGGGCTGGACGGCAAAGGGCACCAACGCGGTGCCGGGCGTGCTGCCGACCACCTGGCCGGGCCCGGTGATCTTCCACCCGTCCTCGCCGCTGGAGGCCCTGCGCGCCGAGCGTCCCGATGCCGAGATCACCTACGTGGATGGCCGCAACGTGGCCGCGGCCGCGCGCGCGGCCGCGGCAGCCGACGTGGCCATCGTGTTCGCCACGCAGTGGTCGGCCGAGTCGGTCGACCTGCCGCACATGAAGCTGCCCGACAACCAGGACGCACTGATCGCCGGGGTGGCCAAGGCCAACCCGAAGACCGTGGTGGTGCTGGAAACCAACGGCCCGGTCGAGCTGCCGTGGCTGCAGCAGGTGCCGGCGGTGCTGCAGGCGTGGTACCCGGGCATCCGCGGCGGCGAAGGCATCGCCGCGCTGCTGACCGGCAAGGTCAATCCGTCCGGCCGCCTGCCGGTGACCTGGCCGGTGGATGCCAGCCAGCTGCCGCGACCGGAAGTGAACGGCCTGGGCTTCAATCCCAAGCACAAGCCCGATGACACCATCGACTACGACATCGAAGGCGCCAACGTCGGCTACAAGTGGTTTGCCGCCAAGGGGCTGACGCCGCAGTTCGCGTTCGGGCATGGCCTGTCCTACACCACCTTCGCCTATGACAACCTGAGCGCCACCGCGATGGGCCAGCGCCTGTCGGTCACCGTGGACGTGCGCAATACCGGCAAGGTGGCCGGTGCGGACGTGGCCCAGCTGTACCTGAAGATGCCCGAAGGCAGCGCGACGCCGATCCGCCTGATCGGTTTCCAGAAGGTCACCCTGCAGCCGGGCGAGTCGCGCCGGATCCGCATCGAGGCCGAGCCCAAGACGCTGGCCAGCTTCGACACGGCCGCCAAGCAGTGGAAGATCGCCGAAGGCCGCTACGAACTGCAGGTGTCGCGCTCGGCCAACGAGCCGCTGCAGACCACCCCGTTCGTGTTGGACGAACAGGTCGTGCGCTGACGCAGGCGTACCGACCGACGGTCGGTATCTACCGGGTGCCACGACCATTGGCCGTGGCACCCCGTGGGCAGGGGTGCCCGGCCCTGATTCAACCGGTCAGCTGCTGGCGCAGGTGCGCCAGCAGCAGCTGAACCCGGCGCGAGGGCTGCGCCGCATTGGGCAACACCGCCTACACG
Source organism: Stenotrophomonas sp. (assembly GCF_036662295.1). Lineage (GTDB taxonomy): Bacteria > Pseudomonadota > Gammaproteobacteria > Xanthomonadales > Xanthomonadaceae > Stenotrophomonas. Next base: position 23,315 of record NZ_JAVWXA010000061.1, read on the forward strand.
CCCT
>NZ_JAVWXA010000062.1:0-23309 GCF_036662295.1 Stenotrophomonas sp.
TTGGTTGGATGATCAAGCCGACTACGTTACGGCTGCCCTCACCTGCTCCGCCGGTCCCCAAACCGACGTATCGCGCCCTGGCCGGCCTATCTGCCGGCCAGGCGCGCCCTGCTTACCGCTGCGGGTCCGGGGTGCCCTTGCCAGGGTCCGGGTTGACCTGCTCCATCGGCGGAGCCGGCGACTCCCACTGCGGGCTCTTCATCGTCGAGGCGAAGTCATCGATGACCTTCTGCACCGAGCCACTTTCCGGATTGCGCACCGCCGCGAACATCCGCTCGACAAAGCTGGACGACCCGGTGGTCGGTGCATGCCCTTCCGCCGCGCCCGACCGGCTGTCCCCGGCCTTGTCGGCACCACGGGCCAGTTCGGATAGTTTGCCCCATGTCTCCGGTCCAGCGATACCGTCTGCCTTGATCCCCTCCGCCCGCTGCAGGCCCAGCAGGGCATCGCGGGTGGCCGGGCCGAAGTGGCCGTCGCTGGCCAGCGCCTTGCCGGCCGCATCCTTGTAGCCCAGCGTATTGAGCTGGTCCTGCAGCGCGCTTACGCCGGCGCCATGGGCCCCGACGCGCAAGGTGGCCGGCCGTTCGCCGGCCGCCGCGCGCGCGGGCGCTTCGGCGCTGGCGCCACGGTCGCTGCCGCGCAGCTCGGGCAGCGGGTCGACCTTGCGGCCATCGCGCCACAGTTCGAAGTGCAGATGGGTATCGCCCTGGGCCGGCGTATTGCCGGTACGCCCCATGGTCGCGATCTGCTGGCCCGCCTCCACCCGGTCGCCGTTGCTGACCTGGATCTTGTCCAGATGGAAGTACTTGGTGACCGAGCCGTCGTCGTGGGTGATCCGCACGGTATTGCCTGCGGCCCGATTGTTCGGCGTGACCGTTACCGTGCCACCGGCGAACGCCGCGATCGGGTCGCCGACCTCCCCCTGGATATCGATACCACCGTGGGTGCGCCCGCCGCTGCGCGCGGTGCCGAACTCGCCACGCCCCTCGCGCGGCTTGTCAGCCTCGTTGATGCGGTCATTGCCCGGCGCTGGCCAGGCGATGCCGGCCTCGCGCCGGGTCTCGGGCTCGGCCGGGCGATTGCGCCCGCTCGCCGGCTGCGCCTGCTGGGCGGCCAGCGCTTCGCGGGTCGCCGCATCGGCGTTGCCGCTGGGTGCCAGCGCATTGGCCGCCTGGAAGCTACGGACTGCTTCCTGGGTGTGCTGGCCATAGATCCCGCTGGTGGTCTCCAGCGCGTTGCCCTGGGCGTCACGGAACCCCATCTGGTTCAGCGATTCCTGCAGGGCCCGCACGTCCTCGCCACGCTCACCCCGCTGCAGCACGCCGTCGGCCAGCGGCGCGGCCACTGCCGCGGCGCGGGCGGCCGGCGCCGGTGCCGAGGCGGTGATGCCGCGGTCGGCAATCTCGATGGCGGCGTACTTGGTGTTCCAGTATTGGGTGAAAGAGGTCGCCAGGTCGCGATCGTTCATGTCACGGATCGAGGCAAACGGCTGGCCGGTGACCCGTTCGAAATCGCGCGAGCTGACGTTGCCCAGGATGTTGTTGCGGGTGTCGTCGCGTGAGAATTCGCCGGTGGCGATGGCGCGCTGGATGGAGGCATACCCGCCGCCGCCCTGCTGGTGGGCCAGGTACATGTCCAGCCCGTTGGGCTGGTCGGCCCCGGACAGGAACGCATGGCCGGTCTGCGCCTGGCGGTCGGTGATCTGGGTGCGGTTGCGCGCATACAGCGAGGCGGCCGCCTCGGTGTTGGCGGCCGGATCGAACTCGCGCCCGGTCAGGCCGAATTCGGCGGCCGTGCTCGGGACGAACTGGAACAGGCCCTTGGCACCGCTGCCGGTATTGTGTGCGGTGGCATTGAAGTTGCCGCCGGTTTCGATATAGGCAAACCGCAGGAAATCCTCACGCGGAATCCCACTGCGCTCTGCCTGACGCTCGATGACATCGAGAATCTCGCCTCTGTCGTTGGTGCTGGCCATCATTGGCTCCTCAGATGAAGTGCGGCCACGGGGCCGCAGGACGTCAACCGGACTCGATCCATGAGTCATTTACAGAGCGGTCAACTCGAAAGTTTATCAGGGCTGGTAACGCCCCGCCTTCGCGTTAAAAGTATAGGTCAGGCCATCGGTCGGCCCAAGCTCGCGCAGCTTGCCGGGGCCGGCAATTTCCTTGCCGGCCAGCGCCACGGTCAGCACAGGCAACCCCGAGGCCGATGGCGGGCCAAAGGCCAGCGTGCCGGTGCTCACCGCGCAGGGCATCACCTGGCCCTCGTCGCAGGCGGCCGAATTATCGCTGCCGGCCGCGATCGAGCCCAGGTAGCCCCAGCGACGGAACGACAGCGCGTCCACATTGTCCGGGTCGAACAGGAACAGCGCGAAGGAGGCCGTTGCCACGCCATCGGCGAAGCGCCGCGTCGGCACCGCCAGCACCAGCCGGCCATCCTCGGTCGCCTCGTACTGCGCCTTGCGCGTGGTATCGACCGGATCGCCCTGGTCGTTGGCGCCAAACTCGCCCACGTAGCCGTCGGTCTCCAGTTGCGACCAGGTCGGCTTGGCGGCATCGCCGCCCTGCACGAAGGTGGCCTGGCCGATGGCCACGTGCCCCGGCTCCTCCATCCCGCCCTCCGAACCGGGGCCTTCCTCGCCCTCGGTGCCGGTGGTGAAACCGGTGAAGTAATGCTTGCCCTTCAGATCGAAGGCCAGGCCGTACCAGTAACTCACGATGACCCCGCCATCCACTTCATACGTGAACGCCCCATCGCCGTCACGCTGGTAGATCAGATACAGAATGCTATCGGGAGAGGGCGGCTTGAGCGCAGTCATACCTTGGTCCTTTTGATGTTCCACGGCGGGCTGTGCTCCGACAGCCGCCTTCGACGCACGTGCCGCCGCGTTGCCGTCCTGCTGGCCGCACCCGGCAAGCATAACAACCACCATCGCCGACAGCGCCAATTTTGCCTTTTTCATGCATCCTCCATCGATCGGTGCACCCTGCCCGGCCCGGTCAGCCTCATGCGAAGCGACCCGCGTCCTGTACCGGCGGGGCTGCCTGCGGGGCCGCCTCGCGCTGGCTGATCGCCTGCGTCTGGGCCTCCACACGCTGCTGCCAGGCCAGGCCGGCCTCGGAATTCTGCAGGCTGGCGGTGGCCGCGCGCAGCTCATCGGGATTGCCCGCCCGCGCGCCCTCCAGCAGCCGCGCCGCATGGTCGTGCGGGGTCTCCACGCGAATCGGCTCCGCAGCTTCGGGCGCGGCGAAGGACACCGCGCCGCCGGTGCCATGCGCCTCGCGTGCCTGCTGCGCGCGCGCCGGCTCGCCGGCCGGCAGCGGCCCGCGCATGTGGTCCACCGCATCCTCGATCAGGCCGACGGGGCCACGCACCCCCATCGTCAACCCGCGGCGCAGCGTCTGCACATCGCCACGATAGTTGTCGATCGCGTGCCGCGAGTCGTAAGCGCGCTCGGCAGCGGCCGGGTCCTGCAGCACCGAGCGGTCCGGCTTGCCATCGCCATCGACGGGCAGGAAGTTGTGCATGCTGTGCGAGCCCAGCGAGCGCGCGGCCGCCACCACCGGCAGATCGGGCGTGAGGAAGTCCACGAACCGGTTCTCGAAATACCCCGACTGGTGCAGCACCTTGATTTCCTGCTCCGTCGCGTAGGTCCGCACCTGCCCGTAGTGGCCACTCGCGGCGCTGACCACGTCGGCGGCCATCACATGGTTCACGATGCGGTCGTTGGGGCCCTCGGGAACGCGCCGATCCAGGCTGGCCGCGCCGTACGCATTGAAGGTCTCCCCGCGCAGGTCGTAGTGATGCGCGCTCACCTGGGCCAGCGTGCCGCCCAGCGAATGCCCGGTCACGGTCACTTCCGGCGGATTGACGCTGCTGTAGGTGCGCGCGTACTGCAGCGCCCGGCCGGTCAAGGCCACCGCGTCGTCGGCCTGCGGATTGGTGCGCGCCAGCACCATCGAGCCGTCGGCCACGATGCCGTCTTTCCAGACCTCTTCGGTGCCGCGGTGCGCCACCACCATCTCACCGGAATCCACCTTCTGGTAGATCGTGCCCTGGTAACCGGTGCGCGGATTGTTGGCGTGCTCGATGACCCGGTACTGGGTGCCCTCGATGACGACTTTTTCCTCATCGTCCGGGCCGCGCCGGCCTACCTTGAGATCCTGGTAGGAATGGGCTGCCAGCCCCGCGTACTCCTGTGAGGGAACCGTCATGGGGTCATCTCCCTGGCCGCCAGCGTGACGCTGAAGAATGCCTCGCGCTGGTCCTCGGCCTGACGACCCTGCGCGGAGGCGAGGTCGGCGTTGCCGAACTCACGGAACCCGGCCATCTCGGCACGTGGGTAGTAACCGTTCCAGAAGTAGCGGGTGCGGCTGCCCTGCCCCAGGACGGAGGCCGCTGGCAGATCGGCGACAAAACGCGTGTCGGCCGCATCCTTGCCGGCCTGCAGCACCACGCGCGCCTCGGTCAGCGCCCAATGGCAGACGCCCCGGCCGTAATAGTCCTCGTCGACGATGCCGTCCACGTACACCACCCCGGCATATTCGGTATCGGACACGCGCTTCAGTGCGACCGTCTCATTGCTGGTGATGCTCAGGAACACGCCGGCCAGTTCATCCTTCTGGCCGCACTCGGCTTCGTTGGTGACGTCGTACTGGGCCACCGCGCTGGCGGTGGCGAACGGACCGGGCGCACCGTCCAGCGTCACCCGCACCTCGAAGGCGCGTTGGGGGGCCGGATTGAGCGTGCGCAGCGGCGGCGTGTCATTGGAGGTCTGCAGCGATGCATTCATGGGGACGGCCGTCTTGTTTTGCCCGGTACAGGCAGCGATGGGAAGGATCAGCGCGCAGGCCACGGCAAACTGCTGCATGCGCAGGCGCGAGGATCGTGGCGATTTCTCGATGATCGGCATAGTCATGGCGAGGCGTGATTACCTTGTGATGACATTACGTCGCGTACGCGCTCTGTCCCGCTAGCAGACAGCCGGGAATCTGGTGGGTTACGCGAAGGGAAAGGCACATCGCCGTCCCCAAACGGCGCCATGCAGCGCCAATCATCCCGCGTAGCGGGCAGGTGAAAATGTGATGGTTGCAGCAGATTGCGGCGAGGGCGGCGGGGCCGAGTCTCGGCAGCGGGGTCAAGATAATCCCCAGTCACGCGTGTAACAGCCATCATTGGCTCCATAGGTGAGTGACGGCCGAGGGGGCCGTTGAACGTCAACCGGACTCAATCCTTGAGTCTTTTACAGGGCGGTCAATTCGAAAGTGCATCGGGGCCAGGCCCCGCCTTCGTGTTGAGATCCGAGCTTACCCCATGCCAGTGCGTGAGGCCAAGCCCTTGTAGCGCGGGGGATGTGAAGGCCGTGGGGTCATCGCGGGGTCGGTTGCCACGCCAGCGCTGCTCGGCCGCCCGGTGATTCACAGGCGGGGTCTCGCGCTCAGCGCGACATTACATCAAACGGAAGGCAGCCCTAACGCTTCGGCAGCGCGCATCCTTCGCGTCGAACGGTGCATCCGCTGCCGCATTCTTTCAGCGCGGCCTTTCTATGCCACTCCAGGCTCTTGCGCCCAGCACTGGACCATGTGCTCGCCTGAGGACTGGCCGCAAACACTGCGCAGCCATTGAAAAACGTAAAGACGACGCGGCAAGGTTCGACGCTGATTGAGGCACATTCCGTGAGCGCTCGACCTTCTGCACCTTCCTTCGACTCGCCATCGACCGTCCAGCCGAGGGCTCCACCACTGGTCCTGGCCAGCGCCCCCCAGCGAGTCGCGCCTGCCCGTTGAGTGTCGCCTGCGCCGTGTGCAGGCAGAAGGACTGTGTTGTATTGGACAGTTCCCGGCTGCTGCGCCATGGCCGGACTTCCGCAGCAGAGCAACATCCCTGCCAACGCTGACTTTAGATGCAATTTGCCACTCCATTCGCGTTGATCGCGTGACTGCGCCTGATCCTATGCCCCGTCACTGCCCTGTAGCGCACCCTTGCCGAACAATCCTGCAGTCGCTGCCACAATCATCCATGACCTCCTCTCGAAGCGATTCCAGCGTCTGCGTCTCAGCGTCGTTGCTGATTGCCTTGGTACGGCCCGGGCCCATGGCAATGACGGCGCACGCATTGTAGAACGTGAGATCGGGCACACACTTTCGCCCTCCATTGGCAGAGCACTCGCGGAGCGCCGCCTTCACTGCAGCTCGCCTGTTAGGCTGATTCAAAGCAAACCCAATCGTCTTACGCTCGTCCCCAAACGCTATTGCACCCCAGAAGATCCTCCCGGAAACAGTGTCTCCAACGCCATGACCCGGCAAGTAGACCCTGTTGTAATCAGCTGTACCCGCCTGCTGCGCAACCGCGGGCGTTGACAGCCCGCAGAGGACTACTGTTGCGGCCAGGAAGAAACGTTTCATCATCACGATGGCTTTCATTCACTCAATGCCTCGACCCAAGGGCTTTCGGCACTATATCCGAGACAGGCGAACTACGTCTGAGAACACTTGTCCAGGTTCGACGGATAAGCGAACAAAGGATGGGAACACGAACAGCCTATCGCCGCGCCGGTTCCGCGCAACCTTGGCGAACGATCTCGCAATCCGATCCGCAATCTTCCATGGCCTCCGCCTTGATCGCGTTTAAAACACGCGAACTGTAATCATCGCTTACCCACTTTGCCTTGCCGGGTTTGGCTGCAACAGCCAGGCAAGCGTTGACAAACGTCGTTATTACTTTGCAATTCTTTCCGCCGTTGGCCGCGCAATCCTCCAGCGCCACATCCTCTGCCTCGGCCTTTCCTTTAGTGCCAACGACAAATCCGAGAATCTTACCGTCGCCGGAAGCAAGCGCCCCCAGCGATCGCGCGGGGACGCTCGCACCGTATCACCGACACCATGTGCTGGAAGAAAGACGGTGTTGTACTCAACAGAGCCTGGCTGCTGCGCATTTGCGATGGTAGCTATGGAGGCCAGTGCAACAAATGCCAAAACCTTACCCTTGTACGTACTCTGCATTGGAGCTCTCCCTATTTGCGCGTAGAACGCGGCTGATGCGTAGCGCACTATAGAAAACGAAAGGGTAACGGATCTCAAGCATACCCGTCGCTCCTAGCGCGCTTGCTCCCACCAGGATGCGTTTGGCAGGCGGCGCATCAGCGATGGCGTGACCGTGGCGGCCGTTGGCAAGCATGCGCAGGCATTGGCGATCACGTCGTAAGCAGTGGCCACCCCTCTTGGCACGGCACTCGGTCAACGTCGTCGCACGGGTCTGGCCCCCGCTCCGCACGCTGTGCTGAGCGAACCTTCCACTTCGCTGATTGCTAAACGCCTCAGCGAGCCCTGCCTTCCTGCCGTATCGCTGCGGAACCCGAGACCTGACCGAAGCCAAGGAGACCAGACGGAACTACGCCCGAGGAATTAGGGCTTATGGGCACGCAGTCAACCGCCATCATGACAACTGAAGAGACTGCGACCGCCTTCGCAGCGCGACATGTCGTGAACGGCAGCCGCGCCATCGAGATCCAACTGGCCGGCGCTCCTCGCACCGACACGAGGATCCGGATGCACTTGGGCGTTGCAGTGAACGAGCCAGGCTGTTGGGCGGCTACGCAGCCTGCAAAGCCATTTGCGTTGAGACTCAAGGAAGCGACAGCACACAATGGCTCTACGCCGACTCTCGAGCATCAACTCTCAACGCTTTGGCACGCTGCAACCTTCGCGGATAATCTCACGGTCCGCTACGCCGCAGAGTTTGATGGCTTCTCTTCTGGTCTTGGAGCGGCTCTGTCCAGCATGAGCTCTAAAGGACGCGCCATGCATACCTGTCCCTGCCGCCAAGGCCGCGCAGGAGTCTTTAAATGATCCCGCGACCTCGCAACCAAGACCGCAACCGGATTTTCAGAGCTAAAGGGCACCCGCCTCCCCCTCTTCCTTACCACTAGCGTCATCTTTCCAGCCCCAACTACCGCCCCTTCTCGAGCGCAAGTGCTTCCCAACAGGCCGAAATCGTGTACTGCCCAACGGCCTCATGAGCTGGAAGAACTTGAGTGTTTATGCCGACCTATCGTGCTCGATCCACAAAACGCTCGCCGGACGCCCTCTTGGCCGGCTTATCGATTCTCAGTCGCCTAGGACCTAACTGGCCCCTCAACCTGAAGAAAGACATCGGAGCAATCACCCCGGGGAGCACCGGGCCCATCATCGACCCGGCAAAGCGCATCCTTCGCGGCGAACGGTGCATCCACTTCCGCAATCCTTCAGAGCCTCTTTCCGGTGCCATGCCAAGCTCTTGCCGCCCGCACTTGACCAGGTGCTCGCGTTGGGACCCGCAGCGAAAACCGCACAACCGTTGAAGTACGTAAATACCACCCTGCATGCATCGCCAGAATGGGAGGCACACTCCTTCAACGCCCTCTCCCTGGCGTCGTCCTCTGATTCACCATCAACTGTCCAGCCTAAGGCTCCCTTGTCCGTTCTAGCCAAAGCCCCCCAACGAACTGAATTCGGGCGTTTGGTATCGCCCACCCCGTGTGCAGGGAGGTAAACGCTATTGTATGCAGTTGAACCGGGCTGGGGCTGCTGCGCCGACGCGAATCCGGCGCCGCCAAACGCTACCGCCAAACCGAAAAGTGAAACTGCGATTCTCATGGCGCTCACCCGTATCAATTGTTGATGGCCTTAACTCTCACGTTAGAACGCAGCACTTACGGAATTCCTTGCTGCTTTCCCTTTCCGAGCTTGTCGGAACCGACAAAATCTTGCTGGAAGTCAGACTTCTGGCCAGTGCTGTTACGACCCAAGTTACCGAAGCTAGAGTTAGCCGCAAATGAACCCAGGGTGCCGTTGAAGAACATCGCCGCCATCGGCGGAGACATGACCATCAGCACCGACATCAGCAGGCCAACCCCGCCCTGCTGCACCGCAGCGGAGCTGATGCCCTGACCGAAGCCCAATGCGCCCATTACCCCTCCGACCACAGAGTCGGGGTTGGAAGCGGCATAGTACGCGGCAATCATCAAAGCGGCGGACATCGCGACCACTTTGGTTGCTACAGACACCATGAACGACAGCACCGCCATCGAGAACATGGTGCCAATGCCGTACATCAACCAGCGCTTGAACAATTCCTTGGTCTGGTCAAACAGCAGGCACAGGATGAAGATCGGCGCAAAGCCAACGAACAGCACCAGACCGATCTTGTACAGCAGCAGCATGGCGCCGCCGATCACCGAAGGACCGGCGATACCCACACCGATCAAAGCGGTGGTGCTGGCCTGCTTGTCCGTGTTCTCCTGGTCCCTGACGGTCGGCAACGCATCCATCAGCGTGAAGATGAAACCCATGATCTTCAGGTTTTCATCGATCGCGTCTTCCACCTTGTCGTTCTTGCCGGTCACCACCTTGTGGATTTCCTGCGGGAGCGAATCGGTCAGGAACTTGGTCACATTGGTGCCCGCGAACGACATCGACGTGGCGGCGATGACGATCAGGAACGCACGCAGCGAGCCCACGACCAGGGACATCAGCGATTCACGGCTGCGACCGGTGATGATCATGAAGCCCTGCATCAGCACCCAGAGGGTGAGCAAGGTCAGCGAGACGCCGCTGACCCAGCTGGTGGCGCGGCCGAGCATGTCGCCCTGGAACGACTCGATCTCGCCGTTCACCAGCTCGAAGAGACCAGCGAAGAACGCCCACTGGACAAAGCCAGACGGGTCGAATGGCATAGCGAAGAGCAGCATAAATTTCCCCGATCCCTGTTAGAACGCCGACGCCGCGCCGCTGAGAATGCCCGACAACCCGCCACTGCCGCCGCCCTTGAGCGCATTGCGCGTCAGGGCAATCTGGGTGTTCTGGATATGCTGCACCCGGGCATCGTAGGCGGCCATGTAGGTCTGGTAACGATCGCGATCGTTGTCCATCAACGCGGTGAGTGCCAACAGTTCGTTGGTGTTGTACTCAAGATTGGCGTAGTCGGTGGCAGACAGCTGCCGACGGCGATCCTGGATCTGCTTCAGGCGATCGTAGTTTTCCTTGGAGCGCTCGAACATGCGCATGGAGAAGCGATACTTGGCCAGCTCCGTCTTCGCCATCTCCTGGCACAGTTCCAGCTGGTGCTTGGCCAGCTGGGTATCGGCGCCCTTGACGCACAGGCTCTCCAGCGACATCACCGTCGCACCCGGCTTGGTCTTGTCCAGCTTCTCATCGCCGGTCGGCTCGGCCACCATCGCCGGCGTCTGATCACTCTGACGGCGGCTCATGTTGAGCTTGGTGTTGATGTCCTTGAGCTGGCCAGTGACGGTGCCGTCCTTGCCAAGCCTGTCATCCAGCTTGCGCTGCGTCTTGGAGTCGTTGACCTCCCACGCCGCCATCGCCACGCCGGCGCCCATCAGCGAGGCGATGGCCAGCGACAGGACGATCCACCGGTTGGCCTTCGGCAGCACCGGAGCGTTGCCGAACATGCGGGCCCACGCGTGGTCGAAGTTCAGCGCGGTCTTGCGATTACGAGTTGCCTGGGATGCCATGATCCACCTCCACTAGTCTCTGATCTGGGTTTTACAGCCAATGCATACCGGGATATCAGCGCGTTACGGCCCGTCTGCGCTCGGATCCTTCCTTGCGCTCACTGCCGCCGCGGCCGGATCCCTTGCGATTTGCATAGAACGCTTCCAACCATTGCTCCGGGGTCAGATCGGAGCGGTCAACTTCAAGCCGTTCGGCCTGTTCGCTGACGATCCGATCCATGATTTCGATGTTGTCCGTACTGGCCGAGATCACCGCCAGGGCGTCGTCCATGCCGCGCAGGTTGAGCTGGCAGACGGTGGAGCCGTGGCCCTGCTTGACCAGGAAGCTGCGTGAGCGCTCGTCGAGCTTGACCACCACCTCGAACTCGGCTTCGGTCAGCTTCAGCCCCTCCATGTATTCCTCGCGGGATGCATTGGGGTTGGGCAGCAGGATCAGCGTGGCGGTCTGCTCGATCAGCGCGGCGGAGATGTCGCTGGCCAGCGCATCCTCCGGGCTCTGCGTGGCGAAGATGCCCAGGCCGTTCTGCTTACGGATGGTCTTCTGCTTGTTCTTGGCGAAGTCCTTCAGCGCGCCACCGCCGTCGAGGATCTTCCAGAATTCGTCCATGACGTAGATGAGCGGGCGGCCGTCGATCAGCTCCTCCAGGCGATGCAGGAGGTAGTTGATGACCGGCACGCGCACCTCGACGTTGTCGATTACGTTGGTGTAATCGAAGCCGATGATGTTGGCCTTTTCCAGGTCGATGATGTCCACCGGGTTGTCAAACACCCAGCCGAGCGTGTTGCCGTTGGTCCACTTGCGCATGCGCGCATACAGGCCATCGTCGCCCATGTTGGGCAGGCTCTTCTGGAAGTTGGTCATGGTCCGGAACTGCATGGGCATGTCCAGCATGCTCTCCACGGCGCGGAAGATGTCTTCTTCCTCGCGTGCCGAGTAGGTGACCTTGCCGGCCAGCTCCTTGACCAGGTCGCCCAGGAACTGGACGTTGGCGTCGGTGTTCTCGCACTGGAACGGGTTGAAGCCGGTGGGCTCGCCGTTGTCCAGGGCCAGGTAGTTGCCGCCGCAGGCGCGCACGAAGATCTCCGCGCCGCGGTCCTTGTCGAAGAAGAAGATGGTGGGCGACGGGTCGTACTTCTGCACCTGGCTGAGCAGGAAGTTGATCAACGCCGTCTTACCGGTACCGGACTTGCCGATCACCATGGTGTTGCCGATGGCCTTCTCACCCAGCGAATTCTCGGCCGGGTGGGTGGCGTGGAAATTGAAGTAGTACGGCTGCCCGTTGGTGGTCTGCAGCACGGTCAGGCACTGGCCCCACGGGTTGTTGTCGCGCTTGCCGGTAGCGAAGTTGTGCAGCGGCGACAGGCCCAGGAAGTTCAACGAACTGACATTGGCCACGCGGGTGCGGTACTTCCAGTTGCCCGGCAACTGCGAATAGAAGGAGGAGCAGACCGCCAGGTCTTCCTTGGCCGACACGAAACCGGCGTTGGACAGCTCGGCGCGCGCGGTGGCGAGATTGACCGCCAGCGACTTCTGGTCCTCGGCATACAGCGCCAGGATGAAGTGGTACTCGCCCAGCACGAAGTTGCCGGACGCCACCTGGTCCATGGCGTAATCCATTTCCGAGATCTGGCTGACCGCCTTGTCGCCGGAGGAGATCATCATGCCCTTGGTGCGCTCGAGGATCTTGAGCGCATCCTGTCGGCCCATCGGGCTGAAGGAATGGGTGATGACATACTCGAAATCCAGGTACTTCAGATTGTTGAGGATGCCGGGATAGGTGGCGTCGGTGTATTCCTTGATGTTCAGGATCGCGCCGTAGTGGTTCTTGCCACCGGGTGCGTTGATCACGAAATCGCCCGAGCGGGCGGAGAACATGTGGCGCGACACCGGCAGGTAGTCGTAAACCGGTGCCCGCAGGACGGGCACCGGCTCATCGACCCGGTTCAACAGGTAGCCGAGGAAACTCAGCACCTCCGAGAACACCACGCCGTTCTTTTCCTCGTACATGCCCAACTGGACCGGTGCATAGTCCTTCAGCACCGCTTCCACGTTGCCGGCCAGCTCCATGATCTTGCCTACCGACTGATCCTGCTCGGACTGCAGGCGCTCGATGTTCGTCGACTTCTCGACGAACTTCTTGCCCGACACGATCGGCCGATACAGCATCGTCAGGTACAGCTCGTTCTGCATGATCTTCTCGGAGCTGAGCCGACGGAAATACTCATCCGACAGCTGCTGGTTGAAGACATGCTTGTACGAGCTGCGCAGCTCGACCTTGCCCCGCCGACGGATGTCATGGACCCAGAATGCGACGTTCACAAAATCAGGCGCACGCAGGGTCTGCAACATCCGGTTGAAGGTGTTGTGCTTGTGCTCCAACTCCCATTCCTCACGCCCGACAAACGGCAACCCATCCAGGCGCCAGATGATCAGGAAATCGCCGCCGGTCGTTTTGACGACCGTCGGTGAGACGTGCGAGGAAAGCGGAATGAAATCGGCGATCGGGGTATCTGGGGCCAGCATTGGACTAGTCCGTGGAGGATTCTTCGAGCGACTTGCGGTAGCTGTTGGGTGTGAACACCCACATGCCGTTATGGTGCTTGATGTTCCGTACCTTGGACCGGAACTGCAGGCGCAGTCCGAGCAGGCGGAAGATCATTTCGTCCCGACGTGCCATCTGCCGCATGACCATGATCACCACGGGCAACAGCAGCAGACAGAACATGTCGATGTAGAACGTAAGAAGAATGCACGCGCCCGCTGCCATGGCAAAAGGCAGGTACGGCACGCCCATGAACATGGCCGGGCGCGTGCAACCGCGAAATAACGCGTTCTTATGCATACTGCATCAGGGTTTCCGCAACGACCATGGCGGCCTTGGTCACGTCGTCCGGGAGCAGCATCTTGGCGATCTGGGCAGCGGCACCGATCAGGAAGCCACCGATCAGGACCGGGGCCACGTCGGCGATGCGCTTGTGGGCGAAGGCGATCTGGTAACCGGCGAAGATCACCGCGATGGTGACGACCGCGATCGAGGCGACGTTGAGCAGCGCGTTGACGTTGTCGAAGAACTTGGTGACGCTGCCGGTGGCACCGGTACCGTCCTGGGCCATGGCGATCATCGGCAGCGCGAACAGGCTGACGGCGGCGGTGGCCGAGGAAACGCGGCGGGCGATGGAGGAGAAGTTACGCTTTGCTTCGGTCTTCATGGGTTGAAGTCCCCGTGGTTGTGGAAGGAGAGAACTGCGCTTTACTACATGGCCGGGCATCGGCCGGAGTCGACGTCGAACTAGAACACGAACGCGGCATCCCTTTCGGGGACTCCCGCGGCCGGCGCCTGGTTCGATGTCGGAGAGCGTCGCCCCGCCGCCCCTGAGGGCAGCGTAGCGGGAGAGGCGGCCGACGGCTGTGAAACCGGGGGCGCACCCATGGGTTGGAGCAGGACCGGTGAATCCTCCGAGCCCTGGGCGCCGGCCGCGATGGCCTGCAGCGCCGCCTCCGGACCGGAGCCCCCCTGCCCCATCCGTCGTGCGGGCACGGCGGCAGCCGGATATACCGACTGCGCGCTGGAGGTGGGATAGACGCCGGCGGCCTGGGAGGTCGGATAGACCCCACTGGCCTGCGACTGCGGATACGCCTGGCTGGCGGCGGTGGAGAAGCCGGAGGTGCGGCTGGCCGGGGCGGCGCCGGCGCCACTCAGCGCGGCCTCTTCGATCCGGCGCAGCACGCGGCTGGCGGTGTTTTCCACCGGCACCTGGATGCGGGTCACCGGGGCGCTGCCGCCGCGGTTGCGGATCACCGGGATGGGGCTGCCGCCGGCGGCGGCGACCGAGCCGCGCCAGGAGGTCATCACCTTGTCCACGTAGCCGTGCCGGTAGCCGGTGGTGAAATTGCCCGAGTAGTAGCAACTGAAGGCCTTGCCCCAGTCCTGCTTGGAGCGGCTGTAGCACTCGGCCAGGATGCGCGAACCGGCCTGCAGGTTCGGGCAGACCCCGAAGGCCTTTTCATAGCTGTCCAGGCCCTGCTTCTGCAGGTTGTAGCGGTTGACCTGGGCCAGGCCGAGCGAGAAGTTGTAGCCCTCGCGCTCGAGCATCCTGGTGGTGGACAGCGCCTCGCCCAGGCTCTTGGGCTGGCGGGCCAGACGGCCACCGACCACGCCGATGGCGTAGGGATTGAAAGAGGATTCCACGCGCACCACGTGGTGCATGACCTCTGCCGGCACGGCCAGCTCGGTGCAGGCGGCCAATTCCAGACCTGGCAACATCAGGCATCCCTCCTTCCAGCGGTGCGCGCGGCGATGGCGCGCAACACGAACACGTGCCCGGCGAAGACGGTGGATTGCAGACCGTTCATTCGGCGAGCCCTCGGGTGGGGTCGAAGTCGATCCCGGTGATGAAACGACGGCCGGCATGCGCCTTGATGTGCACCACCACGTCGATGGTGAGCTTCAGCAGGCGCTTGATGACCTCGAACTCCAGGCCGGACCCCTCGTTGGAGGCCTTGACCATCAACGCCAGCTGGTCCCAGGTCTGGGAAGTGCTGCCGGCGTGGCAACTGGTGATCGAGCCGGGGTGGCCGGAGGCGCAGTTGCGGATGAAGTAGAACGACTCATCGCCGCGCAGCTCGGCCAGGATGATGCGGTCCGGCTTCATGCGCAGGCACGCTTCCATGCACGACTTGGCGGTGATGTTGCTGGCGCTCTGCCCGCCCTTGGAATACAGCAGGTGGACCACGTTGGGCTGCGCCAGGAACAGCTCGCGCGCATCTTCGATGGTGACCAGCCGCTCCTGGTGGCCGATGTGGTTGACCAGCGACTTCATGAAGGTGGTCTTGCCGCTACCGGTCGCGCCGGAGACGACGATGTTCTTGTGGTACTGCACCGCCTTCTTGAAGAAGGTGGCGTAATCGCGCTGGGCGCGCAGCTCGACCAGTTCGCGGTCGTGGTCGCTCAGCGTGGGCGCCTGTTCGAGGATCTCGCTGAAGAAGCCGTCGTCCTCGTACTGCTCCAGCGACTTGCCGAAGCGCGCCGGCATACGGATGGTGATCGAGACCCGCCCCGAATCGCAGGCGGGCGGGATCACGAACTGGGCACGCTGCCCGGTCGGGAAGGTCAACGAGACCATCGGGTCGGCATCGGTGATGCGCTGGCCGGTGTTGCTCTCGTTGACCACCGTGGTGCAGAACTGGCGCGCACGCTCGTAGGTGAGCGTGGGCGCTTCAGCCCGGTGCCAGCCGTCGCGGGTTTCCAGGTACAACTCGCCCGGGCGGTTGATGCAGATTTCGGTCACATCCGAAGACTGCATGTGCTCGCCGATTCCCAGTATGTGGTACTGGTAATCCAGGAAGTCGTTGGAGACCTTCGCGACGGTGGCCGATTCGCTGCTCATTACCTTGCCATCACTCAGCGGATCACGGCCGAGAAATCGACGTCGCGGGAGACGTAGACGTTCACGATCGTGCCCTGGTTGATCGTCACGGTGGCCGGGCGCGCCATGTTGCGCTCCATGGCCACGTTGGCCATGCGCTCCATGGTGCGCGCGGTGGCGCTTTCGTACGGGTTCTGCACGACGGCACCGTTGACGTAGGTCGAGGTCTCCGGACCGTTCTCGGCCGCGGCGTACTTGAACGCGTCAGCCAGGATGCTGATCAGCAACGAGGACGCGATGCGCTGGCCCCAATGTGCGTTGTAGTAGCCGGGGTTGCCCGCCGAACCGAGGTTGTCCACGCCCGGGCTCTTCATGTTGACGTCCAGGCCGGTCGGGGTGGTGATGCGATCCCAGACGATGGCCACGCGGTCACCGAGGATGTCATCACCGCCGTAGGAGCCCTGGATCTTCGACCCACGCGGCAGCAGCAGGCGCTTGCCATCCACCGAATACACCGGCTCGGTGACGATGCACGAGGTGTAACCGGGGAAGTCGGAGATCACGCGGGACTGCAGCACGCAGCGGATGTAGGTACCGCGCAGCAGCAGCGTGCTCGGCTTGTACAGCGGCTGGGCGCTGGTCGGGCCATCGGCGGCGCGACGCGGCGGGGCGGCCGGCTGTGCACCGGGCATGCCCGGCATCATCGGGTACTGCGGGCCCATGTCGCCCGCGTTCTCCGCAGCGGCCTGGGCAGCGCCGGCGTCCAGCATGCGACGCTCCAGCAGCGACATCGGGGTCGGCTGACGCGGGCCGACATCGCCCATCAGCATCGGTTCCGGCGAGTCGTCCACCACCGGCAACGGCGGCAGCTGCTCGACCATCTGCGGGGCCTGGGCAATCGGCTGCTCCGGCGGCAGGTCGGGCAGATCGCGCGGTGCGGCCGGGATGACCACCTGTGCGCTGGGGGCCTTCTTGACCGCTTCGTCCTTGGACGACAGGCCACCGGAGAAGATCCAGATGGCCAGGGCGCCCAGGGCCAGCACGATGGCGGCCAGGAAGGCCAGGGCCTTGCGGTTCAGGCGCTGGACGTCGTCGGCACGCAGGTACGGCGATTCGCCATCCAGGTCCGGCTCGGCACCCTGGCCGCGACGGGTATACGGGTTGACATACGGCTCCTGCGCCGGCGACGGGGCGCCAGCCGGTACGGGCTCGTGGTCATGCTCGTTGGGAGGAATCTGATTCACAGCTCCGGCCTCCTGCGCAGGGCGATTGCATTGTCGCCGTGCCGCACGACGAGATAGGCGTAGGTGCCGTGCACCACGATGGTGTCCCCTTCGATGGTGGAGTTGACGATGAACTCCTCGCCCGTCTTGCTGTCACGGGCAAACACCGCGGGGAAATTACCGCTGGGGAAGCGCGAACGGTCGCCCATGCGAAGGTAGGTGAAGCGACGATCGTCATACACCGAGGCCGGCACCAGCCAGGTGGGCTGGCGCTTGCGGTAGGTGTAATCGTAGTTGTAGTAGTAGTCGCGACCGGGCACCACTTCGGTGCTCAGCTCGGAGAAGGCTTCGTCTTCCTTCTTCTCTTCCTGCACGGCAAACAGGGTGTCGGCCGGATAGGTGAAGCGCACCTTGTACTGCACGCCGGAGGACTTGGCGTCTTCCAGGGCCCGCCAGTTGGTGGCCACCACCTTCAGTTCGAAGATGTAGGAATGGGCCGCGGTGCGCACCATCAGGTTGGTGTCCACGTCCACGTTCTTGGGCTTGAGATAGAACACGTTCTCGCGCCGGCTGATCTCCCAGCCGCCGCCGAAGCCGCTGCTGTAGTCCAGGATCTCTTCGTGCGGGCTCAGCTCGATCTGGGTGGTGATCCCCAGGCCGGTGCGCACGGTGTACACCTTGTCGGCGCCGTACTCGTACTCTTCCACGACCTTGGCCGAGGCTGGCAGCGCCAGGCCCGCGATCATCAGCAGAGCCAGGCCGCCGCGCAGGAATGCCTGCATCGGGCTACTCATCGTACAACTCCCCCTTGTTGACTCTGTGCGTTCATCTGTTCGGCCGGCATCGGTGGCAGCCCGGCAGCATTGGGATCCTGGCCAGGCGCGACGCCGGGCATGGCGCCGGGAACGGCACCCGGGACGGCGCCCGGGACAGCACCTGGTGCCGGTGCAGCGCCCGGATAGGCGAGCTGGGCGGCGGCCGGGTCGGCCTGGGCCGGTGCGGCGGCGCTGGCATCAGGACGGTAGGCCACGGCCGCCGGTGCGGTCGGGGTCGGCGCGAAATCGTTGTCCACGCGATAGTTGGTCACGCGGAAGCCCAGCGGGTTGACCAGACGGTCCTCGTCGCTCAGGCGCAGGTTCTTGTCGTAGGTGTATTCCATCGTGGCGATCTTGCTGTCCAGCGGCTGGCTACGACCGTTGCCCTTGTCATACACGGTGCGCTGGAAACGGACGGTGGCGCCGGTCGGGCCACGCCCTTCCCCGCCGCCGATCAGCACGATGCTGAGGATGCGCACGTTGACCGAACGCGAGGCACCGTACAGGCGGAACGGGCGCTCGGGGTTGGTCTCGGCGTGCAGCCCCATGTAGGCCGGGGACACCGCCGGGCCGGCCATGGACAGGGTGGTGCGCCAGTTGCGCTGGCCCACCAGACCCGAGTCGTAGGACTCGCGGGCCAGGATGAACTGCGCCACGTTGCTCTTGTTGATGGCTTCTTCGGCGGTGACGTCGCGGTCGGCGAAGTTGCCGGTCAGGCGCGCGACCGAGGCCGTACCGGTGTACGGATCGGCCATGACCAGGTACGGCACCTTTTCCTTCAACGGCAGGAACAGGAAGTAGCCACCGGCCAGCAGCAGCGACATCAGGATGGCGCTCCAGGCCACCATCCAGGCACGCCGCTCGCTGCGACGGGACCGCTCGGCCAGGGTGATCTCGAAGTTCACCCCCTGGGAGATGGCCTTGTCGATCTCGGGCGAGTTGGTGTTCTTTTTACCGAACATGCGTGCTGCCCCGACTACAGGTCGGTGGCATCGGCGGCCGAAGCCCCCGCTGCCCCCGCAGTGGACGCCGCCGCCACGCTGACGGTGATGCGGGTGTTGTCCACGGTGATCACCACGCCCTGCGGCGCATACGCCGCCGACAGCGCCGCCGCCGCTTCACCGGCACTGGAGGTGCGGATCTTGGCGACCGGCCCGTACAGGGTGTAGTCGTTGGGGTGCTGGTAGGACAGGGTCAGCCCGGTGTCCTTGGCCCAACGCGTGACCAGCCCCTTGAGGGTGCGGTCGACCGGCGCGGCCTGGTAGACGTAGGACTGGTTGAGGGGAATGGCCAGGGTAGTTTCGGACATTCGGTTGACCGGCATCCACTTGCCACGCGGCTCGGAGGCCGGCGGCGTTGCGCACCCGGCAAGCAGGGTGGTCAGGGAGAGTAATGCGACGGCCATCACATTTCTATTCGGCTTACTGCAGTTCACGAAGTCACCGTAGACGAGTTTTTTTTGAATGCAGCAGATCGCTGCCCGACACCCCCCGAAGGGAGCAAGCAGTACGTACCACTACTGGATTTCAGTCTGATGTATGCCGCACAAGCGCGGCCGGACAGGGTTCCCACGCCCTGAAAGGTTCCTGGCGGACCACTGCCCGCTATTGCTTCCCCGTTTGACATCTATCATCTGGAAATTCCTTTTCCGACTACACGTTCGACTGCAACGACCACGAAGCAAACGCTTCATTCCCCAACGAAGCTAGACTGTACCTGCACGGCGGAAGGATACGAGTCGTTCAAGTCCGAAATGTGAAGGGCGTTGCGTGAAGAACAATTCACATCTCAAAAATCTGAGAGACAGCTTCAATCGAAATGGCAATATGCCATGCGAACGAAGTGCGAACAAGCACTGAATACTGTAAGGAAATTCTTACGAGATGTGATGAGCATCAAATTCGGCGTTCGTCATACGATTCTGGCAACATGCGTCTCCCGCCCGCAGGGCCTCCCTGACTTCGACAGGTGTGTAGTGGATCAGACAAGGATGGAAGAGTTCGTCACCAATTCCGCATTGCTTGCGGGACACCTGACGCAACAGTGTGAAAAGGCCGTCGCCGACCAGAAGCAATCGGCCGCCGAGCTCCGCCAGGCGGCCGGTGAGGTGGGGCAAGGCGTCGCCGCCGGCCGCGCCGAGCTGGCGCAGAGCGCGAAAAGCGCGGTGCGCGAGGTGTTGTCGCAGGAAATCCCGGCGGCCGTGGAAGCGATCACCGAATCCGGCGACCGCCTGCGCCAGCTGGCCGACCAGCTGCAGCGCGAGCACGTGTCCGCCGCGGCCGGCATGCGTGCCCTGGCGTGGAAATCGCTGATCGCCATCGCGCTCGGGTCGGCCGCGATCATCGGCGCCACCGCCTACACCGCCTGGAACAACGTGCAGCGTGCCCAGCGCGCGCAGGTGGATGCCCAGGTGCTGGAGGCGCTGCAGCAGGTGTCGATCACCTCGTGTGACGGCACGCCCTGCGTGAAGCTGGCCGACGACCAGCGCCGCTGGAGCAAGAACAACGACTATCTGCTGGTCGATGGCAGCGGCGCCCCGCCCAAGGCCAAGTAGTCCAAACGTGACCCCGTCGCGCCGCCTGCCTGGCGGCGTGGCATCCTCCCTGCCCGCTTAGAAAGCCCGTACGTCCGAGTCGAAGGAATCGCCTTGAACAACCCCCGTATCCTCATCTCCGTCGTGTTGGCGGTGGTCCTGTCCATCGCGGCACTGTACCTCTCCGGCGTGCTGACCCTGCTGTTCCTGGGGCTGGATGCCGGCGCGAGCAAATTCGGCACGTACTACCAGTACGTGAAGAACCTGGACCATCCGCAGGTGATGCGCTATGCCGGACGCATCAAGGCGGCCGGCGCCATTTCCTTCGTGCTGATGTTCATCGCCTGGCTGGCCGCCACGGTGATGATGTACAAGATGCGCAGCCACAGCGACATCCACGGCAAGGCGCGCTTTGCCGGCATGATGGACCTGGCCAGCAAGGGCTTCTTCAAGCAGAAGGACGACGGCATCGTGCTGGGCCAGATGAACGGCAAGCTGTTGCGCCTGACCGGCCAGCAGTTCGTCATCCTGGCCGCCCCGACCCGCTCGGGCAAGGGCGTGGGCGTGGTCATCCCCAACCTGCTGGACTACCGCGAATCGGCGGTGGTGCTGGACATCAAGCAGGAAAACTTCGACCTCACCTCCGGCTGGCGCCAGTCGATCGGCCATGAGATCTACCTGTTCAACCCGTTTGCCGAAGACCGCCGTTCTCACCGCTGGAATGCGCTGACCTACGTCTCCAACGACCCGGCGTTCCGCGTGTCGGACCTGCAGGCGATCGGCGCGATGCTGTACCCCGATGGCGATGACAAGGACAAGTTCTGGACCGGCCAGGCGCGCAACGCCTTCCTCGCCTTCACCCTGTACCTGTTCGAGCAGGCCGAGTCGCTGCCGGGCTCGCCCAAGCCGACCCTGGGCCAGGTGCTGCGGGTGTCCTCCGGCGATGGCACCGAACTCAAGCCGTACCTGCAGAAGATGGCCGAGGCGCCGTTCCTGAGCGCGCAGGCGCGCACCGCCTTCGCCGGCCTGCTGTCGCAGGCGGACGTGACCTTCGCCTCGATCATCGGCTCCTTCCGCGAGCCGCTCAATCCGTGGTTGAACCCGGTACTGGATGCGGCCACCAGCGGCGATGATTTCCGCCTGGACGACGTGCGCCGCAAGCGCATGACCATCTACGTGGGCATCCAGCCGAACAAGCTTGCCGAGAGCCGCCTGATCGTCAACCTGTTCTTCAGCCAGCTGATCAACGTCAACACCAAGACGCTGCCGCAGAACGACAAGGCGCTCAAGCACCAGTGCCTGCTGCTGATGGACGAATTCACCTCGATCGGCCGCGTGGACATCATCTCCAAGGCGGTGTCCTACATGGCCGGCTACAACATCCGCCTGCTGCCGATCATCCAGTCGATGGCGCAGCTGGATGCGGTGTACGGCAAGGAGCTGTCGCGCACGATCATCACCAACCACGCGCTGCAGATCATCTACGCCCCGCGCGAGCAGCAGGATGCCAACGACTATTCGGAAATGCTGGGCTACACCACCGTCCAGCGGCGTTCGCGGACCCGCTCGCATGGCCAGTCCAGCTCGGTCTCGGACAACGAAGTGCTCGAGCGGCGTGCGCTGATGCTGCCCCAGGAACTCAAGGCGATGGGGCCGGACAAGGAAATCGTGCTGTACGAAGGCCTGCCGCACCCGGTGCTGTGCGCCAAGATCAAGTACTACAAGGACAGCTACTTCACCAAGCGCCTGCTTGACAAGGCCGACGTGAAGCCGCTGGTCCTGCAGTAAGCCAACGCCGGCCACTGGCAGGCCAGCCGCGCCCCCTCGCCCCTTCGCCGCAGGCCGGGGCCTGAGCGGGCCTCGGCATGCCGGGCCGGTACGGCACGCGCCCGGCGCAACCCGGGCGCTGCGTGCTGCAGCGCCCTTGCCTCAGCGCTTCACCGGCGGCGCGGGCGCTGCCGCCTGCTGGGCTTCCTCTTCGGCCTGGTACTTGCGCTCGATCGCCGCTTCACGTTCCCGACGCTGGTCGGCACAGCGCTGGCGTGACGAATTCAGGCTGGTCTCGGCGGTCTGGCGTTCGGCGCTGATCGACTGCTGCAGGCTGGCCACCTGCGCGCGAATGCCCGAATCATAGGTGGCGTTGGCCAGGTTCTCGCGCGGGGCCGACAACTGCTGGTTGAGCGCGTCCACCTGGCGCTGGTAGCCGGCGATGCGACCATCGACGGGGCCATAGATGTTCGAACGGGCCGAGGCGGTGCAGTTGCGCTCGGCAATGGCCGCATCGGACAGATCGGTGGAGCGGAACACCGCCTGGCGCGTGGCGACCTCGCTGGAAGAGCGGGTGGCGGCACGGGTGGACCCGAGCTGGACTTCCTTGGCGCCGGCGCCGCAGGGGTTCTGCGCGTACACCGTCTCTCCGTTCTTGCCGGTGCATTTGTACACCTGGGCGTGGGCCTGCCCGGCCAGTGCGCCACCCAGGCACGCCAGTGCCAGGGCCAGCCGCATTGCGTTGTGCATGGCGGTACTCCTTTCCGTCCTGTGGTGCGGCCATTCTTGCCTGACCGGCGGCCGCGCTGCCAGTGTCCGGGCCGGTGGCGGCGCGCGATGGGGCTACCATGTGCGGCTCAACACAGGCGCAGTGACCATCGATGAAGGCTGAAATCAGGATGCGCCGGGCCGTCGGCTCGCACGGCAGCGTGCACGGCATCGACGGGCTGCAGCAGCGCCACGCGGCCGCCCAGACCCTGCCGGCGCTGTTCTGCGAGGACAGCGGCTGCCGCGCGCCCCTGCGCTTCGTGCCAGCCGCCGCCCCTGCCAAGGCCGGCCCGGCCGCGCCCGGTTACCTGCTGCTGGCCAGGGAT
>NZ_JAVWXA010000063.1:0-22947 GCF_036662295.1 Stenotrophomonas sp.
GGGCAAGACCCTGGCCGGCTGCCCCTACAGCCTGGACCTGCCGGCCGTGGACGAAGGCCCGGCCGCCGCCGCCCCGGCTGGCGACGGTCACTGACAGGCCCCCACATCCTGCTAGACTGGCGCCATCGCCCGGCCTGCCGGGTGCCTTTTTTCCAGAGATGTCAGAAGACGACAGTAGTAGCTCCTTCGTGGAGCACAGTGAAAAGAAGCGCGGCTGGCTTGAACGCCTGACGTCCGCTTTTTCCGGCGAACCCCACACCCGCGACGAGCTGGTGGCGGTCCTGCACACCGCGCAGGAAGATGGGCTGATCGCCGCCGATACCCTGCGCATGATGGAAGGCGCCATTTCGGTCGCCGAGCTGACCGTGGGCGATGTGATGATCTCGCGCTCGCAGATGGTCTCGTTGCCGGTGGAAGCGCCCTTCCTGGAACTGATGAAGCAGGTGGTCGAGTCGGGCCATTCGCGCTTCCCGGTGCACGGCGACAACAAGGACGACATCCTCGGCGTGCTGCTGGCCAAGGACCTGCTGCGCGGCGTCGTCGCCGACCACGGGCCGGCCAACGTGCGCGAGCTGCTGCGCCCGGCGGTGCTGATCCCCGAGGCCAAGAAGCTCAACGTGCTGCTCAAGGAGTTCCGGCTGTCGCGCAACCACATGGCGATCGTGGTGGATGAGTACGGTGGTGTCGCCGGCCTGGTCACCATCGAGGACGTGCTGGAACAGATCGTCGGCGAGATCGACGACGAGCATGACGAAGCCGAGGATCACACCGCCCAGATCGCCATCCAGGCCGACGGCCAGTACGTGGTCGATGCGCTGACGGCGATCGAGGATTTCAACGAGCGTTTCGGCGCCACCTTCCCCGACGACGACTACGACACCATCGGCGGGCTGGTCACCGAGGCGATCGGCCACCTGCCCGAGACCGGCGACGAACTCAGCCTGGACCGCTTCGTGTTCCGGGTGGCGCGCGCCGATGCGCGCCGCGTCCAGGCCTTCCACGTGACCGTGCTGCCGGCGGACACGGACAACGAGGATTGATCCACGCCATGCGGCCCCTGCTGAATCGGTGGCCGTCGTGCCGCCTGTTGTTCCTGTCGTGGATGGTGGTCCTGGCCAGCCTGGCGATGCCGGCGCTGGCCCAACAGGCGGCCGCCCCCGTGCCGCCGCCCGCCGTGGCCGCCGCGCCGGTCGAGGCGGCCCCCGCCCCGCAGATCGGCGTGCTCACCATGCAGCCGGGCGAGGTGTTCTTCGAGCGGTTCGGCCATGACGCGCTGGTGGTGGTGGACCCGGTCACCGGCGTGGCCACCTCCTACAACTTCGGCTACTTCGACCCGGAAGAGTCCGACTTCATCGGCCGCTTCGTCCGCGGGGAGATGATGTATTACCTGGTGGCGCTGCCGCTGGACGAGGACCTGGCCTACTACCGCCGCACCGGCCGTGGCGCCAGCATCCAGTGGCTGGACCTGGCCCCGGCGCAGGCACGGGCACTGGCGGCCGGGTTGGCCGAACGCGCCAAGCCGGAAAACGCGCGCTACCACTACGATTACTACACCGCCAACTGCGCCACGATGGTGCGCGACACCATCGACCGCGCCCTCGGTGGCGGCCTGCACTCGCAGCTGTCCGGGCGCTCGCGCGGCAACACCTACCGCAGCGAATCGGTGCGGCTGGCCTCGCCGTCGCCGTGGATGTGGCTGGGCTTCGACATCGGCCTGGGGCCGTTCGCCGACCAGCCGCTGTCACGCTGGCAGGAGGCCTTCGTGCCGATGCGCCTGGCCGATGCGCTGCGCCAGGCCCGCAACAGCCAGGGCCAGCCGCTGGTGATGGCCGAGACCGTGCTGCTGGACCACCACATCGCCGCCGAGCCCAAGGAAGCGGCGCGCCAGTGGTGGCCGTGGCTGCTGTGCGGCCTGCTGGCCGCGGCCGGCGTGTTCGCGCTGCGCCAGCGCCGCCGCCTGCTGGGTGGCCTGGCCCTGCCGCTGTGGCTGTTCTGCGGCATCGCTGGCGCGCTGCTGACCTATCTGTGGGGCTTCAGCGCGCACCAGGCCGCGTGGGCCAACCGCAACCTGCTGGTGCTGTCGCCGTTGTGCCTGCTGCTGGTGCCCGGCGCGATCACCCTGCTGCGCGAGCGCACCCCGCGCGCGTGGTTCGGCGTGCTGCTGTGGGCGGTGGCGCTGCTGGCGTCGCTGGGCCTGGTACTGCACTGGCTGAGCCTGCAGGCGCAGGTCAACCTGCAATGGATCGTGCTGCTGCTGCCGGTGCACCTGGCCCTGGCCTGGGTGCTGGGCCGTCGTGACCGCTCCGTCACGGACCGCTGACGCACGATATCGCCCATGGAAAGCACCACCGCCACCCCCAACCCGCCGTGCGTCATCAACTGCGTTCACTACGATGACCAGGGCAAGCGCCACGACATCAGCCTGGACGCGATCAGCGATGTGATCGAGAGCGGCAACGGCTTTGTCTGGGTCGGCCTGTACGAGCCGGCCGACAGCGTGCTGCTGAAGCTGCAGGAAGAGTTCTGCCTGCACTCGCTGGCCATCGAAGATGCGCGCAACGCCCACCAGCGGCCCAAGGTGGAGGCCTACGGCAATTCGCTGTTCGTGGTGGTCACCACCGCGCAGATGGTGGACGAGCGCATCGCGTACGGGGAAACCCACGCCTTCCTCGGGCCGCGCTTCCTGGTCACGGTGCGGCATGGCGCCTCGCTGTCCTATGCCGCGCCGCGCGCCCGGGTGGAGCGCGAGCCGGAGCTGCTGCGCACCATGGGCCCGTCGTATTGCCTGTATGCGGTGCTGGATTTCGTGGTGGACAACTACCTGCCCATCACCCAGCGCTACCGCGACACGCTGGAACTGCTGGAGAAGGACATCTTCTCGGACAGTTACAAGCGCCAGACCGTGGTGCGCCTGTACGAGCTCAAGCGCGAGCTCAACAAGATGCGCATGGCCGTGGCGCCGCTGCAGGACATGCTGGCGCAGATCAAGCGCTACCAGGGCGACCTGGTGCCCGATGAGGTCAAGCTGTACCTGCGCGACGTGCATGACCACGCGGTGCGGATCAGCGATGTGATCGACACCCTGCGCGAGATGCTGGGCACCGCGTTGAACGTGAACCTGTCGCTGGTGACGCTCGCCCAGGGCGAGACGGTCAAGCGCCTCGGTGCCTGGGCCGCGCTGCTGGCCGCGCCCACGCTGATCACCAGCTGGTATGGCATGAACTTCACCCACATGCCCGAGCTTGACCAGCCGTGGTCCTACCCGGCGATGATCGTCGGCGTGGGCGCGGTCTGCGTGGGGTTGTACCGGTTGTTCAAGCGGGTGCGGTGGCTTTGATCGGTATCTGATCGGGGGGGGGTAGTGCCGGCCGCTGGCCGGCTCCCCGTGATGCCCGACAGCATCGCGTACATCCGGGATTGCCTGGAGCCGGCCAGCGGCCGGCACTACCTGGTCGGTGACGGCCGTGCGTTGGCTCAGGCCACGTAGACCGTCTTGATGTTCATGAACTCATGGATGCCGTGGTCGGCCAGCTCGCGGCCGAAGCCGGAGCGCTTGCTGCCGCCGAACGGCAGCCGCGCATCGCTCTTGACGATGGCGTTGACGAACGCCGCCCCGCATTCCAGCTGCTGGGCAATCTTCTCCGCGCGTACGGCATCGCCGCTCCACACGCTGCCGCCGAGGCCGAAGGTGGTGTCGTTGGCCACGCGCAGCGCGTCGGCATCGTCGCGCACGCGCAGGATCGCGGCCGCCGGGCCGAACAGTTCCTCTTCGTAGGCCGGCATGCCCGGGCCCACGTTGTCCAGGATCGTGGCCGGGTACCCGGCATGGGTGCCGGCCACGGGCTCGCCGCCGAGCAGCAGCGTGGCGCCTTTGGCGATGCTGGCCTGCACCTGCTTGTGCAGCTCGTCGCGCAGGTCGGCACGGGCCATCGGCGCCAGGGTGGTGGCCGCGTCCTGCGGGTCGCCGTAGACGCGCTGGGCGGCGGCGGCCACGAACTTCTCCACGAAGGCATCGGCGATGGCATCCACCACGATGAAGCGCTTGGCGGCGATGCAGGTCTGGCCACTGTTGTCGAAGCGCGACTTCACCGCCGCGGCCACGGTCTTGTCCAGGTCGGCGTCCTCGAGCACCACGAAGGCATCGCTGCCGCCGAGCTCCATGACGCATTTCTTGAGCTGGTCGCCGGCGTTGGCGGCGATCGAGCGGCCCGCGCGCTCGCTGCCGGTGAGCGTCACGGCCTTGACCCGCTTGTCGCGCAGCACCTCGGCGGCCTGGTCATTGTCGATGTGCAGCACGTCGAACACGCCCTCGGGCAGGCCGCCATCGCGGCACACCGCGCCGATGAGGTCGGCGCACTGGGGCACGTTGCTGGCATGCTTGAGCAGGGCCACGTTGCCGGCCATGAAGGCCGGTGCAAGGAAGCGGAACACCTGCCAGATGGGGAAGTTCCACGGCATCACCGCGAACACGCAGCCGATCGGTTCATAGCGCACGTAGCTGCGCTGGGCCTCGGTATCGATCAGCTGCGGCTTGAGGTAGTCGGCGGCATGGTCGGCATAGAACTCGCAGGCCTGCGCGCACTTTTCCACCTCGGCCAGGGCCTCTGCCTTGAGCTTGCCCATCTCACTGGTCATCGCCTGCTGGATATCGTCCTGGCGCGCGCGCAACTGGGCGGCGATGCCGCGCAGGATGCCGCCCCGCGCCTGCAGGCTGCGCCCGGCCCAGGCCGGGAAGGCGGCGGCGGCGGCGGCCAGGCGCTGTTCGATCTGCGCCGCATCGAGCAGCTCGTGGCGGTAGGTCACCTGGCCGGTGGCGGGGTTGACGATTTCGACGGTCATCGCAGTGCTCCGAAAGACAGGCCCCCAGTGTGCGCCGGGGCCTGTGAGCCGGATGTTGCCGGATCTGTCGGCAAGCCGGTTGCGGGTGCGACACGGGGTCGCGGACGCGGGCGTGGGTGGGTTGGAGACCCGACCTACCCTTTGTCCTGCAACGCCATCTGCATGTCGCGCTGGCGCCGCTTCTCGCCGCGCGCGGTGATGAACCAGCCCACCACCGCCGCCAGCGACACCGCCAGCACCATCAGCGTGGCCAACGCGTTGATCTCCGGCTTGA
Organism: Stenotrophomonas sp.; assembly: GCF_036662295.1. GTDB lineage: Bacteria > Pseudomonadota > Gammaproteobacteria > Xanthomonadales > Xanthomonadaceae > Stenotrophomonas. The sequence continues at coordinate 5,114 of NZ_JAVWXA010000063.1, forward strand.
TGCCCATCCGCACCGAGGCGAACACCTTCATCGGCAGCGTGGTCGAATTGGGCCCGGCCACGAAACTGGCGATCACCACGTCATCCAGCGACAGCGTAAAGGCCAGCAACCACCCCGCCACCAGCGCCGGGGCGATGATCGGCAGCGTGATCTGCATGAATACCTTCAGCCGCCCCGCGCCCAGGTCCATCGCCGCCTCTTCCAGCGACCGGTCCAGCTCCTGCAGCCGCGAGGACACCACCACCGTCACAAAGGACAGCGTAAAGGTCACGTGCGCGATCCAGATGCTGGTCACCCCGCGCGCCGGGAAGCCCGGGATCCCGCCCATCGCCACCAGCAGCGTCATCAGCGAGAACCCGAGGATCACTTCCGGCATCACCAGCGGGGCGGTGATCAACGCGCCGAACACCGTCTTGCCCGGGAAGCGCTTGAACCGCGTCATCACCATCGCCGCCATCGTGCCCAGCACCGTGGACGCACAGGCCGTCCAGAAGGCCACTTTCAGGCTGATCCACAATGCCTCCAGGATCTGCCGGTTGTGGAACAGCTCCCCGTACCAGCGCGTGGAAAAGCCCGACCACACCGTGGCCAGCTTGGACTCGTTGAACGAGTAGATCATCAACAACAGGATCGGCAGGTACAGGAAGCCGAAGCCCAGCCCCAGCACCGACCACCCCATCCAGCGGCTGCCGCGCACCATGCTCATGCCAGCTTCCCTTCCAGCTCGCGCTGCTGGACCCGGTTGAACAGCAGGATCGGCACCAGCAGCAACAGCAGCATCACGATCGCCACCGCCGAGGCCGTGGGCCAGTCGCGGTTGTTGAAGAACTCGCCCCACAGTACGCGCCCGATCATCAGCGTGTCCGGGCCACCCAGCATCTCCGGGATCACGAACTCGCCCACCGCCGGGATCATCACCAGCATGCAGCCGGCGATGATGCCCGTGCGCGACAACGGCAGGGTGATGCGCAGGAACGCCTGCCAGGGCCGCGCGCCGAGGTCGTAGGCCGCCTCCAGCAGCCGGTTGTCCAGCTTGACCAGGTTGGCGTACAGCGGCAGCACCATGAACGGCAGGTAGCAGTACACGATGCCGATGTAGGCCGCGGTCGGCGTGTACAGGATCTGCAGCGGCGCATCGATCAGGCCGATCTTCAGCAGCAGCTGGTTGAGCAGCCCGTTGCGGTCCAGGATGCCGATCCAGGCATACACGCGGATCAGGAACGAAGTCCACGACGGCAGCACCACCAGCATCATCGCCACGTTGCGCGCGGCCGGGGACATCCGCGAGATCACATAGGCCATCGGGTAGCCGATCAGCAGCGTGAACGCCGTGGCGATCAGCGCGATCTTGATCGAGCTCAGGTAGGCCAGCACGTACTGGCTGTCAGACACCAGCGCGGCGTAGTTGCCCAGGCTCAGCTTGAGCGAGAACGCCCCGTCCACGTACTCCAGCAGCCAGGTGTAGGGCGGCGACCCCACCTGGGTGCGCGCAAAGGAGATCATCAGGATGATCGCGAACGGCACCGCGAAGAACAGCAGCAGCCACAGGTACGGGGCGGCGATCACCCCGCCGCGGGTGCCAGGGAGCCAGCGCTTCCAGCCGGTGGCGGTCATGAGGTGAGCACCACGCCGTCGTTGTCGCGCCAGCACACCCACACCGTATCGCCCCAGGTCAGCCCATCGCTGGCCCAGCGCTGCGAATTGGCGAAGTTGGACAGCACCTTGGCCCCGCTGGGCAGGCGCACGTGGTACACCGAGTGGCTGCCGAAATAGGCGATCTCCTCGATCACCCCCTGCGCCTTGTTGGTGTCCCCGGCCGGCTCGTCCTTGCCGATCATCACCTTCTCCGGGCGCAGCGCGAAGGCCACCGGCTGGCCTTCGTAGCCGGTGATGCCGTGGGCCACGTAGATCGGCGCGGGGAACAGCGGCGTGCGCACGGTGACGTACTCGGGCAGGTCCTCGTCGATCACCCCGTCAAACAGGTTCACCGAGCCGATGAACTCGGCCACGAAACGGTTGGCCGGCTGCTCGTAGATTTCATCGGGCTTGCCCACCTGCTGGATCCAGCCGGCGTCCATCACCGCGATGCGGGTGGCCATGGTCATGGCCTCTTCCTGGTCGTGGGTGACCATCACGCAGGTGACCCCGGAGGTCTCGATGATGTTGACCAGCTCCAGCTGCATCTGCGAGCGCAGCTTCTTGTCCAGCGCGCCCATCGGCTCATCCAGCAGCAGCAGCTTGGGCCCCTTGGCCAGCGACCGCGCCAGCGCCACGCGCTGCTGCTGGCCACCGGACAACTGGTGCGGCTTGCGCTTGGCCAGCCGGCCCAGCTGCACCAGCTCCAGCATCTCGCCCACGCGGGCGCGGATGGCCTCCTTGGCCAGCCCGTCCTGCTTCAGCCCGAACGCGATGTTCTGCTCCACGGTCATGTGCGGGAACAGCGCATAGGACTGGAACATCATGTTGATCGGCCGCTGGTAGGGCGGCAGCTCGTTGATGCGCTGGCCATCCAGCTCGATGCTGCCCTTGGTGGGCGTTTCAAACCCGCCCAGGCAGCGCAGCAGCGTGGACTTGCCGCTGCCCGAGCCGCCGAGCAGGGCGAAGATCTCGCCCTTGCGCACGTCCAGGCTGACATCGTCGAGGGCGACGAAGCCGTCGAATTCCTTGCGCAGCGCGCGGATGGACAGATAGCCCGGCTCGAGGACCGGCACGACCTCGCCTTCCGGCTTGGCATCAAATGGCATGGGGAGCGGCTCCAGGCGCGGCAGCAGGACGGGGGGAGGATCGCATTTTACCGGTGGTGGCCGCGTCATGCTGCCCCGCCGGGGAAACGGAGCGGCCCAGGCGGGCACGTGCCCTGCCCGCCCGGAAAGCAGGACGCCGGCGCGGGGCCGGCGTCGTGCGGGGGCAGGCCGGTGCGCTCAGCGCCCGGTCTTCACCTCGGTCCACAGCCGGGTGTAGAGCTTGTCCACCTCCGGGGTGTTGATCGAGTAGGTGAACATCTTCGCGGCCACGTCGGCCGGCGGGTAGATGGTGGGGTCGGTGCGGATCGCCTCGTCCACCAGCGGCGTGGCCGCGGTCACCGGGTTGGCGTAGTGGATGAAGTTGGTGTTGGCCGCCGCCACCTTCGGCTCCAGCAGGTGGTTGATGAAGGCGTAGGCGGCCTCCGGGTGCTTGGCATCCTTGGGAATGGCCAGCATGTCAAACCACTGCGGGGCGCCCTCGCGCGGAATCGAGTAGGCCACGGTCACCCCGTTGTTGGCCTCGGCGGCGCGGTCGCGGGCCTGGATGATGTCACCCGACCAGCCCACCACCAGGCAGGTGCCGCCATTGGCGAGCGACCCCACGTACTGGGAGGAGTGGAAGTTCTGCACGTACGGGCGGATGCTCTTGAGCAGCGCGGCCGCTTTTTCCAGCGTGGCCGGATCCTGGGTGTGCGGGTCTTCGCCCAGGTAATGCAGGGCGATGGGGATCATGTCCGACGGGGTGTCGAGGATGGTGATCCCGCAGTCCTTCATCTTGGCGATGTTTTCCGGCTTGAACACCAGGTCCCAGCTGTTGGCGATGTCGGTGCTGCCGCCAAAGCGCTGCTTGAGCATGTCCACGTTGTAGCCGATGCCGGTGGTGCCGATCATGTACGGCACGCCGTAGGCATTGCCCGGATCCTGCTGGGCGATGCGCTTCATCACCTCCGGGTCCAGGTTGGCCAGGTTGGGGATCCTGGCCTTGTCCAGCGGCAGGAACACGCCCGCCTTGATCTGGCGGCCGAAGAAGTTCAGCGTCGGCACGACCACGTCGTAGCCGCTGTTGCCGGCCAGCAGCTTGGTCTCGACCATCTCATCGCTGTCGAACACATCGTAGGTCACCTTGATGCCGGTGGCCTTCTCGAAGGCGGGGATGGTGTCTTCGGCGATGTAATCGCTGTAGTTGTAGACGTTCAGCACCTTGCTGTCGTCTTCCTGCTTGGCGCCGCCACAGGCGCTGAGCACGGATACGGCAATGCCGAGGGTGAGGATTCGCAGCTTCATCGGACTCTCCACAGGTCAGGTGCGAGGTGGGGGAACCGGCCAGACCGGCACAACGGCTGCCAGCCTAACGGGCATCCCCGCATTTTCCCAGCACATGGCCCTCACGGCCATGCCGGATCTGGCGGCGGGGCCGCTCAGACGTTGAGCAGCAGGAACTCGCGCTCCCACGAGCTGATCACGCGGAAGAAGGTCTCATACTCCTTGCGCTTGACCGAGACATAGGCCCGGCAGAAGCGTTCGCCCAGCATCTCGCGCAGTTCCGGGCAGCCTTCCAGCCCGTCCAGCGCCTCGCCCAGCGAGCGCGGCAGGTCGTAGCCCAGCTCCTTGGCGCTGCCGCTGATCGGCGCGGTGGGGCTGCCCTGCTCGCGGATACCCAGCAGGCCGGCGGCCAGGGTGGCGGCCATGGCAAGGTAGGGATTGGCGTCCGAGCCGGCAAAGCGGCTCTCCACGCGCATGTTCTCCGGGGTGTCCAGCGGCACCCGCAGCCCGCAGGTGCGGTTGTCGAAACCCCAGTGCACGTTGCTCGGGGAGACCTCGCCGAAGACCAGGCGGCGGTAGGAATTGACGTTGGGCGCGAAGAAGGCCATCGCCATCGGCACGTACTTCTGCAGGCCCGCCAGGTAATGGCCGAACAGCGGGCTGAAATCCTCCCCGCCATGCTCGCCACTGAACACATTGTGGCCGTCGCTGATCCGCAGCAGGCTCTGGTGGATGTGCATCGCGCTGCCGGGCTCGTTCTCCATCGGCTTGGCCAGGAAGGTGGCATACACCCCGTGGCGCATCGCCGACTCGCGCATGGTGCGCTTGAACAGGAACACCTGGTCGGCCAGGTCCATCGCGTTGGCATGGGTGAAGTTGACCTCCAGCTGCGCCGCGCCGGACTCGTGGATCAGCGTATCCACGTCCAGCTTCATCGCATCGCAGTAGTCGTACATCAAATCCAGGATCGGATCGAACTCGTTGACCGCATCGATGGAGTAGGACTGGCGCGCGGTCTCCGGGCGGCCGGAGCGGCCGGCTGGCGGCAGCAGCGGGAAGTCCGGGTCGGTGTTCTTCTGGACCAGGAAGAACTCCAGCTCCGGTGCCACCACCGGGCGCAGGCCCAGCTCGGCATAGGCGTCCAGCACCCGCCGCAGCACGTTGCGCGGGGCCAGCTCGTGCGGCTCGCCGTGCTTGGTGTAGCAGTCGTGGATCACCTGCGCGGTGGGATCGGTGGCCCAGGGCACCATGCGCACGGTGTCCGGGTCCGGCCGCAGGATCATGTCCGAGTCCGACGGTGAGGTCAGCTCGTAATAGTCGTCCGGAAAGTCACCGGTGACGGTGGTGGCGAAAATGCCCTCGGGCAACCGCGTGCCGTAGTCGTGCGAGAACTTGTCGGCCGGGATGATCTTGCCACGCGCATTGCCGGTGATGTCCGGCACCAGGCACTCCACCTCGGTGATGCGCCGCTCCTTGAGCCAGCGCAGCAGCGCGCTCTCCTCGGGCACGGGCGGCGACGCGGCACGGCGCGAGGGCGTGGCCGCTTTGCGCGACGGGGAGGCAGCTTTGCGCGAACGCGTTCGGGTGGTCATGACCGGTCTGCTTTGCGGGAGTAGCGGCGACAAGCATCGCCGAAGGCTTGGAAAATGCGGTGATGGAACGCGATCTCGGCCGCGCGCCATTCCGGATGCCACTGTACCCCGAGCACGAAGGCATGCGCGTGGCTGCGCGCCGCTTCCACCAGCCCATCCCCGGCGCGGGCTTCCACCTGCAAGCCGGCGGCGAGGCGATCGATGCCCTGCCCGTGCACGGAGTTGACCTGGATCGCCCGGGCGCCGGCCCAATCGGCCAGCCAGCCCCCGGCCTCCAGCTGCACCGCATGCGCCGGCCCGTATTGCTGCTCCACCGGGGCCTCGGGGTCTTCCCGGTGGTCAAAGAAGCCAGGCACCGCGTGCACCCGCGCGTGCAGCGTGCCGCCCAGGGCCACGTTCAATTCCTGGAAGCCGCGGCAGATGGCCAGCACCGGCATGTCACGCGCCAGCGCCTGGTGCAGCAGCGCGAAGGCATTGGCATCGCGCGCGGGGTCGTGCGGGTTGCCGGGCCAGCTTGCATCGCCACCGTAATGGTGCGGCTCGATGTTGCTCACCGCACCGGTCAGCAGCAGGCCGTCCAGCCGGTCCAGCCACGCCGACGGCGGCAGCGGCGGCTGCAGGCTGGGCAACAGCACCGGGGTGAGACCGGCGACCTCGGCCAGCGCGCGCACGTACTTTTCGCCCGCCACCGCGAAGCGATGGTGGCCCAGCAGCCTGCTGTCGGTGGGCAGCCCCACCCAGGGAAGCGCGACCATGCGCCATGCTCGGATGACCTGCGGCCACGGTATCCCCGCGCGGGCGACGGGCGCAACCGCGCCCCTCACGGCACCGCTGCCGGCGCTGGCCCAGACTGTCGGCTGTCGTCCTGCGCCCGGTTGCTGGCATGCTGTCGCCATGAAGGTTGTTCGCCCTCCCCCGTCCCACCCCGCGCCATGAGCCGCGCCGACCCGGACCACGTGGCCAGCTGGTACGCCGACAGCGTGCCCGCGCAGCCGCTGCGCCCGGCGCTGGCCGGTGACTGCCACGCCGATGTGTGCGTGCTGGGCGCCGGCTACACCGGCCTGTCGGCCGCGCTGTCACTGGCCGAACGCGGCTACCGCGTGGTGGTGCTGGAAGCCCGGCGCGTGGGCTGGGGCGCCTCCGGGCGCAACGGTGGCCAGGCCATCGTCGGCTACGGCTGCGAGGTGGACATGCTGGAGCGGCTGGTCGGCCACGCCGATGCGCGCGTGCTGTTCGATTTCTCGCGCGATGGCATGGCCCTGCTGAAACATCGGCTGGCGCACTACGCCATCCACTGCGACTGGCGCGACGGCCACGCCAGCGTGCCGATCAATGCCCGCCAGGAACGCGGCCTGCGCGCCGGGCTGGTGGAGCTGGCGCAGCGCTACGACTACCCGCTGCAGTGGTGGGACCGCCAGCAGCTGGGCCAGCACCTGGCCAGCCCGCGCTATTGCGGGGCGATGTTCGACGCGGCCAGCGGCCACCTGCACCCGCTGGCCTATGCCCAGGGCCTGGCGCGCGCGGCCGAGGGCCTGGGGGTGACCGTGCACGAGCAGTCGCCGGTACTGGCCCTGGCGCGCGGCCCGCGCCCGCAACTGCGCACGGCCCACGGCCGGGTGAGCGCGGAGCACGTGGTGATCGCCGGCAACGCCTGGCTGCAGGGCATCGCCCCGGAGCTGGAATCGCGGATCATGCCGGTGGGCACCTACATCGGCGCCACGCCGCCACTGGGTGCCGAACGGGCACGCGCGTTGATCCGCAATGACATGGCCGTGGCCGATGTGAGCTGGGCGCTGGATTACTTCCGCCTGAGCGCCGACCACCGGCTGCTGTTTGGCGGGCGCGCCAGCTACTCCGCCCTGCCCCCGCCCGGCCTGCGCGGGGTGATGACGCGGCGGATGCACGCGGTGTTTCCGCAGTTGAAGGACGTGGCGATGGAACAGGCCTGGGGCGGCTACGTGGACATCACCCGCAACCGCGCCCCGCACTGGGGCCGGCTCACCCCGAACGTGTACTTCGCGCAGGGCTTCTCCGGCCATGGCGTGGCCGCCACCGGGTTGGCCGGCGCGGTGATCGCCGAGGCCATTGCCGGGCAGTCGCAACGGCTGGACGTCTTCGAGCGGATTGCGCATCGCCCCTTCCCGGGCGGCCGGCTGCTGCGCACGCCGCTGCTGGTGGCGGCGATGTCCTGGTACAAGTTGCGGGATGTGTTGTGGTGAAGCCTTAGCCCTTCCGGGGCGGCGGCGGTGGATTGTGCGGCGGCACCGGCCTGCCACTGCGGGTCGGTGGATTGGCGTTATCGAACACCGATCGCCTTGCGGGCGGTGGTGGGTTGGAGCCTTTACGCAGGTTCGACATTTTCATCTCCTTCTACTGGAAAAACCTCGACCCATCGGACATCGCTTGCATGGATGAGTATGTCTCCGTGTACTCCTCCCTTGCACCCGAACAGGCACTCCAGTGCCGCAATGAATAATGCAACGAATCCTATAATTCGGCTGCTCGATTGCACAACCATGTACGGGAAGATACCTTCCCTGCGCAGGATTCTCTGTATCCAGAAAAACTGATCAGAGAGGGAATGGAGCGGACGCGTGCGTAGGGCATGGTGGAAAGATGGGCTTCGACTGAGCCTGCACATCCGTCCCGACGGAATTGCAATTTCAGTACTGTATGCCCTCGCCTGCTGGGGAACCCGGAAGTTCTCCCTGGACCAGTTCTATCTTCCCGCTGGGGTCCGGGTTGCGGCATTGATCCTGTGCCCGCCGCGACTCTGGCCCTATCTTGTCCTGGGCGAATACGGCTACTTCGCACAGATGCGCTACCCCATGGTCAACGTCTACGGTCTGCCGTGGGTAATCCTCGGCTCGATCTTCCTGATGCCGACCGTCATGGCGATATTCTGGCTACAGCGCCGGCTGGTGGAAGCCGCCGTGGGGGTCGGGCTGCTGTGTGTGGCCGCCGCGGCAGCGACGGTGACCAGCATCTGCAATGTCATGTGGTCGCACCTCCTGTGGCCGACCACCCCGGAGATAGCGTTTCACACCAGCGTCGGACGCATGGCCCTCGGCGACTTCCTGGGCATCCTGACCATAGCCGCCATTGCACTCCTGTGGAAAACACGGCATACCGAGCTCCAGTGGACTACCCGCCAGCTTGCCTCCAGCATCACCGCACTGGTGCTTATGGCGCTGCTCGGGGTGTCGTCCATATTGGCCCCGGCAGAAACTGAAGCGACCAGGGCCGGCCTTCTGTTGCTGCTGGCATTGCCAGCCACCGCACTCACCTGCATGCACGGCTGGCGCGGTGCAGCGATCGGCGTTCCGGTCCTGAACATTATCGTGCACCTGACGACGCCCTCGACAGGGCTTCCAACGTTCTTCGATCCAGGCACGTTTGCCACGCAACAAAGCGTGGCGGTGGTAAGTATCGCGCTGTTCGCACTCGGCTCCAGCATCAGCTACCACCATCGTCGGTACAAAGCGCATGCCGACCAGGATCGGTCCGCGATGGAGCATGCAAGGGCTTCCCATATTTCCAGCGAACGAGAACATCGCGAACGTGCGCACGATCTCCGGAAAATCGGCGACGGGATGGAGGTCTCGTTTGGCGAGGTCGTGAGTTGGCTGAAATTCCATGGCCACCACGCGACGGCCACCCACTTACTCCATGCATCAGCCGCCCACTCACGGCAGTTCCGCGAGCAGGCCAGCATGATCTACCCCACGTCGCTGGAGCAGGTCGGGCTCTACCTTGCTTTGCAGACCGGTGGCATACGCCAGGTATGGGAAGCCACCAACCGCATGGCTCGCCCGCGCCTGATCGGTGACCCGTGCCAGCTCAGCCTCGGCCTGCAGCTGGCCGCCTATCGAGCGCTCACCGAAACGGTCACGTTGTTCCTGCAGAATGAGGACGGCCAACTGTGCGTGCAGGCACGATGTGGCCGATTCGGGCGACAACGTGGGATCGTTCTGACCGTGGCGTTCCTTGAACCCAGCAGATGCGTCTCCCCGACCACGGCGGATGTGGCATGCGAGCGCCTGGCAGGACGGCTGACCGCCTACGGGGGAAGCCTTGACTGCAGGCGTCACCGCATACGAATTGCCCTTTCGGAAACCTCGCCCGCTGCCGCCAACCGGCGAGCTGCCGGCACTGGGGCCGGCCCCGCATGATCCATCTGCACCGCGCGCCTAAAGTTGCTCCTGCAACCGCCGCTATATCTGCCGACCCACTCGAATTCGAGCGAACGCCACATGCCGGCTTTGTTTCAGGGCGCCTTCGACGGCGACCCCGGTGACGCCCTGCCCCAGCGGATCCTGCTGGTGGAAAACTCGCGCACGTTCACCAGCATGCTGGGTGAGGCGATCGAACAGCGGCTGGAGCTGCCGGTGTCGGTGGCCACCAGCCTGGCCGAGGCCGGGCGCCTGCTCGACCAGGAACAGGGGTGGTTCCTGGTGCTGACCGGGCTGGTGCTGGCCGATGGCGACCGCGACAAGGTGGTGGAGTTCTTCGTCTCGCGTGGGCTGCCCACGGTGGTGGTGAGCGGGGTCTATGACGAGGACCTGCGCAAGCGCGTGCTGCAGCAGCAGATCATCGACTACGTGCTGAAGAACACCCCCGGCAGCGTGGATTACCTGGTGTGGCTGGTGCAGCGGCTGGAGCGCAACCGGCGCATCGCCGCGCTGGTGGTGGACGACTCGATGTCCGCGCGGATGTACGCGGCCTCGCTGCTGCGCATGTATGGCCACACCGTTTATGAAGCGCCCGACGGCGCGGCCGGCCTGAAGGCCATCGAGGCGCACCCGGCTATCCGCCTGGCCGTGGTGGACCAGGAGATGCCCGGCATGGAGGGCGTGGAGTTCACCCGCCGCCTGCGCACGCTGCGCTCGCGCGACAAGGTGGCGGTGATCGGGATCTCCGGCAATACCGACCCCTCGCTGATCCCGCGCTTCCTGAAGAACGGCGCCAACGACTTCCTGCGCAAGCCGTTCTCGCGCGAGGAGTTTTTCTGCCGGGTCTCGCAGAACGTGGACCAGCTGGAGCTGATCGGCACGCTGCAGGACCTGGCCACGCGTGATTTCCTCACCGGCCTGCCGAACCGGCGCTGCTTCCTGGAGCAGAGCCAGCGCCAGTTGCCGCAGCTGCAGCTGAGCGGCGAGCAGGTGGCGGTGGCGATGATCGACATCGACCACTTCAAGCACATCAACGATACCTACGGCCACGAGGCGGGCGATGACGCGCTGCGCGCGGTGGCCGCCGCCGTGGCCGGGCATGCGCGCGACCATGACCTGATCGCGCGGTTCGGCGGCGAGGAGTTCTGCCTGCTGGTGCCCGGGCTGGAGGAGGACGAGGCGCGCGGCTACTTCGAACTGCTGCGCCAGCGCATCGCCGCGCTGGAGGTGAAACTGGGCGAGGTGACCCTGCGGATGACCGTGAGCATCGGGCTGTGCTGCCTGCGCCCCCAGCGTGATTCGCTGCACCGGCTGATCTCCGAGGCCGACCGCCAGCTGTACCTGGCCAAGGCCGCCGGCCGCAACCAGGTGAGCTGCACCAGCGTGGCCAGCGCCGTGCTGGAACCTGCGTTGGTGCCTTGATCGAGATCAACGCGGCGCTGTCGCGATCAACCTAGAGTCGTTCCCGTTGAACATCACAGGGAACGCACCATGGCACTTCTGGTCTGGCAGGACGACCTGAACATCGGCATCGACGTCATCGACCACCAGCACATGCGGATCGTGGAGATGCTCAACCACCTGCACGTGGCGCAGTCGAGCCTGCAGCGGCTGGCGGTGGCCGAAGTGATCGACGAACTGGTGGACTACACCATGTCCCACTTCGCCTTCGAAGAGGAACTGATGGAGGAAGCCGGCTATCCGTTCTGCGCGGCGCACAAGCGCGTGCATGAGATCTTCATCAAGCGCGTGGCCGAGTACCGCCTGCGCTTCCAGGCCGGCGAGGACATCAGCGACGAGCTGCGCACCATGCTCTCGCGCTGGCTGTTCAACCACATCCGCGGCGACGACAAGGCCTATGCGCCGCAGGTGAAGCTGCATTTGAACCAGTTCGCCCGCGAGCACCAGCAGGGCGGCTGGCTGGGGCGCACGCTCAAGCGCTTCTTCGGCTGACCGCCGCGCGCCGGCCCATGGCCAGCAGCGCCAGGATGGTGACCAGCGCGGTCAGGCACAGGTAGTAGCCCACCGCCAGCAGGCCGAAGCGTTCGGCCAGCCAGGTGGCCACGTAGGGCGCGGGCGCGGCCCCAAGGATGCCGGCCAGGTTGAAGGACAGCGAGGCGCCGGTATAGCGCACCTGGACCGGATAGATCTCGGCCAGGAACGTGCCGCACGGGCCGTAGGTGAGCCCCATCAGGAACAGGCCCAGCGACAGGAAGGCCAGCACCATCCACGGGCTGCCCGGCTGGAACAGCGGGGCGAACACCACCCCGAACGCCAGGATCAGGCCGCTGGCCACGATCATCGTGCGCCGCGTGCCCCAGCGGTCGCCATAGCGTGCCGAGAGCGGGATGCCGAGCGCGAAGAACAGGATGCCCACCATCTGCATGAGCAGGAACTGCTCGCGGCTGTAGTGCAGCACCGTGGTGCCATAGCCGAGGGTGAACACGGTCATCAGGTAGAACAGCACGAAGGTGGCGAACGCGCCGAGCGTGCCCAGCAGCAGGGTGATCGCATGCTCGCTGACCACCGTCAGCATCGGCAGCCTGACCCGCTCGTTGCGGTCCAGCGCGGCCTGGAAGGCCGGGGTCTCGTGGATGTTCAGGCGCACCCACAGGCCCAGCGCCACCAGCAGCGAGCTGGCCAGGAACGGCACGCGCCAGCCCCACTGCAGGAAGTCCGCATCGCTCATGGCCCGGCCCAGCAGCAGGAAGATGCCGGCCGACAGCAGGAAGCCCAGCGGCGCGCCCAGCTGCGGGAACATGCCATACCAGGCGCGCTTGCCCGGCGGTGCGTTCTCGGTGGCCAGCAGCACCGCCCCACCCCATTCCCCGCCCAGGCCCAGGCCCTGGCCAAACCGGCACAGGGCCAGCAGGGCCGGTGCCAGGATGCCGATGCTGGCGTGGGTGGGCAGCAGGCCGATCATCACCGTGGATACGCCCATGGTGAGCAGGGCCGCCACCAGCGTGGCCTTGCGCCCGATCCGGTCGCCGTAGTGGCCGAACACCGCCGAGCCGATCGGCCGGGCGATGAAGGCCACCGCGAACGTCGCCAGCGACTGCAGCATCGCCGCGCCGTCGCTGCTCTCGGGGAAGAACAGGTGCGGGAACACCAGCACCGCGGCGGTGGCGTAGATGTAGAAGTCGAAGAACTCGATGGTGGTGCCGATCAGGCTGGCCAGCAGGATGCGGCGGGGCGAGTTGGTGGCGGCTACGGCAGGGGTCGACATCGGGCGCGGAAATAAAGGCAGCTGCCGGATTCTGCCACGGCCCCTGCCCGGCGCGGGCGATGGTTGCAGACGTGACCGTCAGGCTGTGACCGCGGCCGCAGCCGGCGCACGGCGGCGGAACTCCCGGGGCGGATGGCGGTCAGAGCAGGTCGATCACGTCAGGATGGACAGGGAATGCCGTCATCGATGAAGTCTCCGCCGGCCCCGCGCTGGAGCCGGCCGTGTGCGGTGGCCGTGGTGATCGCGGTGCACGGGCTGCTGCTGCAGGTGCTGCTGGCCCCTGCCCCGGTCGCCGACAGCGACACCGAACGCCAGCGGCTGGTGGTGCGATGGCTGCCGCGTGCCGAACCGGCGGCGGCGCCCCTATCGGCCGCCGTGCCGGCGCGCCTGCCCGCCGCGCGCCCTGCGGTGCCGCGGCCCCCGCCGCCCGCAGCGCTGCGCCTCACCGACGACGCGCCGCCGCCCGTTCCGGGACCGCCGGCAGCGGCGCTGGACCTGCGCGTGCCCGGCGCGGGGCCCGGTCAGGATGGCGTGGACGGGGCCACCTTCGTGGCACCGGTGATCGGCCGGCGCGAGGTGCATGCCGCGTTCGCACCGGCGCCACGCCGCTTCCGGATGAAGCGCGGGCTGACCCCCGCGCAGTTGGTGCAGGGTGTCGCCCAGGCGCTGCAGCTGTGGCCGCCGGGCTACGTGGTCGATCCCTGCCGGCTGAACACCGCGCAGGTGGATTATTTCCAGAACGCGGTGGACGAGCGCGACCGCGACCTGCTGCGCGCGGCGCTGGTCAGCCAGCGCCAGGCGTGTTGATCGCGCTCACTCGCCCAGGTGGATCCAGGTGGCCTTGAGCTCGGTGTACTTGTCGAAGGCATGCAGCGACTTGTCGCGGCCGATCCCGGACTGCTTGTAGCCGCCGAACGGAGCGGTCATGTCCCCGCCATCCCACTGGTTGACCCAGACGCTGCCGGCACGCAGCTGGCGCGCCACCCGGTGGGCGCGGCCGAGGTCGCGCGTCCACAGGCCCGCCGCCAGGCCGTAGCTGGAATCGTTGGCCAGGCGCAGCGCGTCCGCTTCGTGGTCGAAGCCCAGCACCGCCAGTACCGGGCCGAAGATCTCTTCGCGGGCGATGGCATGGCCGGCATCGACCTCATCGAACACGGTCGGCTGCACGTAGCTGCCGCCGGCCACCACCTCCACCTGCTTGCCGCCCAGCAGCAGCCGCGCGCCATCGGCCTGGCCGCGATTGATGTGGGCCAGCACGTGCTCGGCATGGGCCGCATCGACCAGCGCGCCCATCGGTGCGTCGGGGTCGAAGGGATGGCCGGGCTGCATGCGCCGCGCATGGGCCAGCACCCGGGTCACGAATTCTTCCTGGATGGGGCGCTGCACCAGCAACCGCGAGGCGGCCGTGCAGACCTCGCCCTGGTTGTAGAAGATGCCGGTCGCCGCAGCCTGCGCGGCCTTGTCCAGGTCCGGCGCGTCGGCAAACACCAGGTTGGGGCTCTTGCCGCCGCACTCCAGCCAGGTGCGCTTGAGGTTGGACAGACCGGCGCACTGCATGAGGCGGCGGCCCACGGCGGTGGAGCCGGTGAAGGCCAGCGCGTCCACGTCCATGTGCAGCGCCAGTGGCTCGCCGGCCCGCTGGCCGTCACCGGGCAACACGTTGAACACGCCGTCGGGAATGCCGGCCTCGGCCACCAGCGCGGCCAGGCGGATGGCACTCAGCGGCGAGCGCTCGGACGGCTTGAGGATCAGCGAATTGCCCGCCGCCAGCGCCGGGGCGATCTTCCAGCACGCCATCAGCAGCGGGAAGTTCCACGGCACGATCGCCGCCACCACGCCGACCGGCTCGCGGCTGACCAGCCCCAAGGTGTCCAGCGCAGTCGGGGCGATCTCGCCGTACACCTTGTCGATCGCCTCGGCGGTCCAGCGCAGGCAGCGCACCGCCCCGGGCAGGTCACCCTGGCGGGCATCGCGCACCGGCTTGCCCATGTCCAGGCTTTCCAGCAGGGCCAGTTCATCGGCGTGCTGCTCCACCAGGTCGGCCAGGCGCAGCAGCACCTGCTTGCGCTGCACCGGCGCGGCGCGCGACCAGTGGCCGGCGTCGAAGGCACGGCGGGCAGCGGCCACCGCGCGTTCCACGTCGGCGGCCGTGCAGTCGGCCACCTGGGCCAGCACGCGGCCATCGATCGGGCTGATGCAGGCAAAGCGCGCGCCGTGCGCCGCATCGACGTAGCGGCCATCGATGAAGGCCTGGCCCTGGATAGCCAGCGCATCGGCCTGGGCCTGCCAGGCTTCGCGGGTCCGGACAACGGTCATGGGGGTCTCCTGGACGGGGGTCGGCCTTCTTTATACGCAGCGCCCCCGCGCCGCGCCGTGATGCATCTGCGATAAAGTCGTGACCATCCGGTCTGCCTGCGGAGTTGCCGATGCGCCGTGCCGAAAGCCCGTTGTCGAGCCTGTCCCAGCAACGCCCCGCGTCGATGGACGCGTTCTGGATGCCGTTCAGCGCCAACCGCCAGTACAAGGCCGCGCCGCGCCTGCTGGTGCGCGCCGAGGGCATGTACTACCACGACGTGGACGACCGCCCGATCCTCGACGGCGCGGCCGGGCTGTGGTGCTGCAACGCCGGCCATGCCCGCCCACGCATCGTGCAGGCCATCCAGGCGCAGGCGGCCATGCTGGATTTCGCCCCGCCCTTCCAGATGGGCACGCCGCTGCCGTTCGTGCTGGCCGAGCGCCTGGCCGCGCTCGCGCCCGGCCCGCTCAACCACGTGTTCTTCAGCAACTCCGGCTCGGAGGCGGTGGATACGGCGATGAAGATCGTGCTGGGCTACCACCGCCTGCGCGGCCAGGCCCAGCGCACCCGCTTCATCGGCCGCGAGAAGGCCTACCACGGGGTCGGCTTTGGCGGGCTGTCGATCGGCGGGCTGCCCAACAACCGCAAGCAGTTCGGGCCGCTGCTGGCCGGCAGCGATTTCCTGCGCCACACCCTGGACCTGGAGCGCAATGCGTTCAGCCCCGGCCTGCCGCGCCACGGCGCCGAGCTGGCCGAGGACCTGGAGCGGCTGATCGCCCTGCACGATGCCTCCACCATCGCCGCGGTGTTCGTGGAACCCATCGCCGGCTCGGCCGGGGTGATCCTGCCCGCGCCGGGCTACCTGCAGCGGTTGCGCGAAATCTGCGACCAGCACGGCATCCTGCTGGTCTTCGACGAGGTCATCACCGGCTTCGGCCGGGTCGGCCATGCGTTTGCCGCCCAGCGCTTCGGGGTCACCCCGGACCTGATGACCCTGGCCAAGGGGCTCACCAACGGCGCGGTGCCGATGGGCGCCACGCTGGTGTCCGATGCAGTGCACGCGGCCTACATGCAGGGGCCGCCCGGGGCGATCGAGCTGTTCCATGGCTATACCTATTCGGCCCATCCGCTGGCCTGCGCCGCCGCGCTGGCCACGCTGGACACCTATGCCGAGGACCACCTGTTCGAGCGCGCCACCGAGCTGGGCGAGTACTGGCAATCGGCGCTGCACAGCCTGCGCGGGCTGCCGCACGTGATCGACATCCGCAATTTCGGGCTGGTCGGGGCGGTGGAGCTGGCCCCGCGCAAGGACGCCCCCGGCGCGCGCGGGTACGAGGTATTCGAGCGCTGCTTCCGCGATGGCAGCCTGCTGGTGCGCTGCACCGGTGACGTGATCGCGCTGTCGCCGCCATTGATCATCGACAAGGCGCAGATCGACCGCATCGTGGAGATCCTGGGCGACATGATCAACGCCACGGCCTGAGCGTGCATGCCGGTCGCCCTGCCTGAACCCGGCGATCGGGACGCGACTTCGCAGCCCCTCTACAATGGTCGGTCACGTTGGCTCGCGTACCGGATTGCATGGACATTGTCGTCAAAGAAGAACTCAAGGCCTACATCGATCCCCTGACCACCGACGAGCACGACGCGCTGGAGCGCAGCATCCTGGCCGAAGGCTGCCGCGATGCGCTGGTGCTGTGGGGCGAGGTGCTGGTGGATGGGCACAACCGTTTCGGCATCTGCCAGAAGCATGGGGTGCCGTTCCAGACCGTGCAGAACACGCGCTTCCAGTCGATGGACGATGTGCACCTGTGGATGATCGAGCAGCACCTGGGCCGGCGCAGCGTGTCCGATTTCCAGCGCGGCGTGCTGGCCCTGCGCAAGCGCGACATCCTGGCCGAGCGCCATCGCGCCGAACAGGCCCAGCTGCAGAAGGAAAGCGACGGCGAGATCGCCGAGGCCCTCCCCGCCGGTGACGAGGACAGCCCGCCGTGGGCGCCCGCGCCCAAGGTGAGCCGTGCCGAGATGGCGCGCGAAGCCCGCCTGAGCAGCAGCCAGGTGACGATGATCGAACGCATCCACAAGCAGGCCGCGCCGGAGCTGGTGGAAGCGGTCAAGACCGGGGTGATCTCGATCAGCGCCGCCGCCGCGGTGGCCGACCTGCCCGAAGACGAACAGCGCGCGGCCGCGGTGGCGGGCAAGGACGAGCTGAAGCAGGCGGCCAAGCGCGTGCGCGAGGCGAAGAAGAAGCCGCGCAAGCCGGTGCAGGCGGCCCTGCACAGCGCCGATGAGACGCTGGAGGTCGATCCCAGCCGCGAGGCCGAGATCGCCGATGCGCTGAACGCCCTGGGCGAGGGCCCGGCCGAACTGCGCCAGCGGGTGATCGCGCTGACGCTGGAAAACGACACCCTGCGCCAGCAACTGGCCGCGCTGCGCAGGCAGTTGGCCGACGGCTGAGGCAATGCCGGCCGCTGGCCACCGGTAGTGCCGGCCGCTGGCCGGCAACGCCATGAACCTTCGGTAGGGCGTGCGAGGTTGCCG
>NZ_JAVWXA010000064.1:0-22248 GCF_036662295.1 Stenotrophomonas sp.
GCGCCCCCCCCACCCCAACACCCCCCCCCCCCCCCGCTCGCCCCGCGCCCCCACCCTGGGGTGCGCGCTACCCCATCGCGTGCGACCCACGTATCCCAAGGTAGAGCCACCCCATGGGTGGCTGCCCCTCAACCCATCACCACGCGAACGCCCCATCACCGCGCCCAGCCACCCATGGGGTGGCGCTACCCCTTCGCGTGCGAGCCACGCATCCAACGACCACCGCTCTGACCCCCACCCCCGGCCCCACCTCAACCTGAATACGCTCAGAGACCACACCTCAATAGCCACGCCCTGCGGCCGATAACAGCATTGCCTCGACACGATTGTCGACCCAAGACGCCCTGCCCATGAATCTGCTCAGCCGCTGGAACCAGTCCTTTTCCAACCTGTCCGTCAGGCGCAAGCTCAACCTGCTCACCGCGTTGATCGCGGTGGGCGTGATCGCGCTGGCGGTGATCGCCGCGCGCATGCAGTACCTGGACCTCACCGATACCCGCAAGGACAGCCTGAAGATCCAGGTCGAGCTCACCTACGGCATCCTGGACCACTACCACCGCCTGGCCGAGACCGGCGAGCTCACCGAAGCGGCCGCCCAGTCCGCCGCGCTCGAAGCGCTGGCCCGCATGCGCGCGGACAACGACGCCTACTACTACAGCGTCTACGACACCCGGTACCGCGTGCTGATGCATCCGTTCCGCAAGGACCTGATCGGCAAGGACATGAAGGACTTCCGCTCCGAAGACGGCGTGCGCCTGTTCCATGACATGGTGCAGGTCGCCGGCAAGGGCGGCGGCGTCGTTTCCTACAAGTGGGCCAAGGCCGGTGCCGAAGGCCTGTATGACAAGTCGTCCTACGCCGGCCTCTACGCGCCCTGGCAGTGGGTCGTCAGCAGCGGCGTCTACATGGACGACGTGCAGCAGCAGGCGCTGGTGTTCACCGCGATCATGGCCGCCAGCGGCGGCGCGCTGGTACTCATCGTGCTGGCCCTGAGCTGGGTCATCGGCAACCGCATCACCCTGCCGCTGCGCCAGGCCACCCGCGTGGCCGAGAGCATCGCCGCCGGCAAGCTGGACAGCCGCATCGGCGCCCAGCCGCTGGATGAGCCGGGCCGCCTGCTGGAAAGCATGGGCCGCATGCAGCAGCAGCTGCACGCGGTCATCAGCGGCCAGCGCGAGATGGCCAGCCAGCACGAAGCCGGCCAGACCACCTTCCGCATGGACGAAAGCGCCTTCCCCGGCGAGTACGGCCTGATGGTGCATGAAACCAACGCACTGGTCGGCGCGCACGTGCAGACCATGGTCGACGTGCTGCAGGTGGTGCAGCGCTATGCGGTGGGCGACCTGCACGCCGACATCGCCCGCTACCCGGGCGAGAAGGCCGAGATCACCGCCACGGTGGATACGGTCAAGCGCAACCTCGGCAGCATCAACCACGAGATCAAGCGCCTGGCAGGCGCCGCCGCGGCCGGCGATTTCAGCCAGCGCGGCGATGCCGCCCGTTTCGATCACGATTTCGGCCTGATGATCGCCAACCTCAACGCGATGATGCAGGTCAGCGACGACAACCTCGGCAAGCTCTCGCTGCTGCTGTCGGGCATTGCCGAAGGCGACCTCACCGTGCGCATGCACGGCGACTTCCAGGGCGTGTTCGCCCGCATGCGCGACGATGCCAACGCCACCGTCAGCCAGCTCACCCAGATCGTCGGCCAGATCCAGGGTTCGGCCAGCAGCATCAACCAGGCCGCCGGTGAAATCGCCAGCGGCAACAGCGACCTGTCGCGCCGCACCGAACAGCAGGCCGCCAACCTGGAAGAAACCGCCGCCTCGATGGAGGAACTCACCTCTACCGTGCGCCAGAACGCCGAACACGCCCGCCAGGCCAACCAGCTGGCCATCGGCGCGCACAGCGTGGCCAGCCAGGGCGGTGAAGTGGTCGGCCAGGTGGTCACCACCATGAGCGCGATCGAGGCCAGCTCCCGTCGCATCGCCGAGATCATCTCGGTCATCGATGGCATCGCCTTCCAGACCAACATCCTGGCGCTCAACGCCGCCGTGGAAGCGGCGCGTGCCGGCGAGCAGGGCCGCGGCTTTGCCGTGGTCGCCTCCGAAGTGCGCACCCTGGCCCAGCGCTCGGCCGGTGCCGCCAAGGAGATCAAGGGCCTGATCGACGACTCGGTGGCCAGCGTGGCCGACGGCTCGGCCCTGGTCCGCAAGGCGGGCAGCACCATGGGCGAGATCGTGGCCTCGGTGCAGCGCGTGACCGACATCATGGCCGAGATCTCAGCCGCCTCGCAGGAACAGTCCGCCGGCATCGAACAGGTCAACCAGACCGTCACCCAGATGGACGAAACCACCCAGCAGAACGCCGCGCTGGTGGAGGAAGCCACGGCCGCCGCGCGCGCCATGGAAGAACAGGCCACCCAGCTTGCCGATGCCGTGGCGATCTTCCGCCTGGACAACCAGGTGGCCGCGGCGGTCAGCGCGGTCACCTCGCGGGTGGTCGTGCCGGCCGCGCTGCGCCCCACCGCCAGGGCCGGTGCCGCCCCGGTGGCCCGCATCGCACCGGCGCCGCGCGCCACCCAGCGCAGCCCGGCTGCCGATGACGGCAACTGGCAAGAGTTCTGAGCCCTCGCGGCGGCCCCGGTGCCGCCGCTTCCCCACCCCCATCGAGTGCGCCCGTGTCCACGCCTTCCGCTCCTGCCGCCACCTCCCAGAACGGCCGCGAATTCGAGTTCGCCGACCGCGATTTCCGCCGCGTCTGCGACCTGATCTATCAACGCGTCGGCATCTCGCTGGCCCCGGCCAAGCGCGACATGGTCTATGGGCGCCTCTCGCGCCGCCTGCGCGCGCTCGGCCTGCGCAGCTTCACCG
Organism: Stenotrophomonas sp.; assembly: GCF_036662295.1. Taxonomy (GTDB): domain Bacteria; phylum Pseudomonadota; class Gammaproteobacteria; order Xanthomonadales; family Xanthomonadaceae; genus Stenotrophomonas. The sequence continues at coordinate 2,874 of NZ_JAVWXA010000064.1, forward strand.
AGTACCTGGACCAGCTGGAAAAGGACGGCGGCGATGAGTGGCAGGCCTTCACCAATGCGCTGACCACCAACCTCACCGCGTTCTTCCGCGAACCGCACCACTTCGAGAAGCTCGACACCGAACTGCGCGCGCGCGCCGGCCACGGCACCCTGCAGCTGTGGTCGTGCGCGGCTTCCACCGGCGAAGAGCCCTATTCCATGGCCATCACCGCCTGCGAAGCCTTCGGCACCCTCAAGCCGCCGGTGCGCATCCTGGCCACCGACGTGGACACCCAGGTGCTGGCCACCGCCAGCCGCGGCGTGTACGCCATCGACCGCGTGTCCGGGCTGGACCCGGCCATCAAGAAGCGCTATTTCCAGCGCGGCAGCGGCCCCAACGAAGGCCATTGCCGGGTCAATCCGGCCCTGCGCGAATTGATCGACTTCCGCCCGCTCAACCTGCTGGCGCCGCGCTACGACGTCGGCGGTCCGTTCGATGCACTGTTCTGCCGCAACGTCATGATCTATTTCGACAAGCCCACCCAGCGCGGCATCCTTTCGCGACTGATCCAGCACATGGGCGACGATGGCCTGCTCTACACCGGCCACTCGGAAAACTACCTGCACGCAGCCGACCTCATCCAGCCGTGCGGCCGCACCCTGTACAAGCGCGCGCCCGGAGCCCCGGCATGAATGCAGCGGTGCGCAACGACGATGTGATGCGGTACTTCGACAGCCGCTTCAAGGTGACCGCGGCCAAGCTGCTGCCCACCCAGTACCTGGTGGTGGACGATGACACCGCCCTGACCACCACCCTGGGCTCGTGCGTGGCCGCGTGCCTGCGCGACCCGGTGCTCAAGATCGGCGGCATGAACCACTTCCTGCTGCCCGAGGGCAACGTCGGCGACGGTGCCCCCGCGCGCTACGGCAGCTACGCCATGGAACTGCTGATCAACGACCTGCTCAAGCGCGGTGCCCACCGCAAGCGCCTGGAAGCCAAGGTGTTTGGCGGCGCCAACGTGCTCAAGGGCTTCACCAGCAACCCGGTGGGCACCCGCAACGCCGAGTTCGTGCGCCAGTACCTGCAGGCCGAGCACATCCCGGTGCTGGCCGAGGACCTGTGCGGCATCCACCCGCGCAAGGTGTGGTTCTTCGCCGATACCGGCCGGGTGGTCGTGCAGCGCCTGCCGCATGCCCATGAAGCCGAAGTGGCGGCCACCGAATCGGCCGTGCGCGCCCGCCTGTCCAAGGCCCCGGTCACCGGCGGCGTGGAGTTGTTCGAATGACCCACCATGGCCCTTGCCGCGTCCTCATCGTCGACGACTCGGCCGTTGTCCGCCAGATGCTGACCGAAATCCTGGCAAGCGATCGCGACATCGAGGTGGTCGGCACCGCCGCCGACCCGTTGCTGGCGCGCGAGAAGATCAAGCGACTGGCGCCGGACGTGATCACCCTGGACGTGGAGATGCCGCGCATGGACGGCCTGGCGTTCCTGGAAAACCTCATGCGCCTGCATCCGCTGCCGGTGGTGATGATTTCCTCGCTCACCGAGCGCGGCGCCGACACCACCCTGCAGGCACTGGCGCTGGGCGCGGTGGATTTCGTGTCCAAGCCCAAGATCGACGTCGCCCGCGGCCTGCAGGGCTATGCCGAGGAGATCATCGCCAAGGTCAAGATGGCCGCACGCTCGCGCGTGCGCACCCTGGCCCGCCCGATCACCCCGCGCGTCACCCTGGACGCGGTGGCACCGGCCGCGCCGCCGCGCAGCATCCAGTTCCGCACCACCGACCGCCTGATCGCCATCGGCGCCTCGGCCGGTGGCACCGAAGCGCTGCGCGTGGTGCTGGAAGGCATGCCCGCCGACGCCCCGGCCGTGGTGATGACCCAGCACCTGCCCGCCGCCTTCAGCACCCCGTTCGCCGAGCGCCTGGACCGCCATTCGGCGATGTCCGTGCGCGAAGCCACCGACGGCGAAGCCGTGCTGGCCGGCCACGCCTACCTGCCGCCCGGCGGCAAGCACCTGCGCATCATCCGCGACGGTGCGCGCTGGCGCTGCCGCGTGGATGACGGCCCGGCCGTCAACCGCCACAAGCCGGCGGTGGACGTGCTGTTCCGCTCGGTGGCCGAAAGTGCCGGCGGCAACGCCATCGGCGCCATCCTCACCGGCATGGGCGACGACGGCGCACGCGGCCTGCTCGAACTGCGTAACGCCGGCGCCCCCACGCTGGTGCAGGACGAAGCCACCAGCGTGGTCTGGGGCATGCCCGGCGCCGCCTACAAGCTGGGCGCCGCCGAAGAAATGGTGCCGCTGGAGCGCATCGCCGAACGCCTGATGGCCCTGGCTCGCAGCTAACCCGCGCCCGCCCCCGGCAATGCCACGCCACGCGTGGCCCCCGGTACTGCCACGCCATGCGTGGCAATCCCTCACCACGCCGCACCCCAACCAACACCGCACACCCGGATTCATCCAAGGAGCACCACCGTGAGAGCCTCACATCACACCCTCCCCCGCACGCTGCTGTGCAGCCTGCTGCTGGCCACCCCGGCGTTCGCCGCCGACCCGGCCCCCGCCCCGTCCCTCCCGGCCGCCACCACGCCCGCCGCCGACGCCGACGCCACTGCAGCGGCCGCCGCTCCCGAGGCCCCCAGCGCCGATGCCGCACTCGCCACCGCAATGGCCGCCCCGGCCACCGCGATCGACTGGCGCAAGCAGGTCAGCATCCGCGGCAAGCCCGGCACCGGCACCCGCGATCTGGAAAATGACAAGGGCACGCTGCGCCTGGTCGTCCGCAGCGACACCGCCAAGGTCACCGCGCTGAAGGTCGGCGAATTCGCCCTGCGCGCGCTCGGCGGCTATGGCACCACGCGCACCTTCTCCAAGGACGACCTCAAGGGCGAGCTCGTCCCCGGCCTGCCCAGCCCCGCCCACGACGCCCTGCCGGCCCTGCTCGCCGAGCGGCTGGACAGCTACTTCAGCGCCCATCCCGGCGCCATTCCCGGCGAGAGCCACGTGCTGGAAGCGCGCACCACGCAGTGGACGCTGGTGTATCAGGACCTGGCCCCCGGCGCCACCGCCTACGAGTTGCGTCACGAACTGAACATCGGCTTCCCGATCGCCGGCGTGCTGCGCGGGCCGGCCGGCCGCAACGTGCAATGCAACACGCCGCCGCAGGTGGCTACGCTGCAGGAGTGGAAGGCCGACGACTACGCCAAGGTGAAGCAGGCCTCCCGCCAGGTCGCCGAAGCCTGCGCGGAGGTGTTCGCCAAACAGTTGCCCAACCTGCTGCAGGACGTGGCCAACGAAGAGGCCGTCGCCCGCAGGCTCGCCGCGGCCGCCGCCACCCCCACCGAGGGCGACAGCGCAGCGGCGAAGGCACGCATCCGCATCTTCGGTGCCAACGGCCAGGGCATCACCATGCTGACCGACGCGCCCTGCCGCGAGCAGTACCGCAGCAAGGTCGAGGTGGTGCGCTCGGCGGGCCGGGCCATCGGCAGCGTGTTCGGCGGCGCGCCGGACAACGTCTCGCTGGGCATGCCCGAGACCGACACCGTGCGCAACATGAAGAGCGTCGCCTTCTCCAAGCCCAACTACCAGGAGTTCGAAGTGGCCGGCGGCCGGCCGCTGATCTTCGATGCCCGCATCGAGAACACCAACGACTACCGCTGCGCCGCCGACCTCTCGCTGCAGTTCATCCCCGAACCGGGTGCCGACTACGAGGTCTTCATGAAGATCGGTGGCGGCATGTGCCTGCTCTCCAGCACCAAGGTGGCCCAGGACGGCACCCTGCAGAACAATCCGGTGCTGCAGCCGCGCACCAGTTGCCAGGCCCCCGCCCAGCCCGCACTGCGCGCCCGCGTGGAGATGGCGGTGTTCCTGTTCGAACCCGGCAACGTGCACTACCGCAGCCTGGGACTGGGCAACGACGACGCCCTCAACGTGCTGCCCGACAGCGCCGACAATGCCGCCCGCTTCGAGGAGGTGCTGCAGCAGACCGCCGCCCTGCCCGGCACCCGCGTCTGCGTGGTCGTTCCCGACCTGGACTACACCAGCACGCTGCATGGCCCGCTGGAAGCGCTGGTGCTGGACAAGGGCCCGGCCCTGCCCGGCCTGTGGGAAACGGCCGCCACGGTCAACCTCAAGCGCAGTGCCGCCGCCGGCACGGCCATCGACCTGGCCGCCGCCACCCGCCACTGCCAGGGCCTGCCACGGGCCGCGTTCGACCCGCACTGATCGCCGACCCGGCTTCCCGGGCGCCCGCGCCCCGGCCGATTCAACCTCCGCCGGGGCGCGGGGGCGTCACTGGCCCCAGTACAGGCGCATCGGGTTGTCGACCAGCCGCTTGCGCTGCAGCTCGGCGTTCACCGCAATGCGCGGTATGAAATCGACCAGCGCGCCGTCATCAGGCATGTGCGAGGTCAGGTTCGGGTGCGGCCAGTCGGTGCATGAGCTGGCCGAGGTCCTGGTAACGCCCCTCACCCTGCGCCGCGGCAAGACAGTGCAGGCCACACCGGCGGCCACGCGCATGCTGCGCCCGGCACTTTCGGAACTGGCGGCGGGTATGCGCCGAGCGCGTCGATGATGGCAACCAGGCTTGGCCGTTCCGCTACCCGTGATCGGCGGGGGCGTCGGTCCAGCGCGTTGAAAGCTGACTCCACGATCGCAGGCGGCACTCATGGGCCGAAGCCAACCGCCATCGCCACCACTTTTCCGTCCCGCAGGAAGTAGCAGTTGTTGGATCCATCCTCATGGAAGATGCAGGTCCGGCTGACCACCGCTCCACCAATGCGATCCGGCGCGCTTTCCTTCGCCGCGAATGGATTCGTCACCCTTTGCACGTCCGCCGCCGAGGCGCCGAGTGGTATACCCCTCAAGGCTATGCCTTTCAGCGACTCAACTGACCCTGCCGCACCACCTGCCGTCGCTGGCCAAGACACGCGAATCTCATCCACCGTCCGAAACGCGGGCGCAACGTCCGGATTCGAGAGGAGTGTCACGTCCAGTCCAGAGGCCGCATCGTGATAGGTGCGCCGGATCATGCCGTTCTGATCAATGTCCGTCCTGCCGTGCCCATACCGATGGATCAGATCACCTTCATCGTAGGCATGGGGAAGGAATCCAGCGTCCGCAAATGCCTTCGCGATGTAGTCGACGCTCTTCTTCTGTGCAAGGACGGGAGACGGGATGGAAAGCAGCCAGGCACCCAGAATCAGAGGGATCGATCGTTTGTTCATCACAGGGACATGGCGTGGTGGTTGGCCTGGTCGTGTCGATCGACTTGAGATGGACATCTGCACAGTTCCATTTTCAATGCCGCGGCGGAAGAATGCGTCCAGACACCTGCTCGCAATCGGCAATGGGTATCTCATCCCGCAACCATTCTTCAGCCGCGCTCAAGCCAGGCGCTGCTAGTCGAATGAAGAGCGGCCCCCACGGATCCCCTCGATTCCTGCCCAGCAACATGAGATCCCGCTCCTTTGAGCGCATCTCACCCAACTTCTCGAACTTCTCTGTGGCGAGCCACCCTTGCCGCCTGATCTCTTGCGAAAATCCAGGGTGCCCCCCGATCATCACTTCAATGGTGGAATTACCCAATCGCAATGTAGCCACGTCAAAATCCGGCCCAGGACTCTCAATAGAGACGGACGCAGACAAGGGCAGATCGGCGCAGACGCCGAAACGTTCGCTGATCACCTGCCTATGCACGTCCGCCGCACACCCTGCGGTCGCAATGACCAAACCCAGCGCAAGCATTCTAATCAAAGCAATCTCCGGTCCGACGTGCATCTTGCACGCGCATGGCCTTCGTGGCTTCGGAGACCTGATCTAGATCTCCCACAACATGGATTGCGTAACCACCCATCTACCCGAACGCTTCCTCAAGAACGCATCTCCATTCTGTCCTGTCGGCGGAAATCCAAACTCGATGAAAGCCGCGTCATCATCGAAGTACAACTTGTACAACACCATGTAAGCAGCATTCTGGTCAAACTCTGCCATTGATTTCACAAGGATATAGGGAGACTCTTCACGATCACACTGCTTGTAGCCAAGAGGCGCAAAACCCCATACGACGGCAATCTTCTTGGCGTGGAGGTGATCGCCAGCATATCGAGCAAAATCGCGATCATTTGCAACGGCTTTGAGCAGTTCGTCCACCACCGCGTCGCACGTCTTTGAAGAGCGCTCATCAGCCGATGGCACGCAAGCTGTCACCTGCGTCAACGACGCCGCCAGCAGGACTCGAAACACGATCCCAGCCCTGCAACCGCGCCCTTTCAACGTAGACATGGCACACCTCTCCCGAGCATCCTACTTGAATATGCGGCGATAACAGTAGCTACCGCTCCGTCTAAACCAGGTCGCGAATTCATCTCGATCAAACAACCGCAGTTGCTTCATGGGAATACTGTATCGCTGAAAGAAGGTCAACATCTCCCTCAATCCATCCCCGTCCACGGCGCACGTGTACCCTGCGATTCCGTCCAGGACCACACTCACACGGCGCGCAGAAAAATTGAAAGTCATGCGGACCGTGGGTCCGAGGAGCCTTCCAGGGATCCAAACTCTGACGTCCTCGCCCTCGCTGGCACCTATCCTTCCGATAACCAAGAAGGACGATGCTGCTCCACGATGTCCAACAGAAGATCAATGAAATCCACGGGACTGTAATCAAGCGTCCCGCCGAAGCAGAGCTTGACCGCTGCCTCCCGAATGACGGGTCGCGCATAGTCTGCGCGATAGCTCCAGCCATCCTCAGTACAGACGGAAAAACTACACCTGAGCAGAGAACGCCTGAAGGAAATGCGAGGGGTTGCCTCGCCATCTCCTATCAACGTATCCCCGATCAACAGCACCGTGCTCTCTTCATAATTTGGCGCCCCCATCCCTCGATCCATCCGCCTGGAAAAAAACGCAAGGGGCGTAGTCGATCCTGCGAGCTTCCACTGCTCAAGGATCCCGCAAGCCGATTTCGGCGCTGACTCACAGGCAGCCACCTCGAATCGGACTCCGCCATCATCGTGACGCTCCAGCCTCCAGTAGCGCGTCGAGTCTGAGTAATCGCTCAAGATCAGCATTTCCACGATAGTAGACCCTGAGCTAGTTTCGTAAAGTTCACCAGGAAAGCCCCGTCCTCGACGCGACGATGAACAGCCTGATCAACGAAACACCGTCGAGATGACGATGATCGCCCTGACAAAAACGATGCAAAGCATACTTATGTCGAACAGTCCGAACCGCTACAGCGCCCCGGAGCACCCCCCATACACGCGTTCAGGCCTGTCACGAAGACTGACGGCAAGCACGCGCCGTTCAAACAGCCCGCATTCCCCCATGACGTTGTAAAGGATCAGAATTCCGGCCTCATTGACATATCCAGTGAAGACACCATTGCCTCCATCCGACGCACCTCTAACGAGGTATATCTCCTCCCCCGGAGTGCGCTGCATCCCCTTCAGACTGGTCAAGGCAGTCCCACCAGGCATCTCGGAGAGAAGGGCCGCACGCTGTGAGTTCTGCAGCAGCCACTGCTCAGCCGCCGCCTCCTCATCCGGACTCAGCGTTGAAATCCTTGCTGACGAAACTTGGATGGAATTGCTTGGCGACACGATCCCCGCGCTTGCATCAACCCAATCCGAAGGCCATGGATTCTCTACTGTTGGATACGAGCTGCAAGCTGTAATCAGCAAGATCAAGGCCGCAACTGAAGACATGCACCTGATCATCTGCACCTTGGATTTTTTCATAGTATCCCCCTCACCCGATCACCCGGAACGCCGGGGAGCTCATAGGCTTGCCGGTGCGGCGCCCATCAAAACACCAACGTAAAAAATGCGGTGTTTTTTCCCTCCCGTCCTTCCTCAGACGACCGTATGACGGCGAGACCCGCTCGCGCAGGCCAATTGAAACTCCCTATCCCGCATTGGGCCAGTTAATGGCAGCAACAATCAATAGGCCAGCCGTGTCCCATCCCCAACCGGATCAAAAATCAGATTTCCCTGACCCCTCCGTCGCGCCACACTCCCCGCTTTCGCCCGGGTCCCTCTCGCGCCCCCACCCCGCCACACCACCCACCGCCCCCCCTCCCGACTGGCTACACTCGCCAAACCCACCACCTGCCCACCGACCCGCCCACAAGGAACCGCCGCATCATGCGCAAGCGCCTCACCGGGATCGCGTCCACGCCGAACAAGGCAACCCAGCACGGAATCCCTCGTCTCTCCCTTGGCTGGCTGGCGCTGCTGCTGTACTCCCTGTCCACCGCGCAGGCAGCAGCCACCACCGATGATCCCGTTGCGCTCCAGGCGCGCATCACCCGCGTCGAACAGGGCCTGTCCCCCCGCGTGGTGGTCAAGGGTGCACCGCGCCCGGCGATGACGTTGCAGGCGCGCATGGCTTACCACCACGTGCCCGCCGTCAGCATTGCGCTGATCGACCACGGGCAGGTCCAGTGGGCCCGCGCATACGGCGTGGCCGATGCCACCAGCGGACAGGCGGCCACGCCCGCGACGTTGTTCCAGGCCGCCTCGATCAGCACGACGGTGGCTGCGGTCGCCGCGTTGCGCATGACCGAACAGGGCCAGCTCGCGCTGGACCGCCCCGCCAACGACGACCTCACCCACTGGCAGATGCCGGACAACGCCTTCACCGCGCAGCAGGCGGTGTCGCTCCAGCGGGTTGAATTCTGACTCCATGGCCGCAAGCGACACTTACGGGCCGAAGCCAACCGCCATCGCCACCACTCTTCCATCACGCAGGAAGTAGCAGTGCTTGGATCCATCCTCATGGAAGATGCAGGTCCAGATTCTTCGGGGACCAGCCTGTACCTGCATCGCAAGTTCGTTCAATACGCCCCGGTGCAATCCCAATCAGGCGGACTAACATCAGGCACGAGGGAGCACGTATTGGTGCCCGGACCGTGATAATTGAACGAGAGGCTGAATCTCTCCTTTTCGCTGGATGAGTAGTGGTACATCACACCAACCGAGTCGTACCCTTGATCGGCACCTTCATATCCGCCGCCAAGCTCTTGAAGGCTCCGCGGATACCTTCCGGCTGTTGAACGGAAAGCCTCCAGAGCAACGATGATTTCCATGCCTTTTTCCATGCCATGAACCGCTTTTCGGCCCTCGCCTGGCGGCTGGCAGGATGCCAGGAGGCAACAGACTCCCAACAATGAAAGATGGAGAGCGTGAATTTGTTTCATTGGCCACATCCGCACTGCGAACGACTGGCAACAGTGTTACGCAAAGCGTCCCATACTTCCGAAGAGAGCTGATCAACATCCGAATGCCTATACGCTTTCTCCCACATGTAAGCCTGAGCCTCGTACTTTCCTCTCGAAAACAGATCATTGAAGTACATAGCCGCGCCACCTGCAGAGCTGATCGATCCATAAAAATACGGATCACCAATTCCAATTGACAAGCCGGCCTGAGGCAATGCGAGCTTGGCAATCAAATGCGCCCCCTGCCTCCGTTGCCAAATATGAAGAACCTCGTGCGCGAACACTGCACGGGCATGCAGGTCCGCTAGGTTAACACCATTGCCCAGCTCCTCATTAATGAAGTATCGACTTTGCAGATCCACTCTTCCTCCAACCAAAGACGATGCGCGCTCGTTCTTCGTTATTCTCAGATCAATACTATCAACGTCGAAGCATTCCCCGAAAATACTGTGAATGAATGAACCCTCTTGGGCATTAAGAGGCCGCAAACCCAAAGGGTCGGCGACGTCAACCGGACGTCCATAGGTGTACTGATAGGACGAAATACCGCCAACCAATCCAACAGGGTCGCTTTGAGAGTATCTACCAATGACCGGATCATAGTCCCGCTGGTAGTTGTAGAACATCCCGCTAGCATTCGTCGCCTGCTGCCCCGGAAAGCGCAGCGCCAGCTCAAAGCCCACCCCATCACCATCCGGATCCGCATTCGGCGCTTGGTTGCCAAACACCTCGCTCTTGCTGCTCCACTCCCAGATTGCCACATCCCGCACCGGGTCGATGACTACACGCGGCGTACCCAGGTGATCAGGTTGCACATAAGTCAACTCCGGCACGCCACTCCCAATCTGACCTAGCAGCGCGACCGGGTAATTGTCCAACCAGACAGCCTGCTGTTGCGGCTCGCCCGTCGCAGCGTAATTGCCAATCCACTGCCCCGCTTCGTCATACAGCGTGATCTGACGGTCCCCGCCTGCCGGAATCCGCAGCACCCGCTCGCCAAGGTGGTTGTAGCCGTAGCTCTCCACCACAGCCCCCGCCTGTTTGATGCCGCTCATGCGGTTGGCATCGCTGAAGCTGAATTCCTTGCCGTCTGCCAGTGTCGTGTTACCAGCCGCGTCATGACTCCGAGACTCACCATTGATCGCAAGCAACCGATGAGTGTCCGCCGGGTAGGTATAGCTTGCAGTGCCAGCGGCCGTGGTCAGTGCAGTGCGATTTCCCGTGGCATCGTAGGCATAGGTTTCGATTGGCGTGCCAGTGGCCCCATCCTGGGTCTGGGTCAGGCGACCCAACGCGTCATAGCCATACTTGGCCAGGACACTCGCCCCCGTTCCGCTACTCAGCTGGGTGACCGCCCCGACCTCGTCGTAGCCGAAGCTCAACGACAAGCCGCCCGCCGCCGGGTCGTGGACTGCGTGCGGACGATAGTCCAGGTCGAGCGGGCGCTGCAGTTGACGGCCATTGCCATAGGTCCAGCCAGTAGCCGGGCCAAATGCGGCGTGGGTGAGCTGGTTGATGACTACCTGCCTTGCCTGCCCGGGCCGGGTTACGCCGATCTCGCTGACGCGGCCCAGGTTGTCGCGCACATAGTCTGCGACGCTACCGTCCGGATAGGTCAAGGCAGCCAAGCGGCCGGCATGGCTATAAGCGAAGCGCAACGAAGTAGCGACACCGTTCACCGTCTGCACCTTGCGCGTCACCTGGCCGAACCGGTCGTAGCAGTACGCCGTGCTTCCGTTGGCGTGCAGCACAGTCCCCACACGCCCCTTCCCGAAGCGCTCGTCTGGATCGCAGACAATCGGTGCGATGTCGTAGTTGTAGCCAACGTCCAGATTGGGATCTGGATACGCGATGCCGATGAGACGGTTGATGGCGTCGTAGCTATAGGTGGCGGTCACACCGCGGGCATCGGTTCTCGTCTTGCGGTTGCCTGCCGCGTCCAAGGTGAAAGCGGTGCCTCCACTGTCCGGGCTGTTCTGCGCGGTAAGGTCGCCGAAGCCGTTATACGTGTAGGTCGTGTTCAGGCCTTTTGGATCAGTCACCTGCGCCACTTGATCCAGAGCGTTGTAGGTGGACCGTATTTCAGCGTTGATGCCGCCTACATCCTGCAACGTCCTCACAAGACGACCCAATGGGTCGTACTGCTGGGTGGTCACACGCTGCAGAGCATCGGTGACCGACGATGGATTGCCATCCGCGTCGTAGGTGAAGCCGGTAGCATGCCCTCCCGCATCCTTGGCGGTGGTGAGCTGTCCCAGCGTGTTGTAGATGCGCGACAGAGTGCGGCGCAGCGTGCCCGTATCGTCGAGGGTATCTTCCTTCAGCCGGTTGCCCGCGCTGTCCAGCGTGTAGTGGATCGAGTTCCCCGCGCTGTCAGCGATATCGGTCAAGCGCTGTGCTGAATCGTAAAGATAGGTCACGCTGCCGCCGTCCGGCTCTGTGACCTGCTGAATCTTTCCGGTTGGCCAATAGCTGAACTCGGTGATGCGGTCACCAGCACTCGTGCTGCCGCGCACCGTCATGGAGGTCAACCAGCCGCGTGGATGATAGGTCTTGTCGGTGATCACGCCGTTCGCGTCCTTCATCGATAGCGGCCTGCCGAAGGCGTCATACGCCAGCACTTCCACGCTCTGCCCTACGCCATTGGTGACACTGCGGAGGTCGCCGCGACGATAGCCGCAACTGGCTCCAGTTGTGCAGCCGGCATCATCTGCAGCGTAATACGCAAACGTCGTCACGTCGCTTACGTCCGCACGAGGACCATCGATCGTGCGAATAAGGCCGACCTCCGGGCAATCGGCACCTAGAGCCTCGCAGTAGACAAGGCTGGAGGTGCGTGTCTGGTTGTTGGCCGTGTCGCGCACAGTGATGGTGGTCGGCTGCAAGCGCGCATTACGCACCGTGCGCGTCTCGCGGTTGCCGATACGCTCCAGGACGACACGATTCGCGGCCACACTGGCATGCACAACCGAAACGCGCTGCGACGGTGTGCCGGAGGCTTCGGTGATAGTGTGTATGGCAACCGGGCCGGCCGCTGCGTCGTTGCCCTGGCTGTAGGCATGTTTGGTGACTGTGCCGCGCTTGTCGGTAACATTGCGCAGACGACGCCGGAAGTCGCTGCTGGCCGGGAAGTACGTCTGGCTGAACGCGCCGTCGGCCTCCGTGATCTTGGTGACCTTCTGCACCTCCTCGCCCTCAGCAGGAACCGACATCCGGTAGCTGGTCTGACGCCCCAGCGCGTCGGTCACGACGGTATTGCCGTCTGCATTGTATTGCAGGCGTACACCATCGATCCCCACGTCGTTTGAATCGCAGCTTGCATCGTGTCGGCTACAGGTTACGCGCCCCTTGTCGTCGTAGGCGAACCAGCTGTAGCGCCGTCCATCCTCCGCACTGACACCGGTAAGGTAGTCGGGGAATCGTGTGTCCTCGTAGTGATAGGTGCGCGCCCCGCCTCCTGCGTAGGTTACCGACACCAATTGAGCGTTCGGGCCATAGGCGTAGGAAGCGAACAAGGCCCCGTTGATCCGCAGCGTGGAAACTCTTCCGTCATCAACGCCCTGATAAGCCAACTGCACTTGGCGTCCCGTTGAATGAGTGAGCGTTATCAGACGTTGCTGCGCGTCATGCCCGTACTGAAGCCAGGTGCCATCTTCGAACTCCCGCAATTGGAGAACGCCGGCCGTATTGAAGTGCGTCACCTCGCCACGCCGGTACAGCACCCATTCGTTGGCCACCAGCGCTGCACGATCCCCACTTCCATCAGTGGCCTCGTACTGCGAGCCTACGGCCTTGAACGGCAGCTGGCTGCCGTCACTGCTGATAAGGCCAACCTGAACACTTGTGTCTCCTGTTGCCAACGGATTGGGGCCGGCAAACAGTCGCTCGCTGTGTGAGTGTGACCAGTTTTTGCCGAAGCCACCTTTTGCCGCACTCGTCAGCGAGTGGAATGTCCGCTCGAAGCGCACCCACGGCAATGCGAGGTCCACATGCGTTTCATTCTTGTCTCCAGTCGTTGGATCGCACGGATTGCCTCGCCCATAGCACATTTTTGGAATCGTACTGGTGGTGTAGTAGCCAACCACCGCCGCGCTGGTGCCAATACTGGTGCACGCCCCGCGCGTCTGATCCCACTTCATGATGGTGTTGGGGCACTTAACGACTCGTTCTCGTCGAATGACCAGTTCCTGGCCTGCAATGCACCTGTCCGTGCCAGATACGTGGTTGCGTGCCAGGACACCCGTTCTCCACTCCTCCAGCGTGCTGTTCTTGGGATCATTTCCAAAATTCTTCAGCGATGTCCAACTGGGATCCGGGATTGCCATCCGACAAATACCATTGGATGCCTTTCCCTCGCGGTAGAAGCTGAGCATTTCATCAAGCGAGTTCCAGCTCTGTTGACCCTTGTAGACCCAGTCCTTCCGCTCGATCTGGGCATCCTTGACGCCCACAATGTAAAGCGTCTTGTCCGGCAGGGGCACCTGCCGACTCACTTCGAGGGATATCGGACCAAACATCGTGAGCAGGCTGGTGCTGCTCACAATCTCCAACTGAGCAGCGCGCTCGGTAGGCAACGGGTTCGAAGAAGCTCCCACGTACCAGCCGCGCTCCGGCACCTGGGCTGCGGCGATGCCGGACACCATGAGGCTTGCCAGTGCGGCGCCCAGCAGAATACCAACGCCAAAAAAGCGATGTTTCATTTTCCTTGTCCTTCCCTAGACAACCGTATGACGGTAAGGCCCGTTCGCGCAGACCAATTAAAACTCCCAATCCTGCATTGAGCCAGTTAATGGCAGCAACAATCAATAGGCCAGCCGTGTCCCATCCCCAACCAGATCAAAAATCAGATTTCCCTGACCCCTCCGTCGCGCCACACTCCCCGCTTTCGCCCGGGTCCCTCTCGCGCCCCCACCCCGCCACACCACCCACCGCCCCCCCTCCCGACTGGCTACACTCGCCAAACCCACCACCTGCCCACCGACCCGCCCACAAGGAACCGCCGCATCATGCGCAAGCGCCTCACCGGGATCGCGTCCACGCCGAACAAGGCAACCCAGCACGGAATCCCTCGTCTCTCCCTTGGCTGGCTGGCGCTGCTGCTGTACTCCCTGTCCACCGCGCAGGCAGCAGCCACCACCGATGATCCCGTTGCGCTCCAGGCGCGCATCACCCGCGTCGAACAGGGCCTGTCCCCCCGCGTGGTGGTCAAGGGTGCACCGCGCCCGGCGATGACGTTGCAGGCGCGCATGGCTTACCACCACGTGCCCGCCGTCAGCATTGCGCTGATCGACCACGGGCAGGTCCAGTGGGCCCGCGCATACGGCGTGGCCGATGCCAACAGCGGGCAGGCGGCCACGCCCGCCACGTTGTTCCAGGCCGCCTCGATCAGCAAGACGGTGGCCGCGGTCGCCGCATTGCGCATGGTCGAGCAAGGCCAGCTCGCGCTGGACCGCCCCGCCAACGACGACCTCACCCACTGGAAGATCCCGGACAACGCCTTCACCGCGCAGCAGCCGGTCACGCTGCGCATGCTGCTCAACCACAGTGCCGGCATCAACGTGCATGGCTTTGATGGCTATGCGCAGGGCCAGCCGCTGCCGTCGCTGCTGCAGGAACTGGACGGCCGGCCGCCGTCCAATGTCGAGCCGATGCGGGTGGATACCGTTCCCGGCACGGTGTGGCGCTACTCCGGTGGCGGCTACAGCGTGGTCGAACAGTTGATGGCCGACGTGGGCGGCCAGCCGTATGCCGCGCTGGCCCAACGCTTGGTGCTCGATCCGCTGGGCATGTCCGGCAGCACCTTCGCCACCACGCTGCCGCCCGGCGCGCTGGCCCGGGCCGCCACCGCCCACGACAGCAACGGACAGGCCCTGCCCGGCCGCTGGAACGTCTATCCGGAATCCGCGGCCGCCGGCCTGTGGGCCACGCCCACCGATCTGGCCCAACTGGTGCTCGCCGTGCAGCGCGCCGATGCGGGCGCACCCGACGCCGTGCTCAGCCCTGCCACCGCCCGCCTGCTGCTCACCCGCGGCCTGGGCGAGTACAGCCTGGGCCTGTTCGTCGAGCCGCTGGGCGACCGCACCAGCTTTGGCCACAGTGGTGGCAACCACGGGTTCCGCTCGCAACTGTATGGCTACACGCGCAGCGGCCAGGGCATCGTGGTGATGACCAACAGTGACAATGGCGCGGCGCTCATCGAGGAGCTGCTCACCAGCGTCGCCACCGAATATGACTGGCCGGAGTACCGGGTGGTCGAAAAGACGGCACTGCCCCACGATGCCCGCAGCAATGCGGCCCTGGCCGGCGCGTATACGTTGGCGGGCAAACCCGCCCATGTCATTGCCGACGGCGCGGACCTGTACTTCCAGAGCGAACTGTTCGGCAGCGCGCGGATGGCGCTCTACCGCGCCTCGCCCGACCACTATTTCATGACCGCCCAGGATATGGGCCTGCTCGTGCAACGCGACGCGCGCGGCCAGGTCAATGGTTTCTCGTTGCAGCGCAACGGCGCCACCTATCCGGCCACGCGCAATCGCTGACGCCGGCGCGTGATGTCACCGCCTCCGCGTTGCGCGCGGCTGGCACGCTAGTCGTCCAGGGTGAAGCGCTGTGTCACCCGCACCTCGCCAGCGCGGGCTACGCCGTCCAACATGCCCGGCCGGTAAGTCCAGTGGCGCGTCGCATCGAGCGCCGCCTGGTCCAACGCGCGGTAGCCACTGCTTCGGATCAGCACGGCATCGATCCACGCGCCCTGTGCGTCCACCCTCACCAGCAGCACCGCCTCGCCCTCATGCCCAGCGCGCAAGGCCTCGTCGGGATAACGCGCGGGGTTGAGGTCCTTCGACGCAAGGTCGATCGAGGCTTCCACCTGGTGCGCGTCCGCCGCCGCAGGCTCCCCGGCGTGCGCCATGGCGGTGGCCACGGGCGAGAGCGCCAGAACGAGACACATCGCGCCCAGCATCGGGGTCCGGCGTCGCGCGACCGGACGGAAGGTGTCAGCGGCAAAATGAGGATGTGGCATAGGCAACGAATCAGTGCGATGGACGAGGCGCGCCACTATGCGTTCTTCAGGCGATAAAGGCCATCCGGAGCGCGGCCGCGCGTGAGTAACCCGTCGGCGGGTGTGCCGGTGGTCACCGGCTACCTCGCTTGCCCGTCAGGCATCTTGTTACCCTCCGATCTCTCCAGGCGTGCGCGCCACCTGGACATCGCTGATGGTGGCTCCATCTTTGGAGTTCAGCGTGATAAACCAATTGATCGGGGTCGCTGGGGCAGTAATGCGCTGAGCCGGCGGTGGAGAGGATGGTGTCGAATAAAGGCAGAGAATCGACGATTCAATGCCTTGCGATGAAGGTTGAGTTGCCTCGCAGGAGAAGCCGCGCGATCCGAGTTCCTGCAGGGCATCTACAACCGTTATGTTCGGAGTGACCCACCGCTTGAGCTGGATTTCAGCGTCTGCGGTGGATTGCTGATCACGGAATGGATCGGCGTTGGACGTGTTGGCATCACGCATGGCCGTGCACCCTGTCGCAGCAGAAATGGAGACCAGGAAGACCAGCAAGAAGGGGAAGGAGCCTGCCACTGGTCCATGCGCTATTGGAACGCCCATTTTCATGCAGGTAGCGCCGTTCGCCATATATTTACCAGTTGCCATGCAGATCTCCTGTCGTTGATCACGCCGCTGACAGTCTGCGGAAACAGCGACGTGCGCGGCCCCAGACGCAGAACGCCGCAGCAAGGCCCACGCCCGATGATAAATAAAAACCCCCGGCTTTCACCGGGGGTTTCCTGTTTTCAACACCGTGCCGACCAACGGCCGGCCCTACCCTCAGGCAGCGACCGTCTTGGCCACGTCCTGGTAATCCTCGATCTGGTCGAAGTTCATGTAGCGGTAGATGTCCTTGCTGCTGGCATCCAGCACGCCCACGTCGGCCATGTACTCCTCGCGGGTCGGGATACGGCCCAGACGCGAGCAGATCGCGGCCAGTTCGGCCGAACCCAGGTACACGTTGGAGTTGCGGCCCAGGCGGTTGGGGAAGTTACGGGTGGAGGTGGAGAACACCGTGGCGCCCTCGCGCACCTGGGCCTGGTTGCCCATGCACAGCGAGCAGCCCGGCATTTCCATGCGCGCACCGGCGGTGCCGAAGGTGCCGTAATGGCCTTCCTTGGTCAGCTCCGACGCATCCATCTTGGTCGGCGGGGCCACCCACAGCTTGGTCGGGATGTCGCGCTTGCCTTCCAGCAGCTTGGCCGCCGCACGGAAGTGACCGATATTGGTCATGCACGAACCGATGAACACTTCGTCGATGGCCGCACCGGCCACGTCCGACAGCGTCTTCACGTCGTCTGGATCGTTCGGGCACGCCACGATCGGCTCGTGGATGTCGGCCAGGTCGATCTCGATGACGGCCGCGTATTCGGCATCGGCGTCGCCTTCCAGCAGCTCCGGGTTGGCCAGCCACGCTTCCATCTTCTCGATGCGACGGGCCAGCGAACGCGCGTCCTGGTAACCCTCGGCAATCATCCACTTCAGCAGGGTGATGTTGCTGGTGAGGTATTCGATGATCGGCGCCTTGTCCAGGTGCACCGAGCAACCGGCGGCCGAACGCTCGGCCGAGGCATCGGAGAGCTCGAAGGCCTGTTCCACCTTCAGGTCCGGCAGGCCTTCGATTTCCAGGATGCGGCCGGAGAAGATGTTCTTCTTGCCCGCCTTGGCCACGGTCAGCAGGCCGGCCTTGATCGCATACAGCGGGATCGCGTTGACCAGGTCACGCAGGGTCACGCCGGGCTGCATCTTGCCCTTGAAGCGCACCAGCACCGATTCGGGCATGTCCAGCGGCATCACGCCGGTGGCGGCGGCGAAGGCCACCAGGCCCGAGCCGGCCGGGAACGAAATGCCCACCGGGAAGCGGGTGTGCGAGTCGCCGCCGGTGCCGACGGTGTCCGGCAGCAGCATGCGGTTGAGCCAGCTGTGGATCACGCCGTCGCCCGGACGCAGCGAGACGCCGCCACGGGTGGAGATGAACTCCGGCAGGGTGTGGTGGGTCTTCACGTCCACCGGCTTGGGGTAGGCGGCGGTGTGGCAGAACGACTGCATCACCAGGTCGGCCGAGAAGCCCAGGCAGGCCAGGTCCTTCAGCTCGTCGCGGGTCATCGGGCCGGTGGTGTCCTGCGAGCCCACCGAGGTCATCTTCGGTTCGCAGTAGGTGCCCGGGCGCATGCCCTGGCCTTCCGGCAGGCCGCACGCACGGCCGACCATCTTCTGGGCCAGCGAGAAGCCCTTGCCGGTGTCCGGCGGGTCCATCGGCAGGCGGAACAGGTCGGTCGGGGCCAGGCCCAGCGCTTCGCGCGCCTTGGCGGTCAGGCCGCGGCCGATGATCAGCGGAATACGGCCACCGGCGCGCACTTCGTCAAACAGCACGTCGGACTTGACCTTGAACTCGGCGATCACCGCGCCGTCCTTCAGCGCCTTGCCGTCGTACGGGCGCAGCTCGATCACATCGCCCATGTTCATCTGGGTGACGTCCAGTTCGATCGGCAGCGCGCCGGCATCTTCCATGGTGTTGTAGAAGATCGGGGCGATCTTGGAACCCAGGCACACGCCACCGAACCGCTTGTTCGGGATGAACGGGATGTCCTCGCCGGTGAACCACAGCACCGAGTTGGTGGCCGACTTGCGGCTGGAGCCGGTGCCGACCACGTCGCCCACGTAGGCGACCAGGTGGCCCTTGTCCTTCAGCGATTCGATGAACTTCACCGGGCCGCGCTTGCCGTCTTCTTCCGGCTCGATGCCATCGCGCTTGTTCTTGAGCATCGCCAGCGCGTGCAGCGGGATGTCCGGGCGGGTGGTGGCGTCCGGGGCCGGCGACAGGTCGTCGGTGTTGGTTTCGCCGGTCACCTTGAGCACGGTGATGGTCAGGCTCTGCGGCACTTCGGGGCGGCTGGTGAACCACTCCGCGTCAGCCCAGCTCTGCAGCACGCCCTGGGCGTTGGCATTGCCGGCCTTGGCCTTTTCCTGCACGTCGTGGAAGGCATCGAACACCAGCAGGGTGTTCTTCAGGCCTTCAGCGGCGATGGCGCCCACTTCGGCGTCTTCCAGCAGCTGGATCAGCGGCGCGACGTTGTAACCGCCGAGCATGGTGCCCAGCAGTTCGGTGGCGCGCTCGCGGC
>NZ_JAVWXA010000065.1:0-22049 GCF_036662295.1 Stenotrophomonas sp.
CGCACCAAGCGTAGCGGTCAGTTCAGCTATACCGACACGGTCAACAACGACAACCTGCCCGCCGTCTGGGTGGTACATGCCAACGACCAGCCGCGTGCGCGCGAGATCCTGCGCGACAAGCGCCTGCTCGACACCACCCGCCGCGACCATCCCACCGCCGAGTACGCCTTCCGCGAAACCCCGGCCGAAGCCGGCAACGGCCGTGGCTGGGCGTGGCGCATCCGCATCGCACTGCTGGTGGTGATCGCCGGCGTGGCGCTGGTGATCATGATGCGTCATCGCACTGCGCCAACCACCGCTCCGGCTACCCCCGCCGTGCAGGCACAGCCAGCCCAGCAGCAACCCAGCGACGACGAGTTCCGCGTCCGCATCCAGCCTGACGCCGCGCAGCCGGCACCGGCACCGGCACCGGCACCGGAAAAATAATCGGTCACATCGGGCTTCGGTGCCCGTCCTGTTTGGCAGTACCGTCGAAAAGGCCTGTCCGATGAGCACCGAAGCGCTGGAGATCATGTTGCAGAACGAGCTGCCTGCCGCCCGCAAGGGCTGCACGCAGTCCTATGGACGCATCGTGCTTGGCTGCCAGAACACGGTGACCGCCATTGCCCTGGCCATCACCCGCGATGTGCAGGCCAGCGAGGACATCGCCCAGGAAGCCTTCATCAAGGCCTGGCAGCAGCTCAACCAGCTCAGCAATCCGTCCAGCTTCCTGCCCTGGCTGCGCCAGATCACCCGCAACCTGGCCCGCGACTGGCTGCGCGCCAACCGCGGCCGGCCGCTGTCGGGCGAAGCGGCGGAGATCGCCATCAGCATGGCCGCCGATCCCAGCCCGGGCGCGCCGGAGCATTGGCAGCGGGTGGAAGAAGAACTGGCGGCCGAGGAGATCATCTCCGCCTTGCCCGAGGACAGCCGCGAAACCCTGCTGCTCTACTACCGCGAAGGCCAGAGTTCGCAGCAGGTCGCCGACCTGCTGGGCCTGAGCGATGCGGCCGTGCGCAAGCGGCTGTCGCGCGCGCGGGCCAGCGTGCGCGAGGAGATGCTGCGCCGCTTCGGCGAGTTCGCGCGCAGCACTGCCCCCAGCGCCGCCTTCGCCACCACCGTGGCCTCGCTGCTGATGGTGGCCGCGCCGGGCACCGCCAGCGCCGCGATCCTGCTCGGCACGGGCCTGGGCACCAGCAAGCTGGGCCTGGGCGGGGCCAGCGCCTCCGGCGGCGCCGCGCTGGGATCGCTGAGTGCGGCGGCCAGCCAGAGCCACCTGGTCAACGCCGATTTCAGCTGGGGCATGGTGCTGGGCGGGATGCTGGGCGGCGTGCTCGGCAGCTATCTGGGTGGGCGCTACCTGCTCTCCTACGCCGAGCGCCCGGGCGAGCGCGCCGCCATCGGTCACTTCGTCCACTACAGCACGTTCACCGCCATGCTCACCTCGATGAGCGTGCTGGCGTTGAGCATCCTGCCGGTGCCCGGCTACTGGTCGCTGGTGGCGCTGGTCGTCGGCCTGAGCATCGTCAACTACCAGTGCCTGGTGCCCCTGCAGCGCATCATGGCCCCGATGATCGCCCGCGACGCCGCCCGCCATGGGCGCACCGGCCCCAACTGGAAATACCAGTCCCTGTACGGTCGCCACGCGGTGATCGCGGTCAACGTGCTGGTGGTGGGCCTGATTCTGTGGACGTTGTTCCAGCAAGGGTGGCGCTGAGGCAACGGTAGCCGGGCCACGCCCGGCGCTACGAGAACCGAGGCATTGGCGGTTGGTCGGTGGTCGTCGGGAACACAGGGGGCGGTGGGAAGCCGGCCAGCGGCCGGCACTACCGGTTTTGTCGGCGCGCACCGACTCACTGCCCAGGGGCGGGAAAAGAAAAAAGCGCCGGCATCAGCCGGCGCTTTTCATCCACACACGCGTGCGATTACTTCGCTGCCGGCGCCGGTGCCTTCGGCGGCATCGGCGGCTTGCCCTCGCCCGGCTTCCCACCGCGGTGACCGCCGCGCGGGCCGCCGAACGGGCCCTTGGCCGCATCGAATTCGGCCTTGCTCAGCTGGCCATCCTTGTTGGTGTCCGCCGCAGCGAACCAGGCGTCGCGGTGCTGCTTCATGCCCAGCTCGCGGTCGGCCTTGTCCAGGTAGCCGTCCTTGTTCACGTCCATCTTGTCGAAACGCGCGGCCAGGCGCGGATCGGCCTTGGCTTCCTCGCGGCTGATCCGCCCGTCCTTGTTCGTATCCAGCCTGGCCAGCCGCTCACCGTGCCCACCCGGGCCGCGGCCGTGGCGCTTGCCGTGCCAGCGGGGGCGCTCGTCGGCCGACAGCTTGCCGTCCTTGTTCTTGTCCAACGTATCGAACTGCTCGGCCAGGCGCGGCGCCTTCGCCGCCTCGGCGCGGTCGATCACGCCGTCACCGTTGGTGTCCAGCTTCACCCGGGCCGGGGCCTGGGTCGGGGCCGGCGGATCGGCCGCCACGGCAAGGCCGGCAACGCCGGTGGACAGCAGCACGGCCAGCAGCAGAAGGGGTTTGCGATTGCGCATGGATCACTCCGGAATAAGGGGGAATCGGCGTGCGGTGCGGCGGCACCCACGCTGACAACAACGCCTGGACGCGGTCGGCGTTGACAGCCGTGCCGGCCGCGTTCATCTGCTGGACAGTCGCGCCGGCTGCGACGCCCCGGCGCTATGCTGTGGCCATGGCGATACATGGCGACCGCGACGACGAGCTGCGACTGTTCCAGACCGGTGACCACCCCTGTGGTTACTGGCCCGAGCGGGCCGCGCGCGACCTGGTGCTCGATCCCCAGGACGCCCGGTTGGGCGCGCTCTACCCGATGGCCCTGAGCTGGGGCTTCCGCCGCTCCGGCGACCTGGTCTACCGGCCGCACTGTGCCAACTGCCACGCCTGCGTCTCCGTGCGCATCCCGGTGGCACGTTTCGCGCCGGACCGCAGCCAGCGCCGCTGCCTGGCGCGCAACGCCGACCTGGAAGTGCGCATCGTGGCGGCCGAGCAGACCGAGGAACAGTTCGCGCTGTACCACCGCTACCTCACCCACCGCCACGCGCAGGGCGGCATGGACGAACACGGCCCGCACGAGTTCGACCAGTTCCTGATCGGGCAGTGGGCGCAGGGCCGCTTCATGGAACTGCGCGCGGCCGGCCGGGCCGGGCGCCGCGGCGAGTTGCTCGGGGTGGCCGTCACCGACGTCACCGCACAGGGGCTGTCGGCGGTCTACACCTTCTTCGACCCCGACCACGCCCACCGCAGCCTGGGCACCTTCGCCATCCTCCAGCAGATCGCCTGGGCGCGCCGCGAGCAGTTGCCGCACCTGTACCTGGGCTACTGGATCCGCGACCATCGCAAGATGGACTACAAGCGCCGCTTCCGTCCGCTGGAAGCCTACGATGGCCGTCGCTGGCACGAATTCGACGACGCCCGGGACGGGCGCTGACTGACCCAGCAATGCAATGCGCGCCAGTGCAGAATAGGCGCATGAAAGCCCATCCCCTGATCCTCGCCCTGGCCCTGCTGTGCAGCGCCTGCGCCCAGACCCCCGCCAAGACTGCCGCCATGCCGGAAGCCTCCCCCGCGCCGCTGCGGATCGCCACGTACAACACCTCGCTGTACAGCGACCAGACCGGCGGGCTGATCGCCGAGCTGGAAGGCGACAGCGAGCACGCGCGCAAGATCGCCGCGGTGCTGCAGCAGGTGCGCCCGGACCTGGTGCTGCTCAACGAGTTCGATTTCGACGACGCCCACCGCGCCGCCGACCTGTTCCAGACCCGTTACCTGGAGACCGCCCAGCCCGGCGGCGGCGAACCGCTGCACTACGCCTACCGCTACCTGGCCCCGGTCAACACCGGCGTGCAGAGCGGGCTGGACCTGGACAACAACGGCCAGGTGGGCGGCGATGGCCGCGCGCGCGGCAACGATGCCTGGGGCTACGGCCTGCACCCGGGCCAGTACGGCATGCTGGTGCTTTCGCGCTACCCCATCGACGAGGCCAAGGTGCGCAGCTTCCAGCTGCTGAAGTGGAGCACCCTGCCCGGCGCGCTGCGCCCGATCGATCCGCGTACCGGCACTTCGTTCTACACCGACGCGGTGTGGTCGCAGCTGCGGCTGTCGTCCAAGTCGCATTGGGACGTGCCGGTGACCACGCCCAACGGCGTGGTCCATGCGCTGGTGTCCCACCCCACCCCGCCGGTGTTCGACGGCCCGGAAAAGCGCAACGCCGCGCGCAACCATGACGAACTGCGGCTGTGGCAGGAATACCTGGCCGCCGGCAGCAAGCCGTGGCTGTGCGATGACAAGGGCACCTGTGGCGGCCTGGCGCAGGACGCACGCTTTGTGATCCTGGGCGACCTCAACAACGACCCGGCCGATGGCGATGGCCGCCACGAGGCGATCGTGGAGCTGATCGAAAACCCGCGCGTATTGCGCTACCCCACCCCGCGCAGCACCGGTGCCGAACAGACCAGCCTTGCGTATGCGGCCAAGGGCATCGTGCGCAAGGGCGCGCCGTTCCATGCCACCGGCGATTTCGGCCCGAAGTCGGGCACGATGCGGCTGGACTACGTGCTGCCGTCGGTGGGCTTCGCCTACATCGGCAGCGGCGTGTTCTGGCCGGCCAATGACCGCCCGGAGGCGAAGATCGCCGATGGCAGCGACCACCACCTGGTGTGGGTGGACGTGCGTTGACGACGTACCGGCAACCGGTCGGTACCGACCGGTAATCCATTGCCCGCCGTGGGCGACGACCGTTGATCGTCGCCCCGGTCCCTTACCGCAATTCGATGCCGATCGCTTCGGCCGCCTCGCGCGCGATCGTCCGCGCGGTATCGATGTCCCCGGCCCGGGCCAAGGTCACGCCCACGCGGCGATGGCCGTGCACGCTGGGCTTGCCGAACAGGCGCAGCGCCGAGTCCGGGTGCACCAGCGCCTCGGCCACGTTGCTGAAGAACGGCACGCCTTCGCCGTGGGCCAGCATCGCGCACGAGGCCGAGGGGCCGTTCTGGCGGATGACCGGGATCGGCAGGCCGAGAATGGCGCGCGCATGCAACGCGAACTCGCTC
The DNA here is from genome assembly GCF_036662295.1 of Stenotrophomonas sp. Lineage (GTDB taxonomy): Bacteria > Pseudomonadota > Gammaproteobacteria > Xanthomonadales > Xanthomonadaceae > Stenotrophomonas. The sequence continues at coordinate 5,049 of NZ_JAVWXA010000065.1, forward strand.
AGTTCCTGCGAGGCCAGGGTGACCAGGCCGGTGTCGTGCGGGCGCGGGGAGACTTCGCTGAACCACACCTCGTCACCCTTGACGAACAGCTCCACGCCGAACAGCCCCCAGCCGCCGAGGTCATCGGTGATCGCCTGCGAGATCTCCTCGGCGCGGGCCAGCGCGCGCGGTGACATCGGCTGCGGCTGCCAGCTTTCGCGGTAATCGCCGTCCTTCTGCCAATGCCCGATCGGCGCGCAGAACGAGGTGCCTGCGGCGTGGCGGACGGTCAGCAGGGTGATCTCGTACTCGAAGTCGATGAAGCCTTCCACGATGCAGCGACCGGCGCCGGCACGGCCACCGGTCTGCGCGTATTCCCATGCCGGGGCGATGTCGGCCTCGCTGCGCAGCGTGCTCTGGCCCTTGCCCGAGGAGGACATCACCGGCTTGACCACGCACGGCAGCCCGATCGCGGCCACGGCGGCGCGGTACTCGGCCTCGGTGTCCACGAAGCGATAGGGCGAGGTGGGCAGGCCCAGGGTTTCCGCGGCCAGGCGGCGGATGCCCTCGCGGTCCATGGTCAGCCGCGCCGCGCGCGCGGTGGGGATCACCCGCAGCCCGGTTTCCTGCTCCAGCTGGACCAGGGTTTCGGTGTGGATGGCTTCGATCTCGGGCACCACCAGGTGCGGCTGCTCGCGGGCGATCAGGGCGCGCAGGGCCATCGCATCGAGCATGTCGATCACGTGCGCGCGGTGGGCGACCTGCATGGCCGGGGCATCGGCGTAGCGGTCGGCGGCGATCACCTCCACCCCCAGCCGCTGCAGCTCGATGGCGACCTCCTTGCCCAGTTCGCCCGAGCCCAGCAGCAGGACGCGGGTGGCGGAAGGAGACAGCGGCGTGCCGAGCGTGGTCATGGCGATTCCGGACATCAGGGGCGGGAGGGCATTTTACGGCCTGCGCCGCCCGCTTCGGGGGCCGGCGCGGGACGACGCGGGCGGGCACCCCTTGCAACCTGATATCAATTTGATATCTTTCAAGCTCACACCCCAAGGACGCCCTGCCATGAAAGAGAAGCCCCTCCGCTCGTTGTCCGGCCTGCCCTTCCTGCTGCTGGTGCTGGGCCTGACCGCGCTGGCGATCTGGTTGTTCGTGGCAGGCGTGAACCGGGGCGAGCCCAGCCTGGCGATGATCCTGGGCGGGGTGGTGCTGGCCGCGGTGGCCCTGCTCAGCCTCACCGGCCTGTACACCGTGCAGCCCAACCAGTCCGCGGTGCTGAGCCTGTTCGGCAAGTACGTGGGCACGGTCAAGGACAACGGCCTGCGCTGGAACAACCCGTTCTTCACCAAGAAGAAGGTCAGCCAGCGCGTGCGCAACTTCGAAAGCGGCAAGCTCAAGGTCAACGAGCTGGACGGCAGCCCGATCGAGATCGCCGCGGTGATCGTGTGGCAGGTGGTGGATGCCTCCGAGGCGGTCTACAACGTGGACGACTACGAAAGCTTCGTGCACATCCAGTCCGAGTCGGCGCTGCGTGCGATGGCCACCAGCTACCCCTACGACCAGCACGAGGAAGGCCAGCTGTCGCTGCGCAGCCACGCCGCCGAGATCTCCCAGCACCTCAAGGACGAACTGGCCGAACGCCTGGCCGACGCCGGCGTGCAGGTGCTGGACGCGCGCATCAGCCACCTGGCCTACGCCCCGGAAATCGCCCAGGCGATGTTGCAGCGGCAGCAGGCCAACGCGGTGATCGCCGCGCGCACGCGGATCGTGGCCGGCGCGGTGGGCATGGTGGAAATGGCGCTGGCCGAACTGCAGAAGAACGGCGTGGTGCAGCTGGATGAAGAGCGCAAGGCGCACATGGTCAGCAACCTGCTCACCGTGCTGTGCTCGGACCGCGGCACCCAGCCGGTGGTCAATGCCGGTTCGCTGTACTGAGTCATGAGCGACAAGAAAGCCTACCCGCTGCGGATCAACGCCGACATCCTGGCGGCGCTGCAGCGCTGGGCCGATGACGAGCTGCGCAGCGCCAATGCGCAGATCGAGTACGTCCTGCGCGATGCGTTGCGCAAGGCCGGCCGTCTTCCCAAACCGGATCCAAGCAAGGAGAGCACGTCATGAGCAAGCGCTGGAGTTACCTCACCGTCGAGGTCAAGCCGTCCTGGACCGGGGTGAAGTCCGATGAAATGCAGGACGAACTCAACCGCCACGGCCAGCTCGGCTGGGAACTGGTGAACGTGCTGCAGACCCAGCCGATGGGCGTGGCGATCCTGCTGTTCAAGAAGGAGGCCTGAGGTGGGCGCGCTGCGGCGGGCCGGCCTTGCCCTGCTGATGGCCACGATGGCGCTGGGCGCGTCCGCGGCGACGCCGCCCGAGCAGGTGGCCACGCAGTTGCTGGACCACCTGCAGGCCGGTGACGGCGATGCCGCCGTGGCCATGTTCACCCCGGAGATGGCCAAGGCCGCGCCCGCACCGGCCCTGCTGGCGATCTGGCGCGCGTTCGGTGAACCGCGCAGCCGGGGCGAGGCCCAGGTGGTCTCCACCAGCCACCCGCCCGACGTGGTGACACAATCGTTGCAGTTCGCCTCAGGCAGCGTGGCGGCCACGGTGGTGGTGGACGCGCAGGGCCGTATCGCCGGGTTGTTGTTCAAGCCGGCCGAACCGGCCGCCGCGCCGCCGGTGCCGGCCGACGCGCGCTATGCGGAGGTGCCGCTGGACGTGGTGACCGCCACCGGCGCCCTGCCCGGCCTGCTGACCCGGCCACGCGATGCCTCCTCGCCGTTGCGTGCGGTGGTGCTGGTGCATGGCTCCGGACCGCAGGACCGCGATGAAACCATCGGCGCCAACCGGCCCTTCCTGGACGTGGCACGCGGTCTGGCCGCGCACGGCATCGCGGTGCTGCGCTACGACAAGCGCACGCGCGTGCGGCCACAGGATTTCAGCGGCCAGGCCTACACCATGGACGATGAAACCACCCACGATGCGGTGGCCGCCGTGGCCACGCTGGCCGCCCAGGCCGGGATCGACCCACGCCATGTGTACGTGATGGGGCACAGCCAGGGCGGCATGCTGGCGCCGCGGATCGCCCAGGCATCGGGCAAGGTGGCCGGGCTGGTGCTGTGGGCGGCACCGGCACGCTCGCTGCTGACGTTGCTGCCGGAGCAGAACCGCTACCTGCTGGGCCTGGATGGCCAGATCACGCCCGACGAACAGGCCTTCCTGGAGACGCTGGACCGCCAGATCGCCGCCGCGCGCAGCGACGCGCCGGTGGACGCGGCCGACCTGCCGCTGCGCCTGCCGGCCACCTACTGGCGCGCCTTCGATGCGATCGATCCGGTCGCCGACGCCCGCGCCTCGCCCCTGCCGATGCTGTTGCTGCAGGGCGGCCGCGACTTCCAGGTGACCGATACCGACTGGCAGCTGTGGCAGCGCGGGCTGTCGCGCCGCCGCGATGCCAGCTTCCACCACTACCCGGCGTTGAACCATCTCGGCATCGCCGGCGAAGGCCCCGGTTCGCTGCAGGAGTACCAGCAGCCCGGGCACGTGCTGCCGGCGCTGATCGACGACGTGGCGGCCTGGGTGGAGGCGCAGCCATGAGCGCGCCGGGCAAGGCCGGCAAGGCGTTGGCGGTGGCCCCGGCGCCGGTCTGGCGCCTGCTCTGGTTGTGGCTGCCGATGCTCGGCGTGGCGGCCCTGATCGTGGCCACCACGCTGCACGCCCACCAGCGCACGCCGCAGGAGCTGGGCCTGACCCTGCCGTTCCTGGCGCTGCTCACCGCCGTCCTGAGCGGGGCGTACTTCCGCCGCCGGGTGCAGATCCAGGGCGATACGCTGGAGGTGGTGTCCACCTTCTACCGCAAGCGGGTGCCGATCCAGGCGCTGCGCCTGGATGAGGCACGGGTGGTGGACCTGGCCGAGCACGGCAGCCTCAACCCCACGATGAAGACCAACGGCTATGGCATGCCCGGCTTCAAGTCCGGCCATTACCGGCTGCGCGACCGGCGCAAGGTGTTCTGCCTGCTCACCGACGGCAGCCGGGTGCTGTACCTGCCGCAGGGCGATGGCAGCGCCCTGCTGCTCAGCGTGGAGCTGCCGCACGCGGCTGGCGGCGCTGCAGGCGCTGGCCGCGCCCGTCGGCAGGCACTAAGCTGGCCGCATGCATCGCCGCCCTGCCCTGCTGATCAACACCGCCCACATCGAGTTGTGGCCCGGTGGGCTGCTGCGCGCGCGCGGCAATGCCGATGCGCGTGCGCTGGCCCGGGCGCACTGGGTGTTGCGGCGCAAGCGCGATGGCCGCTACCTGGCCGTGGCCACGGCGCACGGCGTGCTGCCGCTGGTGCCACGGTTGATGCGCGAGCCGGGCATCGAGGCGGCGCTGGACGCGCTGGAGACGCAGTGGCATTGCCGTGGCCGGCCTGAGGCCGACGACGCCGAACTGCCGCCCAGTGGCCTGGCCCAACGCCTGGCGCAGCTCGGCCTGGACGCCGATGCCTACGCAGCGGACACCGGCCTGGCACTGGAAGCCGAACCGGCCCAGCTCAGCCTGGCCGGCCGCGACCGCTACCGCCGGCCGCTGTGGCTGCGCCGCGCCGCCGCGCGCGGCTGGCAGCGGCTGCAGCGGGCCGCCGCGCTGGACGGGGTGGCGCTGGATGCGATCTCCGGCTATCGCAGCCACGCCTACCAGCTCGGCATTTTCGAGCGCAAGCGCGCGCGCGGGCTGGCGGTGGCCGACATCCTCACCGTCAACGCCGCGCCCGGCTACAGCGAACACCACAGCGGTGACGCGCTGGACATCGGCACGCCAGGCGAGCCACCGGCCGAAGAAAGCTTCGAGCAGACCGCCGCCTTCGCGTGGCTGCAGGACAACGCCGGCCGGTTCGGCTTCGCGTTGAGCTACCCCCGCGACAATCCGCACGGCATCGTCTACGAGCCGTGGCACTGGCGCTGGCGCCCCGGCGCTGGCTGACGCCCCCCTTCAAGGAAGTGTGCTCATGGAAGACGCCAGCCCCTACAAAGCCCCCGATACCCTGCCCAGTGCGGCGCCAGCGCCGATCGCGGTGCAGGTCAGGCTGCCGACGGAAACCACCCGCCCGATCACGATCATGTGGGCGGTCGCGCTGATCCTGGCCGCCATCTCGCTGGCGGGCGTGGTGTATGCGGCGATCCGTTTCGCGAAGATGCCCGAAGGGTCACTGCCGCCCCTGTCGGTGGCGCTGGTGGCCGGCGGCCTGCTCTTCGACGTGTGCCTCTACCTGGCCACCGCCTGGGGCGTGCGCCGGCGCAGCCGCGTGGCCGCCTGCGTGCTGCTGGGCTACTACCTGCTGGGACAGACGCTGACCTTCGTCAGTGGGCAGCGCGCGCTCGGCCCCAGCCTGTTCATGACCCTCATCGTGGCGTTCGTGATGATCCTCGGCACCCTGGAAACCTTCAACGCGCATCGCTACGTGGCACGCGCCCGCCAGCAGCCGCCGCGACCGCGGTTGAGCGACGACCCGGCCTTCGCGCCCAAGCCGGCCGCAGGCGAGTAGGCGCCGGCCCGCTCAATCCTGCGAGCGGTTGGTTTTCCCGGTGGCCGCCGGGTTGAAATCGGCGATGCGCCACAGGTACAGGCTGGCGTAGGTCCGGTACGGGCCCCACGTTTCGCCGCGCGCGAGCAGCGCCTTCGGCGTGGGCATCGCCTCGGCCTTGTCCACGCGCTGGGCGCCCTTGCGGATGCCCAGGTCATCGATCGGCAGGATGTCGGGCCGGCCCAGGCGGAACATCAGCATCATCTCCACCGTCCAGCGGCCGATGCCACGGATCGGCACCAGCGCCTCGATGATGGCGTCATGGCCCATCACCGCCATCCGGCGCAGGTCCGGGATCTCCCCGGCCGCTTCCCGCCGGGCCAGGTCGCGCAGGGCCAGCGCCTTGTTGCCCGAGACCCCGCACACCCGCAGCGCGGCGTCATCGATGCGGCCCAGCGTGTCGGCATGCAGGCGCGTGCTGCCGATCGCCACCTCCACCCGCCCCACGATGGTCGAGGCGGCCTTGCCACTGAGCTGCTGGAACAGGATCGCGCGGGCCAGCGCATCGACCGGGTCGAAGAATTTCGACCAGCCCGGCGGCGCCTCGATCGGCCCCAGCCGCTTCATCCACGCGCCGAGCCGGCGGTCACGCCGGGCCAGCCAGTCGTGCGCCTGCTGCACATCGAAGCCGCGGCTGAAACGGGGCATGTCAGCGGCGAAGCGCGTTGAAGCCGTACACCGCCCAGCCCAGCATCAGCGCCATGCCGCCCACCGGTGCCAGGCCGGTGCTCAGCTGCCACAGCGCGCCGGCCACCAGGCTGCCGGAGAACAGCAGCGTGCCCAGCAGCAGCACGTACAGGGCCAGCTTGCCGACGCTGTTCTGCTGGGTCGGGCCCAGCACCGCCAGCGCGACGCCATGGCCGAAGGCATACAGCGCGGCGGTATTGACGTGGGACTGGGCCAGCGGCTCGGCGATGCCGTGCGAGGCATAGGCGGACAGGCCGACCGCGGTGGCCGCCAACAGCCCGCCCAGGCAGGCCAGCAGCGAGGGTTTGCGTGCGCGTCGTTCCAGGTGGAGCATGCGACGTTCCTTCCAGGGCGCTCCAGGGCTGGAGCCAAAAAAAAACGCGCCGCAGGGAGCGGCGCGTTTTTCGTCGTGCGTTACATCACGGCAACCGTCGGTTTACTTGACGGCCCAGTAGATGTCGTACGTGCCTTCCGGCGTGAACGACTTGTCCACGCCGTCCTTCCAGGACTCGTACGGACGGTCGATCACTTCGTTGCCGTTGGTCACCGACCAGGCACGCAGGGCGTTGCGGGCGATGTCCAGGCCAGCCATGTGGCCGGTGTAGGCCGCATGCGCCGAACGGTGCGGGGCAACGTGCACGTACTTGACCGGGGCGCCACCATCGATCTTCACGGTCAGGGCCTCAGCAGAAGCACCTTCGGCCCCCTTCTTCTTGACCGGCTGGGCCACGTCGAAGGCGTACTTTTCCTGACCGAAATCGGTGGTGATGATCCGGAACGGACCGGCCGCTTCCAGGCCATTGGCCTCCATCACGCGCTTGATCCATTCCTGGTTGTCATGGATCGACTTGGTGATGGTCTCCTGGCCGCGATCGACGTTGCCGGCGGTGACCACCAGCAGGTCTTCAGCCGGGAGTTCCACGATGGCCAGGTCGGTCAGCGGGGCTTCGGCGGTGCGGTAGTCGATGTTGGGCACGGTGGCCAGCATGTTGGCCATGCGCGACAGACCCAGCTTCAGGTCGTCACCGATGTGACGGCTGACGTACAGGCCGGCGTAACGACCAAACAGGTTGAAGCCGTACTTGACGCTGTAGTCCTGGGTGATCTTGACGTTGCGGCCACCCTTGCCGGTCGACTCGAGGGCAAAGCTGGTCTTCTTGTCGTGACCCTTGCTGGCGTCTTCGATGGCGATGGACACCAGCTTGTTCTTCTCCGAACCGGTGATCTCCCAGCTACCTTCGCCCAGGGAACTTTCCTTGGAGGTGTAGTCCAGGCGGGCACCGACGCCGGAGGCGGGGCCGGACAGCTTCAGTTCAACGGCGGGATCGCGCAGCAAGAGCGGGTTCCAGTCCTTGAAGCGGCGCAGGCTGTTGACCGTGTCATACACGATCGTCATCTTGCGGTTGGTCTCGATGCTTTCGGAAATATGGCGCTCGCCCGGCAGACATACGCCAATGATGACGAACAGGCCAGCCACGATCCCCAAGGCGATCAGGAACTCGATAATACGGGTCATTCAGGAGTCTCCGGGGCCGATCCCACGGCCGGGTTGATTGAAGCGAAGCGCCAATCCTAGCAGGCTTCGCGGGTGTTGTAGATCAGGATTGGCGCACCGGTTTCCATGCCGGCAGCGGTTTTGCATAGACAAGGAGCGGAAAGATAGCGCATCGCGCGTGTCAGCACGTAGCGGATGGGCAATATTTCTTTGCCGGATTCGGCCGAGGGGCCTTGCCGAACCGTCACAACCCTTGTCGCACAAGGGCTGCGGCAGATGTTCAGGCAACGGCACGGGGCCGGCTCAGACCAGCTGCAGCTCGAAGGCCTTGAGCACCGCACGGGTGCGGTCGCGCACGCCCAGCTTGGACAGGATGTTGGACACGTGGTTCTTGATGGTGCCCTCGGCCACGCCCAGAGAATTGGCGATCTCCTTGTTGGAGAAGCCGCTGGCCATCAGGCGCAGGATCTCCGTCTCGCGGTCGGTCAGCGGGTCGGGCCGGTCCAGGCTGACGAACTCGTTGCGCATGTGCTCCAGCCCGGACAGCAGGCGCTGGGTCACCGCCGGCTGCACCAGCGAGCCGCCATCGGCCACGGTGCGGATGGCGCCGACCAGCTGCTCCAGGGTCACGTCCTTGAGCAGGTAGCCCTTGGCACCGGCCTTGAGCCCGGCCAGCACCAGCTGGTCGTCGTCGAAGGTGGTCAGGATGATGGTGGGCGGCAGCTGGCCCAGCCGCGACAGCATCTGCAGCGCCTCCAGCCCGGACATCACCGGCATGCGCATGTCCATCAGCACCACATCCGGGCGCACCTGGGGCACCACCTCGACCGCCTGGCGGCCATCGGCGGCTTCGGCCACCACCTCGATCCCGGCATCCAGCGCCAGCAGCGAGCGGATCCCTTGCCGCACCAGGGTTTGGTCGTCGACCAGGCAGACGCGAATCATCGAGCACTCCTCATGGAACGGTGGCCAGCAGCAACACTGGCGCGCCGGGAACCGAGGCGCGCAGGCGGAAGCCCTGACCCCGGCGGGTTTCAATCTGCAGCTCACCACCACACTGGGTCAGGCGCTCGCGCATGCCGCGCAGGCCGTTGCCGACGACGATGCCCTCGGCCCCCACCCCGTCATCATGCGCCTGGATGACCACCTGGCCTTCACTGTCGCGCCGGACCTGGATCCACAGGTTGCGCGCCCGGGCATGGCGGACCGCGTTGGTGATGATTTCCTGGGTGCAGCGCAGCAGCACGTGCGCGCGCTCGGGATCTTCCACGCTCAGCGGCTCTTCGATGTCCAGGTGGATGTCCAGCGAGGGCACCTGTTCGGTGAGCGGGCGCAGCGCGGCGGCCAGGTCGATGGCGCCGCTGTCGCGCAGCTGGCTGACCGCCTCGCGCACGTCGGTGAGCAGCAGCTTGGCCAGGGTATGGGCCTGGTGCACGTGCTCCTGGGCCTGGCCGTCGGTGAGGTGGCTGGCCACTTCCAGGTTCAGGCTGAGCGCGGTGAGGTGGTGCCCGAGCAGGTCGTGCAGCTCGCGCGAGATGCGCGTGCGCTCGTTGACCCGGGCGCTCTCGGCCAGCAGCACGCGGGTGGCGCGCAGCTCGGTATTCAGTCGGCGCTGTTCTTCACGCGCATCGGTCTGCTGCCGCGCGACCAGGCTGGTCACGAAGATGAACATGGAAAACCCGCCGTACAGCAGCGACTGCATGGCGGCTTCGAACAAGGGCATGTTGAGGATGAGGTAGTACACCGGCAGCACGGCCAGCTGGCTGAGCAGCAGCCAGATCACCCCGCTGCGCACCTGCAGCAGCCAGGGGATCACCCCCGCCGCCACCATCATCAGGATGCTGCCCAGGCCCGAGCCGCTGAGGAAACTCACCGCCAGCGCGCAGACCGTGAGCAGCAGCAGGATGGCCCGGTCGTACCAGGCCGAATGGCCGCCATCGCGCAGCCCGCGGGTCAACCAGAAGTAGCAGCCGCCAAAGGCCAGGTAGGCCGCAAACAGCCACAGCGCCCACCGGTCCACGCCGTCCCCGCCCCGCCGCAGCAGCGATTCGTACTGGGTGTAGACCACGGGCAGGCCGACCATGACCCAGGTGAACAGGCCGGCCAGTCGCAGTACTCGGGTTTGGCTCAGGTATCCCAGCATGGACGCATCTTAGGCTGAACCTGCGCCCCTGCACCCCCACATAAGTCATGGCCCCCGATTCGCCGGGGCCGGCCACCCGTGCAATAATCCGACAAGGGCCCCTCGATGGGCCAACCGCGTTACCCCACGGAGTCACAATGTCGATTGTCATCCGCGACGTGCGCGAGCACGAGCTCGATTCCGTCCTGGCCCTGAACAACAACGCCGGCCTGGCCATCCTGCCGCTGGATGCCGCCCGCCTGCGCCTGTTCTACGAAACCGCCGAGTATTTCCGCGTCGCCGAGCGCGACGGCAACCTGGCCGGCTTTTTGATCGGTTTCGGCAGCGACAGCCAGCACGACAGCAGCAACTTCGCCTGGTTCCAGCAGCAGCTGGACAGCAAATTCTTCTACATCGACCGCATCGTGGTCGCCAGCCGCCGTCGCGGCGGTGGCGTCGGCCGTGCGTTCTATGCCGACGCGCAGAGCTATGCCGAGCTGCGCTACCCGCAGATGACCTGCGAGGTGTTCCTGGACCATGGCGCCGATGCGGCGCTGCTGTTCCATGGCAGCTTCGGCTTCCGCGAGGTCGGGCAGAACACGATGGAGCACGTGGACGTGCGTGCCAGCATGCTGCTCAAGGACCTGTGCAGTTACCAGTGGGTGCACGACACCTACGGCGCCCAGCTGCCGGACGTGCCCTGGGTGGGCCATCGTCGCGAGCCGCTGCGCGCGCAACGACCGACGGGGACCTGAGGTGGCGGCGAACATGGATTTTGAACAGGCCGGCGAACTGAAGATCGGCCAGGTGGGTATCGCCAACCTGCGCATCCGCACCCTGGACGTGGAACGCCTCACCCGCGAGATGCACGACCGCGTGGCGCGCGCGCCCAAGCTGTTCGGGCGCGCGGCGGTGATCCTGGATTTCGGCGGGCTCCGCCAGATGCCCGACGTGGCCACCGCCCAGGCGCTGCTGGACGGGCTGCGCAGCGCCGGCGTGCTGCCGGTGGCGCTGGCCTATGGCACCACCGAGACCGACCGGCTGTCCCAGCAGTTGGGGCTGCCGCTGCTGGCCAAGTTCCGTGCGCAGTACGAACGCGCCGACCTGGAAGCGGTGCAGGCCGCCCCGCCGCCGCCCGCACCGGCCGCCGAGCCGGCGCGGCGTGCGCGTGCCGCCGCGCCGGCGGCCGCGCCGGTGGATCCGGCCAAGGCACCGCAGCCGGGCCGGATGCAGACCAGCAACGTGCGGTCGGGCCAGCAGCTGTACGCGGAAAACTGCGACCTGACGGTCATGGCCACCGTCGGCGCCGGCGCCGAGGTGATCGCCGACGGCAGCATCCACATCTACGGTACGCTGCGGGGCCGTGCCCTGGCAGGTGCCCAGGGCAACACCACGGCGCGCATTTTCTGCCGTGAATTCCATGCTGAACTGGTCGCCATTGCCGGCCATTACAAGGTACTGGACGATGTGCCGGACACCCTGCGCGGCAAGGCCGTGCAGGTGTGGCTGGAACAGGACCAGATCAAGATCGCGGCGCTGGACTGATCCGGCGCCCCACCATATGAACCAGGAGAAGTCCTTTGGCTGAAATCATCGTAGTCACTTCCGGCAAGGGCGGCGTCGGCAAGACCACCAGCAGCGCCAGCCTGGCGTGCGGCCTGGCGCGGCGCGGCAAAAAAGTGGCCGTGATCGACTTCGACGTCGGCCTGCGCAACCTGGACCTGATCATGGGCTGCGAGCGCCGCGTGGTGTACGACTTCGTCAATGTCGTGCATGGCGAAGCCACCCTCAAGCAGTCGCTGATCAAGGACAAGCGCTTCGACAACCTGTACGTGCTGGCCGCCTCGCAGACCCGCGACAAGGATGCGCTGACCCAGGAAGGCGTGGGCAAGGTGCTCAAGGACCTGGCCGCCGACGGCTTTGAATACATCATCTGCGACTCGCCGGCCGGCATCGAGAAGGGTGCGTTCCTGGCGATGTACTACGCCGACCGCGCGGTGGTGGTGGTCAACCCGGAAGTGTCCTCGGTGCGCGACTCGGACCGCATCATCGGCCTGCTGGACTCCAAGACCCACAAGGCCGAGTCCGGCCAGAACGTGCCGGCGTTCCTGCTGCTCACCCGCTACAGCCCGGCCCGGGTGGAGAGCGGTGAGATGCTGAGCATCACCGACGTGGAAGAAGTGCTGGGCCTGAAGGCCATTGGCGTGGTGCCCGAGTCGGGCGACGTGCTCAATGCGTCCAACAAGGGCGAGCCGGTGATCCTGGACCCCGAATCGGCGGCGGGCCAGGCGTATGAAGATGCGGTCGGCCGCATCCTGGGCGAAGAGCGTCCGATGCGCTTCACCACCGTGGAGAAGAAAGGCTTCTTCAGCAAGCTGTTCGGAGGGTAAGCATGGGACTGTTCGATTTCCTGAACCGGAAGAAGACCACTGCCGAAACGGCCAAGAACCGCCTGCAGATCATCATCGCGCAGGAGCGCAGCCATCGCGGCGGCCCGGACTACCTGCCGCTGCTGCAGCGCGAGCTGCTGGAAGTGATCAAGAAGTACGTCAACATCGACGCTGACGCGGTCAAGGTGGACCTGGTCAAGGATGGCGAGCACGACGTGCTCGACATTTCCGTGGCCCTGCCTGAAGGCCCGCAACAGCCCTGAGCCCTGCCGCCCCTGCCACGCGGGAGGGGCGGTCGATGCAGATGCCATGAACACTGAAGTTGTCGCCGCCGACGTCCAGGTCACCTGCGTCGGCGATATCCGTTTCGAGGATGCCGCCGCCCTGCTCGCCGCGCACCAGCTGCGTCTGCACCGGGTGGAGGCGGCTGCGCCGATCCCGGGCAGTTACTGGGGCGAGCCGGAGGCCGGCATCATCGGCAGCGACGTGTACGTGCGCGATGACACGCCCGTGCATTCGATGCTGCACGAAGCCTGCCACCTGATCGTGCTGCCGCCGGAGCGCCGCGCGCTGGTGCACACCGACGCCACCGACTCGGTGCCCGAGGAAGACGCCACCTGCTACCTGCAGATCGTGTTGGCCGCGCAGTTGCCCGGCGTGGGCAGCGCGCGGCTGATGCAGGACATGGATGCATGGGGCTATACGTATCGGCTGGGGTCCACGCGGGCGTGGTTCGAGCAGGACGCCGAAGACGCGAGAGCGTGGCTGGCAGAACGCGGCCTGCCGGTGGCATGAACCTCCGGCGGATCAGCCACCGGTAGTGCCGGCCGCTGGCCGGCAACCGATCAGTCACCGGTACTGCCGGCCGCTGGCCGGCAACTGACCCGCCACCGGTACTGCCGGCCGCTGGCCGGCAACTGACCCGCCACCGGTAGTGCCGGCCGCTGGCCGGCAACCACGCACACCCAAACAGCATCCCCAAAATGGCCGGCCAGCGGCACGGCACGACCCGATCAGCCCTGCCCGGCCATGGCCCGCAACGTAATGCCCACGATGTAGGCCAGGTAGGTGCCGGTGGCGTAGCCCATGGTGCCCAGCAGGACGCCGACCGGGGCCAGCGAGGGATGGAACGCCGCGGCGACCACCGGCGCGGACGCCGGGCCGCCGACATTGGATTGCGAGCCGATGGCGAAGTAGAAGAACGGCACCTTCAGCACCCGCGCCAGCGCCCACAGCAGCACGATGTGCACCGTGATCCAGATGATCCCCAGCAGGAACAGCCACGGGCGATCAAGCAGCGCCAGCAGATCCATCTGCATGCCGATGCAGGCGATCAGGAAATACAGCAGCAGCGAGCCCAGCTTGGAAGCGCCCGCCCCTTCCAGGTTGCGCGCGCGGGTGAAGCTCAGGGCCAGGCCGCAGGTGGTGGAGAGCACCACCACCCACACGAACGGGGCGTCCAGGCTGAACTGCGACGCCCAGCTCACATGGCCCTTGAACCACGCCGAGACCGGCCCGGCGATCGCATGCGACAGCCCGACCGTGCCGAAGGCCACCGCCACGATCAGCATCAGGTCGGTGAGGCTGGCCACGCGCTCGTGCTCGCTGCGGAATTTCTCGATGCGCAACTTGAGTTCGTCGATGCCCGAGGTGTCGGCACCGCTGCGCGCGTCGATCTTCGCCGCGCGCCCGGCCAGGAAAATCAGCGCGGCCATCCAGACATAGCCCACGCCCACGTCCACCACCGCGAACTGGCCGAAGGTGGTGGCGTTGACGTCGAACACTTCGCGCATGGCCAGCATGTTGGCACCGCCGCCGATCCAGCTGCCGGCCAGCGCCGCCATGCCGGCCCAGGTATCGCCGGCCACGGTGGCCGGGTGCAGCCACTTCATCAGCTGGAAGGCCACCACCGCGCCCAGCATGATGCTGAAGGAGGCGCCCAGGTACATCACGATCAGCTTGGGCCCCAGCCGCAGGATGCCCTTGATGTCCACCGCCAGGGTCAACAGCACCAGCGCGGCGGGCAGCAGGATGTCGCGCGCGACCGGGTTGTAGAGGGAGGTGTTCTGCCCGTCGATCAGGCCGACGGTGTTGTAGATGCCCGGCAGCAGGTAGCACAGCAGCAGCGCGGGCACGACGGTATAGAAGCGTTTCCACAGGCCCTGCTCGCGCGAGGCGGTCCAGAACACGGCGCCGAGGGTGGCGGCGATCAGGCCGAAGACGACGATGTCGTTCTGGATCAAGGCGGATGCTTTCACGGAGGGGAATGCCTGAGGTGAGGTGGCAGCGCCGACCGTTGGCCGGCCCTGCGGGCCAGGGTGGATCATGGATCGGACACGCGCCGCCGGGCCACGCTCGGCGCTCCGGGGCGGGCCCATGGCAAAGCGCCGCCCCGAAGGGCGGCGCCTGGATCGGCCTTACTCGCCGATGTGCTGCTTGAGCCAGCCGTTGACGGTGTCGTGCCACTGCACGCTGTTCTGCGGCTTGAGCACCCAGTGGTTTTCATCGGGGAAGTACAGGAACTTCGACTCGATGCCCTGGCGCTGGGCGGCGGTGAACGCGGCCAGGCCCTGCTCGACCGGGATGCGGAAGTCGAGCTGGCCGTGCACGATCAGGATCGGCTTCTTCCAGTCGGACACGTGGTTGACCGGGTTGAACTTCTCGTAGTTGGCCGCCTTCTGGTACGGCGTGCCGCCCTGCTCCCACTCGGTGAACCACAGCTCTTCGGTGGCATAGCCCATCATGCGCTGGTCGAACACGCCGTCATGGTTGACCAGGCACTTCCACGGCTCGTTCCAGTTGCCGGCGATCCAGTTGACCATGAAGCCACCGTAGCTGGCGCCCAGGGCGCAGGCCTTCTCGCCGTTGAGGAACGCATACTGCTTCTGCGCGGCGGCCCAGCCCTTCTGCAGGTCTTCCAGCGGGCGGTCGCCCCAGTGCTGGCTGATCGCATCGGTGAAGGCCTGGCCGTAGCCGGTGGAGCCGTGGAAATCGATCATCACCACCGCATAGCCCTGGCCGGCGTAGGTCTGCGGATTCCAGCGGTAGCTCCAGCCGTTGCCGAAGCTGCCCTGCGGGCCGCCGTGGATCAGGAACGCCACCGGGTAGGTCTTGCCTTCCTGGTAGTTGTACGGCTTGACCACGTAGCCGTGCACGGTCTCGTTGTTCCAGCCCTTGAACTGGAACTGCTCGTAATCACCGAAGGCCACGTCCGGCAGCATCTGCGCGGCACTGGGGGTGATCTCGCGCGGGCTGCTGCCATCGGCGCCGGCGACCACGATCTGGTCGCCGCTCTTGAGGCTGTTCTTCGTGTAGGCCAGGGTGGTGCCGGCGATCACCGGCGAGCCGATGCTGCCGCCCTCGGCGACGACGGTGGCCTTGCCGGTGGCGATGTCGATGTTGAACAGGCGGTGCTCGCCCATGTCGTCGGCACCGGTGTAGAAGCTGGCGCCGTCGGCGGCGAGCACGATTTCACCGGCCGAGCGATCCCAGTCGGGCGCGATCTCGCGGGTCTTGCCCGAGGCCAGGTCCATGGCCATGACGCCGAAGCGGTCGGCCTCGAAGCCGGGGCGCTTCATCGCGCGGTAGTAGAGGGTCTTGCCGTCTTCGCTGAACACCGGGCCGGCATCCCAGGCGGGGTTGGCGGCGGTGAGGTTGCGCGGGGCCTGCTTGCCCTCGGCATCGAGCTGGTAGAGGTCGAAGTTGGTCGACCACGGTTCCTGCTTGCCGGCCACGCGGATCGCGGCGACCAGGGTCTTGCCATCGGGCGACCAGGCAAAATCGTCGTTGCCGCCGAACGGCTTGGACGGCGCGTCGCCATCGAGGGTGGCGCTGATGGCCGAGGCGCCCTTCACGGCGGCGGCCTTGGCGGCGGGCAGCGGGGCGACGAAGAGGGTGTTGCGGCGGCCGTCGTTCCAGGTGTCCCAATGGCGCACGAAGAGGTTGTCGAAGACTTCGCCGGTGTTCTTGCGCGCCTTGTGTGCGTCGAGCTTCTTGCTGGTGCAGGCCAGGTCGGAGCCGCAGGCCTGGAAGACGCCGCTGCTGAAGGCGACGCGGTCGCCCTGGGGGGCGATGTGGAAGCTGTCGACGTCGACGGGGAAGTCGGTGAGCTGGCGCGGGGTGCCGCCGGCCAGCGGCAGGGCGTAAAGCTGCTGGCTGCCGCCCTTGGCGCTGAGGAAGTAGACGGTCTGGCCGTCGGCGGACAGGGCGGCGGAATTGACGTTCCAGCCAGCCGGGGTGAGCGGTTTGGGCGGGGCGGCATCGCGGGTGCGGAGGTTGCGGATGAACAGGCCGGTGCTGGCCTTGCTGTCGGCGCCGATGACGCGCTTGGCGAACACAACGTTGCCGCCGTCGGCGGTGAGCAGCGGGGCCGAGACCCGATCCAGCGCGATCATGTCGCGCACATCCAGGCCACGCGTGGCGGCCAGCGACGGCAGCGCGGTCAGCAGGCACAACGGCAGCAGGGCGTAACGAAGTTTCATCGGGGTCTCCGCAGGACGGCAAAACGCCGATGGTAGGGCTGCGCGGGAGGGCGTGCAAAGGCCATGGGTCATGGGTCGGGGGGCGTTTGCCCGGGGCGATGCCCTGATGCCGACCTCGTCCAGATTCGGCGCGCGCGTTGGGGCGCGTTCGTGACCGCCAGGCCCTTGGTGCAGACGCCCCCCGGCCGCCTCCTCCTGCCCGTGGGGACAAGCACGCGAGTGCGTTGCCGTGCGTGTGAGGGCGGGTACGGGCGGGGGTGCGGGACACGCTGCAAGTACGTCCATGT
>NZ_JAVWXA010000066.1:0-21880 GCF_036662295.1 Stenotrophomonas sp.
TGCGCGGCCGCTTCCTCGTAGCCGGTGGTGCCGTTGATCTGGCCGGCGAAGAACAGCCCGGCCACGCTCTTGGTCTGCAGGGTGTTGTCCAGCCCACGCGGGTCGAAGAAGTCGTATTCGATGGCATACCCGGGCCGGGTGATGTGCGCGTTCTCGAAGCCGGTGATGCTGCGCACCAGCGCCAGCTGCACGTCGAAGGGCAGTGAGGTGGAGATGCCGTTGGGGTAGATCTCCACCACGTCCAGGCCTTCGGGCTCGACGAAGATCTGGTGGCTGGCCTTCTCGGCAAAGCGCACCACCTTGTCCTCGATGGAGGGGCAGTAGCGCGGGCCGATGCCTTCGATCTGGCCGCTGTACAGCGGCGAGCGGTGCAGCGCACTGCGGATGATGTCGTGGGTGCGCTCGTGGGTGTGGGTGATCCAGCAGCTGACCTGGGCGGGGTGTTCGTCCACGCTGCCGAGGAAGGACATGACCGGGCGCGGTGCGTCGCCGGGCTGTTCTTCCATGAGGCTGTAGTCCAGCGAGCGGCCGTCGATGCGCGGCGGGGTGCCGGTCTTGAGGCGGTCGATGATGAACGGGCGCTCGCGCAGGCGGGCGGCCAGGGTGGTGGCGGGCGGGTCGCCCATGCGGCCGGCGGCATACTGGGTCTGGCCGACATGGATCTTGCCGGCCAGGAAGGTGCCGGCGGTGAGGACGACGGCGGGGGCATGGAAGCGGAGACCGGTCTGGGTGACGGCGCCGCGCACGGTGTCGCCGTCGATGAGCAGGTCGTCGACGGCGGCCTGGAAGACGGTGAGGTTGGGCTGGGCTTCGACGATCTGGCGGATCGCCATGCGGTAGAGGTTGCGGTCGGCCTGGCAGCGGGTGGCGCGCACGGCCGGGCCCTTGGACGCATTGAGGGTGCGCCACTGGATGCCGGCGCGGTCGGCGGCATGGGCCATGGCCCCGCCGAGGGCGTCGATTTCCTTGACCAGGTGGCCCTTGCCGATACCGCCGATGGCCGGGTTGCAGCTCATGGCGCCGATGGTTTCGACGTTGTGGGTGAGCAGCAGGGTGCGCGCGCCGCTGCGGGCGGCGGCGAGGGCGGCTTCGGTGCCGGCGTGGCCGCCGCCGATGACGATGACGTCGTAACGGTAGAAGGAGTCGGTCATTTGCTTGGGGCTCGGGGCGCACGGGGCCCGGGATCGGCGCTGGAAGGAGGCCGCGGGTGGTGATTTTAGCGCCAATCGGGCCGATCGCCGAGATTGACCCTCAAGTTGGCACGTTTTCTGCAGATAACCCAATAGCACCCAGGATGGCAGGTGCCATTGGCGCTACGGACCGGAATTGGAACAGGGGCCGGTCCATGCGCATCCAGGGGAAGCAGAAGGGCCGACAGTCGGGGGACTGTCGGCCCTGTTTTTTTTGTAGCTGCCGGGTGGGCTGGTGCTGAAGCGCGCGAGTGCACGGCTTGGCTGGCCTGGGCGGGTACGGGCGGGGGTGCGGGACACGCCGTGAACCCATCCATGGGGGCTCTTTTTGCGCCATCCATGGCGCAAAACGGTCCCGCACCCCCACCCGTACCCGCCCTTGGACAGTTGGCCGGTGCGCAACGAAGAGCGATTCCCGCTCATCCCCTTTGCAGGCCTGTGCCGCTTCTCCGGCGCTGTCTGAAAAAACAGAAGGCCCCGCCATGGCGGGGCCTTCTGCTTTGTAGGTGCCGACATCCGTCAGGGCCGGAACAGGGGGGATCCAGAGTTTCCCGGCGGATATCGACATAGAGCTGGATGTGACGTGCTGCGTCGCTTTTGTCACTTTGCGACCGAAGCCGTCACCACCCCCCTAGATTGAACCGGGTGGGTGGTGAAAATCAAGATGCTTCAGGGCTCAACTGTGCGCCGGTTCAAGTTGTTCATGTTTCGCCACGGCGACCCGTTGGAGCGCTGGGCCGGGCGGGGGGCCTGGCTGGGACGTGCCTGGGGCGGCGGCGAGGGGCGCTGCTGCTGCGGCGGGCGGCCGACCGAGTCCATGTTGCGCCACGGCGAGCCGCCGTTGTTGGGCGGGCGCGGGCGGTCCGGGCGTACCGGCGGGTTGCCGCCGTTGCCGGGGCGCGGCGGCGGGCGGTGGTTGTGCGGCGGGCGATAGTTGGGGTACGGGCGGTAGACGGGGTAGCCGTAGCCGCCGCCGTAGTAGCCGCCACCGTAATAGCCGCTGCCATAGCCGTAACCGTTGCCGTAGCCATACGGATAGCCGTAGGGGTAGCGGTACTCGACCGACGGCGCGCCGTGGTAGTAGCCGCTGCCACCGCCGCCGCCGACATAGTCGTAGGTGGCGCAACCGGACAGGGCCAACAGCAGGCCACTGGCGAAGATCAGGCGCATTTTCATGATGGGGTCCCCCCGAGGGTATGGGGCCAGCTTCAGCCCGGCGCATTGAATCGGCCCTTAACTCGGCCCCGACCCGATGAATGATTGCCATGGTGTCACGCCCGGACGGGGCGTTGCACACCGTGGCCATACGTTAATCTTGCGTCATGAGCGATTCACCCTTGCCCTGTGTCGACGACCTCCTGGCGGCCGCCGCACGCATCGCCCCACATGCCAGCGTGACCCCGGTGCTGCACTCGCAGGCGCTGGACGGGCTGGCGGGCGCGGCCCTGGCGTTCAAGGCCGAGCACCTGCAACGCGGCGGTGCGTTCAAGTTCCGCGGCGCGTGCAATGCGGTGTGGGCGCTGGACGCGGAAGCGGCGGCGTGCGGGGTGGTGACCCATTCCTCGGGCAACCACGGCGCGGCGCTGGCGTTGGCCGCGCGCACCCGGGGCATCCCCTGCAACGTGGTGGTGCCCGACGGCGCGGTGCCGACCAAGCTGGCCAATATCGTGCGGCATGGCGCCACGGTGTGGCGCTGCGCCCCCAGCATCCAGGCCCGCGAGGCCATGTGCGCGCAGGTGCAGGCGCAGACCGGTGCGCGCCTGGTGCATCCCTATGCCGACCGGCAGGTGATCGCCGGGCAGGGCACGGCCGCGCTGGAGTTGCTGCATGCGCACGGGCCGCTGGACGTGCTGGTGGTGCCGGTGGGCGGCGGTGGCCTGGCGGCGGGGACCGCGCTGGCGTTGCAGGCGGCGGCCCCGCAGGCACGGCTGGTGCTGGCCGAACCGGCGGGCGCGGCCGACACCGCGCGTTCGCTGGCTGCCGGCGAGCGCCGCATCGACTTCACCCCGGACACCCTGTGCGATGGCCTGCGCACCACCCTGGGCGCGCCCAATTTCGCGCTGCTGCTGGGCCGGGCCGAGGTGGTCACGGTGGCCGATGCGCAGACGGTGGCCGCCATGCGCCTGCTGTGGCAGGTGCTCAAGCAGGTGGTGGAACCGTCGTCGGCGATCGCGCTGGCCGCGATCCTGTCCGAGCCGGCGCGCTTTGCCGGGCAGCGGGTGGGCGTGGTGCTGTCCGGTGGCAACGTCGACCTGGACGCGCTGCCGTGGGTGACCGCATGAGCCGGCGCGCGCGGGTGGGCCTGCTGGGCTGGCTGTGGCGGTTGTGCATCGTGCTGGCGACCTGGCTGCTGGGCGTGACCGCCTGGATCGTGTGGGTGGGCGAGCGTGACCAGGCCGCGCAGGCCGATGCGATCATCGTGCTGGGCGCGGCCGCCTACGACGCCAAGCCGTCGCCGGTGTTCGAAGAGCGGATCCGGCATGGCCTGGACCTGTACGAGCGGGGCTATGCGCCGCTGCTGATCTTCACCGGCGGCTACGGTGGCACGGGCGCGCGCTTCTCCGAATCGCAGGTGGCGCGCCGCTATGCGCTCAAGCAGGGCATCCCCGACCAGGCGATCCTGATCGAGACGGCCTCGCGCACGACCCGCCAGAACCTGATCGAGGCGCGGCGCCTGATGGAGCAGCGCAAGCTGCACCGGGTGATCATCGTCAGCGATCCGCTGCACATGGCGCGCGCGCTGCGCCTGGCGCGCGAGCTGGGCATCGATGCGCTGGCTTCGTCCACGCCGAGCACGCGCTTCCGCAGCTTCCACACCAGCTGGAAATTTTTGGTGCAGGAAATCTACTTCTTCCACCGCGACCTGTTCCCGCCGTCGAATTGACGGGAGCGCGCGGGGCGGTGTCGGCCTGCCGCGCGGCGCGGCGCCGCGCCGGTCAGGGCGTGCGGCGGCGGATCGGGATGGCCGAGACCGGCACGCTGGCCACGTCGTGGCCGTGCTCGCGGATCGGGGCGCCGGCGGCCGGGGCCCAGGCGTGGGCATAGATCACTTCCCAGCTGCTGGGCAGCTTGCCGTCCTCGCGCCGCAGCGGCTCGTAAGCGGCGCGCGCGGCGGCGAAGCGGCTGCGCCCGGTGAGGGTATGGCGGCGGTCGTGGCGGGCGTTGGTGGCGCCGATGGCCTGCAGTTCGCGCATCAGCGCGGTGAGGTCGTCATAGGTGAGGGTGAACAGGTCGCGGTCCAGCACCGGGTCGCGGAAGCCGGCCATCATCAGCGCATCGCCGAACTGGGCGATCGGCGCGAAGCGGCTGACGTGCGGCACCGCATCGGCCTCGGCGAAGGCCTCGCGCAGCTCGACCAGGGTGTCCGGGCCGAAGGTGGAACACAGCAGCAGGCCATCGGGCTTGAGCGCGCGGCGGAAGCCGGCAAACACCGCCGGCAGGTCGTCCACCCATTGCAGGCACAGGTTGCTGTAGATCACATCCACGCTCTGGTCCAGCACCGGCAGCGCCCGCGCATCGCCGCACACCCGCGCGAACGGCTTCCACCAGCCGGCCTGCCTGCGCGCCTCGCGCAGCATCGGCTCGGCCAGGTCGAGCGCGATCACCTGGGCCTTGGGCCAGCGCTTCTTCATCGCGGCACTGGCATGGCCGGTGCCGCTGCCTACGTCCAGCACGACCTGCGGCTGCCGTTCTTCCAGGTAGTCCAGCGATTCCAGCAGGCGCTTGCCCACTTCGCGCTGCAGCGCGGCGGCGGCATCGTAGCTGGCGGCGGCGCGCGAGAACGCGCGGCGGACATGGCGGGGATCGAAGCTGGACGTCATGGAAGGCTCACTGCGAAAAACAAGGATGCGAAGGTCAGAACGTGCCGGGGTAGGCGCCGCCGTCGATGAGCAGGTTCTGCCCGGTGATGTAGCCGGCCTGCGCACTGCACAGGAACGCGCACGCCGCGCCGAACTCCTCGGCGGTGCCAAAGCGCCCGGCCGGGATGTGGGTGCGCTTGCGTTCGGCGACCTGGCCGGCGTCGATGCCCTGCTGCTGGGCCAGGTAGGCGAAATTGCCGCGCAGGCGGTCGGTGTCGAACTGCCCGGGCAGCAGGTTGTTGAGGGTGACGTTGTGCGCCACGGTCTTGCGCGCCAGCCCGGCCACGAAGCCGGTGAGCCCCGAGCGCGCGCCATTGGACAGGCCGAGGATGTCGATCGGCGCCTTCACCGAGGACGAGGTGATGTTGACCACGCGGCCGAAGCCGCGCTCGATCATGCCGTCCACGGTGGCGCGGATGAGGGCGATCGGGGCCAGCATGTTGGCGTCCAGCGCGGCGATCCAGTCCTCGCGGCTGAACTGGCGGAAGTCGCCCACCGGTGGGCCGCCGGCGTTGTTGACCAGGATGTCCACCTGCGGGCAGGCCGCCAGCGCGGCGTTGCGCCCGGCCTCGGTGGTGATGTCGGCCACCACGCCCACCACCGTGCGCGCACCGGGCAGCGCCTGCAGTTCCCGCACGGCGCTGTCCAGCGCGGCTTCACCACGCGCGGCCACCACCACGTTCACACCCTCGCGCGCCAGCGCCCGTGCGCAGCCCAGGCCCAGGCCCTTGCTGGCGGCGCAGACCAATGCCCAGCGGCCGGCGATTCCAAGATCCATGGCTCAATCCTGCGATGAAAGACGGGCGTACATGATCGGCGATGCGCGTGCCGGTGGGGTCAACGAAGGCCGGCAACGAAGTGTTGCAGCTGCGTGGCCACTTCGTCGGCATGGCCCAGGAACGGCGCATGCCCGCCATGGGCGACCACGTGGGCGTGGGCCCCCGGCGCCAGCGCGGCGGCGGCCTGCATGCCAGTGGCGGCCACCAGCCGGTCACGCTGCCCGGCCAGCCACAGGCTGGGTTTGCCCAGCCCCGGCAGGGCACCGCGCAGGTCGGTGTTCTCCAGCAGGCGCAGGCCTTCCTGCAATGCACGGGGCGCCGGTTCGCCGCGCGCGACCAGCATCTCGCGCAGCTGCCGCAGTTCCTGGCGGGCGTGTTCGGAGCCCATGGCATCCAGGGCCAGGAAACGCTCCAGCGTGCCACGGTAGTCGGCGGCCAGGTCCTGGCCGAACTGCGCGAACACCGCCGGCTCGACCGCATGCGGCCAGTCGTCGGCGCGCACGAAGCGCGGGGTGGCGGCGATCATCGCCAGCGCACGCACCTGCGGCAGGGTGGCGGCGGCATGCAGGGCAAACAGGCCGCCCAGCGACCAGCCGCACCAGACCGCCGGCGGCGTGGCCGCGGCGATGGCGTTGACCACATGCGGCAGGCGCAGCGGGGTGGCGTCGTCGCGGCTGTGGCCATGCCCGGGCAAGTCCACCAGGTGCAGCGTGTACTGCGCCGACAGGCGCGCGACCAGCGGCGCGAACACCCCGCCATGCAGCGCCCACCCATGGATGAGCACCAGCGCCGGCCCCTGGCCGACCACCTCGATATGCAGGCTCACGCGCTCAGCGCATCCAGCGACTGCTGGCGCAGCACGGTGTCGCGCGCATGGCCGATCGCATCGGTCAGCGCGCGCACCTGGGCCGGGGTGTGCAGGGCCGACAAGGTCACGCGCAGCCGGGCCTTGCCTTCGGGCACGGTCGGCGGACGGATCGCGCTGACCAGGTAGCCGGCGGCTTCCAGCGCGGCCGACAGCGCCATCACCGTGGATTCGGCGCCGCACAGCAGCGGCTGGATCGGCGTGTCCGAGGGCATCAGTTCCAGCCCGTGCTGGCGCGCGCCGGCACGGAACACTGCGACCAGTTCGCCCAGTTTTTCGCGGCGCCAATCGTCGCGCCGGGCCAGTTTCACCGCGGCCAGCGATGCGGCCGCCTGGGCCGGCGAGACCGCCGTGGTGTAGATGTAGGGCCGCGCGGTTTCGGCCAGGTGCTGGATCAGGGCCTCATCGCCCAGCACCACCGCACCGGTGCCGCCCAGCGCCTTGCCCAGCGTGGCCAGCTGCAGCGGCACGTCGGCCACGCCCAGCCCGGCATCGGCCACGCAGCCGCGCCCATGCTCGCCGACCACGCCCACGCCGTGTGCGTCGTCCACGTACAGCAGCGCTTCCTGCATGCGGGCCACCAGCGACAACGAGCGCAGCGGGGCGATATCGCCATCCATGCTGAACACGCCATCGGTGGCCAGCATCGCCGCGCCCTCGGGGGCATGCTTCAACTGGCGCAGCGCGCCTTCGGTATCCAGGTGCGGGTACCGGCGCAGCCGGCAACCGGCCAGCCGCGTGGCATCCAGCAGGCTGGCGTGGTTGAGCCGGTCCTGCACGCACACATCGTCTTCTTCGCTGAGCAGCGCCTGCTGCACGGCCAGGTTGGCGGCAAAGCCGCTGCCGAACAGCAGCGCGCGCGGGTAGCCGAGCCAGTCGGCCATTTCCTGTTCCAGCGCCTCATGCAGGGCATGGTGGCCGCAGATCAGGTGCGAGGCGGTGGCGCCGGCACCTTCGCGCGCGGCCGCGTCCTGCAGCGCGCTGACCACGCCGAATTGCTGGGACAGGCCCAGGTAGTCGTTGCTGCAGAAGCCGGTGAGCCACTGGCCGCCGATCTCCAGCCGCACGCCGTCGCGACGGGTCACCGTGCGCCGCACGCGCACGCGCCCCTGCGCGTCGCGGAGCTTGCGCTGGGCCTGGATGCGGTCGTGCAGGTCGGGGCGGGCCATGGTCGTTCGCTGGCATGGATGGGCGGTAAGCGTACCCGGTTGGCGGGCGCGGCGCCTTACCGTCAGGCGGCTTGTCCGCACCGTCCAGCACATCCGTCGGCCGGGCCGGTGATGGCCGCGTGCACGGTGCCGGCCCGGTCATGCCCGTCGGCCTCCACGGCCACCGCCATCGGCTGCAGGCCGAGCCGCTTGAACAGGGCCTGGTCGCGTGCGGTGTCCGGGTTGCCGGTGGTGAGCAGCTTTTCGCCGTAGAAGATGGAGTTGGCCCCGGCCAGGAAGCACAGCGCCTGCAGCTCATCGCTCATCGCCTCGCGCCCGGCCGACAGCCGCACCATCGAGCGCGGCATGGCGATGCGGGCCACCGCGATCATGCGCACGAACTCGAACGGGTCCAGCGCCGCGGTGCCGTGCAACGGCGTGCCGGCGACCTGGACCAGCCGGTTGATCGGCACCGAGTCGGGGTGGGCGGGCAGGGTGGCCAGCGCCAGCAGCAGGCCCACCCGCTGCGCGCGGCTTTCGCCCATGCCCACGATGCCGCCGCAGCAGGTCTTCAGCCCGGCGTCGCGCACGTGGGCCAGCGTGTCCAGGCGGTCCTGGTACTGGCGGGTGTGGATGACCGAGTCGTAGTAGTCCGGCGCGGTGTCCAGGTTGTGGTTGTAGTAGTCCAGCCCGGCCTCGCGCAGGGCCACGGCCTGCTCGCCGCTGAGCATGCCCAGGGTGGCGCAGGTCTCCAGGCCCAGCGCCTTCACCTCGGCGATCATCGCCGCCACCTTGGGGATGTCGCGCGGCTTGGGCGAGCGCCAGGCCGCGCCCATGCAGAACCGCGACGCGCCGGCCGCCTTGGCCTGGCGGGCGCGGGCCACCACGTCCTCGGTGGCCATCAGCTTCTGCGCGTCCACCCCGGTGGCATAGCGCTGGGCCTGGGGGCAGTAGGCGCAGTCCTCCGGGCAGCCGCCGGTCTTGACCGAGAGCAGGGTGGACACCTGCACCTGGGCCGGGTCGAAATTCGCGCGGTGCACGCTGGCCGCGCGGAACAGCAGCTCGGGTAGGGGCAGCACGAACAGCGCCAGCAGCTCGTCGTGGCGCCAGTCGTGGCGGAGGTCGCTTGGCATGGGCTGGGCCTTGGCGGGCAGGAACGGGGCGGAAGTGTGGTCGCCCCTCCATGCGCCTGTCAACCAATCTGAATTACTAAAGGTTTACAGAGGGGCGGAAAATGCCGACCGCAGGTTCCCACCGCCGCGCCGCCCGGGTAGTGCCGGCCGCTGGCCGGCAACCCCGCCAACCCGACCGCCTGCATCCCGCCCAAACCCACTACAGTCTCCGCCCACGCATCAGAAGGCATCCGCATGACCCTGCCCCGTTTCACCTACCACCCCGACCCGCTGGCCACCGGCAGCGTGATTGCCGCCACCACGGTCTGCGTCAGCTGCCATCAGGCGCGCGGCTATGTCTACACCGGCCCGGTGTATGCCGAAGAGGAGTACGACGCGGAGATCTGCCCCTGGTGCATCGCCGACGGCTCGGCCAGCGCGCGGCTGGACGCCACCTTCACCGACGAGGACGGCATCGGCGGCGGCGGGGAATGGGATGCCGTGCCGCCGGCTGTCATCGACGAAGTAAGCCGTCGCACTCCCGGCTTCAACGGCTGGCAGCAGGAACAGTGGTGGACGCACTGCGGCGATGCCGCGCAGTTCCTCGGCCGCGCCGGGCACGCCGAACTCAGCGCCGCCGGCGCGCAGGCCATCGCGGCGATCCAGGACAGCACCGGGCTGGACGACGGCCCGGCGTGGGACCATTTCCTTGGCGCGCTGCGCAAGGACCGCTCGCCCACCGCGTACCTGTTCCGCTGCACGCAGTGCGGCCAGCTGGGCGGCTACCAGGACGCCGATTGAAGGCCGTGCTCGGATGCCGGGTGGCAGGATGACCGGCGGCTGCGGCATGCCCCGACAGACGCACGACGGCGCGGCGCCCAGGCTGTAGACCCGTGGCTTCAGGCGTGCAGGCGTGTTCGATGCGATAGCGGCGGCGCTGACACGCTGGAGCCACCAGGCCCTGCCATTGCGCTGCCTGGTCTGCCAGGCACCCGGCAGCAACGGGCTGGACCTGTGCGCGGCCTGCCACGCCGCGCTGCCCTGGAATGGCACGGCCTGCCGGCTGTGCGCCTTGCCGCTGCCGGAGGGCGAGGCGTCGCCGCATTGCGGCCTGTGCCAGCACGAGCCGCCGCGTGCGGCCGCCGCTGCGGCGGTGTTCCGCTACGCCGCGCCGGTGGACCAGCTGCTGGTCCGTTTCAAATTCCATCAGGACCTGGCCGCCGGGCGGTTGCTGTCCCAGCTGATGCTGCAGCAGGTGCCGGCCTTCGTCACCGGCCCGCTGGCACCGGTGCCGCTGCACCGCCAGCGCCTGCGCTCGCGCGGCTACGACCAGGCATTGGAGCTGACCCGGCCGCTGGCGCGCGCGCTGCGGCAGCCGGTGTGGCATGGCCTGTACCGCGACCGCCTGACCGACGCGCAATCCCGCCTGGATGCCGAGGCCCGGCGCTGCAACCTGCGCGATGCGTTCGACGTCACCGCACCACCGCCGGCGCGACTGACCGTGGTCGATGATGTGATGACCACCGGCGCCACCCTCGATGCAGCCGTGCATGCGCTGCAGCGCGCCGGCCTGGTGGATGTCGCGGTATGGGTGTGCGCGCGGGTGCCGTGAGGGTGGGTCCTATACTGCGCATCGACTCACGCAAGGGCAGTGCCGATGGATCCGTTTGCCACGTTCGACTTCGAGGGGTTCTGGGATGACGGCGATTACTCTCAGCAGAACTACCGCGAGCCGCCGCCCAGCGAGGCGCTGATCGCCGAGCTGGAGACCGCGCTGGGCTACCGCATCCCGCCGGCCTACATCGCCCTCGCACAGCGCCACAACGGTGGCCTGCTGCAGCGCTGCTGCCACCCGATGGACGAGGCCACCAGCTGGGCCGAGGACCACATCCAGGTCTGCGGCCTGTATGCGCTGGGGCGGCAGAAGCCGTACTCGCTGGGCGGCGAATTCGGATCGCGTTTCATGCAGGAAGAGTGGGGCTACCCGGACATCGGCCTGGTCTTCGCCGACTGCCCCAGCGCCGGCCATGACGTGATCATGCTCGACTACCGCCAGTGCGGTCCCCAGGGCGAGCCGCAGGTGGTGCACGTGGACCAGGAGGACGACTACCGGATCACCGTGGTGGCGCCGGACTTCGCCACCTTCATCGCCGGGCTGGTGGATGAGGAAGCGTTCGACGACGCCGCCGAAACGCTCGAGATCGACCTGGTCACCGTCGACCGCGGCACGCTCTCGCCGATCGTGCAGCGTGCGCTGGGGCATGCCGCCGACCTGCTGCCCGATGGCGAGCGCGTGCTGCGTGCACTGGCGCGACGCATCACAGAGGCCAAGGGCTTTTTCGCGCTGCATGCCGATGCCGACTCGCATCGCATGTACGACCTGATGTTCTGGCTGTACTCACAGCTCACCACCGCGCAGTCGTTCACGCACTTCGTGAAACTGCCCGCCAAACAGAACGATTACGCCACGCCGTGCTACGAGCTGATGCTGCCCTTCGACCTGGTCGTTGAGCCGTTCGGCTTCAAGACCGGCGGCTTCGCGCCCGGTTTCGTCGAGGACTGGTGGAACGCACGCGTGGCCGAGGGGGCCATCGTGCCGGTGGAAGGTGGCTACCGCTTCAGCGCCGAGGCCGAACGCCGGCTGCTGGCGGAGGTCGCCACCGCACGCGGCTGAGGCGCATCGGCTTGCCCGGGCGGCACGGCCGCGTGCCAGCGCTGCCGTGCCCCCTTGTGGATCCGGATCGGCAGCCGCATGTAGGCAGTGCTGCAGGCCGTGGGGCGCTCCGCCTCTGCTGCCTGCGCCGATCGGTGCCGGGCGCTGCCCGGCGCCAACCCCAACATGGAGGAGGGCGTATGCGCAGGTATGTTCTTGCAGCACTGTTGTTGGCCAGCACGGCCGGTGTGATGGGATGCCAGCCGGCAAAACAGCTGTTCGATCCGGACGTCACGGCCGCGCCGCTCCCCCAGGCGCGCATCCTCATGCGCGAGGTGGACGAGCAGGGCAGCGCCACGGCCACCGTGCTCAAGGGCACCGACGGCCAGCCGCTGGCGGTGCTGGAGCCGGCCCTGATCTCCACCGCCGACATCGCCTCGGTCGCCCTGGCCCAGACCGGGCAAGGGCAGGAGCCGGTGTTGAACCTGACCATGACCGATGCGGCCGCCCCGCGCATCCAGGCGGCCACCGAAGCGCGCGTGGGCCGGCGCGTGGCCGTCAGCGTGGGTGACAAGGTGCTCTCGGTGGCCACCATCCGCGGTCCGTTCGGCAAGGCGATGCAGGTGGCCGGGCTGGGCGACCAGAACGAGGCCAGCCGCGTGTTCACCGAGATCACCGGCAAGCAACCCTGAGCGCCGGGACGCGGGCGATACCCCAACCGGGCAGGCGCCGACACACGATGAGCCGCGAATGGATGACGGTGTTGACGATGCTGCTGGGCCTGGCATGGCCCGGCCTGGCCGCTGCGCAGGCGGACTGCACCTGGCCGGCGGGCATGCCGATGCGTGCGCTGGTCCTGGTGGGTGAAGTGCACGGCACCGTGGAGACCCCGGCCCTGGTCGGGGCGCTGGCCTGCGCTGCCGCCGCGGACACCACCCCGGTGACGGTGGCGCTTGAGATGGACGCGGCCGAGCAGACGCGGGTCGATGCGTACCTGGCCTCGGCCGGCACAGCCAGCGACCGCGGCGCGTTGCTGGCGGGCCGCTTCTGGAGCCGCCGCATGCAGGACGGTCGCTCCAGCGTGGCCATGGCCGCGTTGATCGAACGCCTGCGTCGCCTGCGCCGCGATGGGCACGCCATCGAGGTGGTGGCCGTGGACAGCGCGGGCGTTGCAGACCGCGATGCCGCGATGGCCGCCAACATCCGGCGCGCAACGCGGCGCGAGGGTGCGCGGGTCATCGCGCTGCTGGGCAATCGGCACGCAAGCCAGCACAAGGACGGGCAGAACAACCCGGCCAACGTCCCGGCCGGCGTCCTGCTGGCCGACCTGCAACCGCTCAGCGTGCGGGTGGAGGCCACCCAGGGCAGTGCCTGGGTATGTGCGCCGGCGTGTGGCGTGCTCAACTTCGGCGGCCCTGCCACGGCCGCGGTGCCGCAGCCAGGCCGCTATGCAGCGGGTTCGCCCCGGCCCGGTTACGACGGCATCTACACGCTCGCCGCCTTGACTGCATCACCGCCGGTGCAGATGCCCTGAGCGGCGCCCTGCACCTGGCCGCCCCGCCGGCTCAGCGGAAATTGGCTTCGATCTGCTCCAGTGACTTGCCCTTGGTTTCCGGCAGCCAGAACGCGGCGATGAGGAAGTACAGCAGCGTGCAGCCGGCCCAGAAGAAGAACATGCTCGCATAGCCGTGGTGGCCCACCGTGGGCAGGAAGATCGCGGCGATCACGGTGGAGACGAACTGGTTGATCAGCAGCGCGATGCTCATGCCGTTGGAGCGGATGCGGGTGGGCATCAGCTCGGACAGCGCCAGCCACACGCACACGCCCGGACCCACCGCGAAGAAGGCCACGAACAGCAGGATGCAGCCGGCCACCAGCCAGCCATGGGTGGGCGAGGGCACCGGGCCGATCTGGGCGCGCTCGATCACCAGCGGGGCCTGCGCGGCCTGGGCCGGGTCGGGGAAGGGGTTGAGGTGCAGGCGGCGGAAGAACGTGCCGATCACGCTGTCGGCCGCCACCGCGTCCTCGCGGCCGATCGCCAGCACGGCATCGACGGGGTTGTCGCTGCGCAGCGAGCGCACGTTGCTGAAACCGCCGTAAGCATAGGACACGGTGAGCTGCTGCGGGGCGTTGCCGGCATTGCCGTCCAGGCGCGCCCACTGCGCCGCATCCAGTGGCAGCGACAGCCTGCCGTCGGCCACCTGCTGCTGCAGCGGGGCCTGCACGTCCAGGCGGCCGTGTTCGCTCTTGACGAACAGCAGCGCAGCGGCCAGCAGCGCCACGGTGATCCCGCCACTGCCCAGCATGAGCAGGAACTTGCGGCCCTTGCGGTCCACCAGCACCAGCGCCACCACGGTCATCACCGCGTTGAGCAGCTTGATCGCCACGTCCGCGCCATTGGCCACCGCGCCGGGCAGCCCGGCCTGGTTGAGGATGTTGACCGCATAGGCCAGCACCGAATTGATGCCGGTGGCCTGGGTGAACGCCAGCACCAGGCAGGCCAGCACGAACGGCCACACGTAACGGCGGCTCAGCAGCGGATCGCGCTTGCCGCCGGCGGCCGGGTGCGCCTCGCCCGGGGCCTGCATGCGCTGCAGGGTGGGGGCCACCTCGTGCGCGGCGACGGTGCGTTGCAGCGCACGGCGAGCCGCCTCGATGCGACCGCGCCGCACCAGCCAGCGCGGTGATTCGCTGATCAGCAGCACGCCACCGGTGAACACCAGGCCCGGCAGCAGGCAGCTCCAGAAGATGGTGCGCCAGGCGTGGTCCTTGACCGCGAACAGCAGCCGTTGCTGCTCGGCGGCCGGCAGCTGCCGCACCGCCTCGGTGGCCGCATCCACCGCATGGGCGTGGTACAGGCCGATCAACGCGGCCAGCACCAGGCCGATGGTGAGCAGCAGCTGGAACATGGCCGCGCCCCGCCCGCGCCGTTCCGGGCTGAGTACCTCGGCCAGGTACAGCGGCACCACCACGCCGATCAGGCCACCACTGACGCCCTGCAGCAGCCGGCCCATCAGCAGGGCGGCATAGCCCTCGGACAGCGCCATTACCGGGATGCTGGCGGTGAACAGCACGCCGGCCAGGAACATCGCGCCGCGCCGGCCGATGAGGTCGGCCACCATGCCGGCAAACAGCGAGGACAGCACGCTGCCCAGCAGGACGGCGGCCACCACGAAGCCGAGCTGCTGGCTGGTGAGGTGCCAGCTGGCGGTGGCGGTGGCCTCCAGGTAAGGCAGCGCGCCGGCGATGATGCCGATGTCGATGCCGTACAGCAGCCCGCCCATGCCACCGATGAACAACAGGTAGCGGATCGGCCAGCGCGGGGCGTCGGCGGCGGCAACGGCAGTGGCGGCGGCGGTGGTCATCTACGCGTTCCTGGCAGGGCGGGAAAGGGGTGACGCTCGGGGGAAGGGGACGCGGCGCTACAGCGAGATGGCATGGCCGGCGACGAACACCTGCTGCAGCTGCAGCCCGGCGTCGAGCACCACCAGGTCGGCGCGCGCGGCCGGGGCGATGTGGCCGCGATCGTCCAGGCCCAGGTACTGCGCGGGGAAGGTGGACACGCGCCGCGAGGCATCGGCCAGCTCCAGCCCCACCTGCACCAGGTTGCGCAGCGCCTGGTCCATGCTCAGCGCGCTGCCGGCCAGCGAACCGCTGGCCAGGCGCACGCAGCCGCCGCACTTGTGCACGCGTTGTTCGCCCAGGGCGTACTCGCCGTCGGGCATGCCGGTGGCGGCGGTGGCGTCGGTCACCGCGTACAGGCGCGGGATCGCGCGCACGGCCAGGCGGATCACGCCGGGATGGAGGTGCTGCAGGTCCGGGATGATCTCGGCGTACTGCGCATGCGCCAGGGCAGCCGCGGCGATGCCGGGCCGATAGTGGTCAACGCCGGTCATGCCGTTGAACAGATGGGTGAACCCGGACGCGCCGGCCTGCAGCGCGGCCACGCCGTCCTCGTAGGTGCCGGCGCTGTGGCCCAGCTGCACGCGGATGCCCATTGCCACCAGCGCGGGAATCAGCGCGGTGTGCGCGCCGATCTCCGGGGCCAGGGTCATCACCCGGATCGGGGCCAGCGCGTGCAGCCGCTGCACCAGCGCCAGCGTGGCTTCCACGGTGCGATCGGGCTGCGCGCCCAGCCGCTGCGGGCTGATGAACGGGCCCTCCAGGTGCACCCCGGCAATGCAGGCCGCCTCGGCATCGGGCGCGGCCAGGGTGGCGGCCACGCCGTGCAGCGCGTGTTCGATTTCATCCAGCCCGGCGGTCATGGTGGTGGCCAGCAGGGTGGTGGTGCCGAAGCGGGCGTGGGTGCGGGCGATGGTGCGGGCCGCCTCGCCGCCCTGCATCAGGTCCACGCCGGCCGCGCCGTGCACGTGCAGGTCGATGAAGCCGGGCAGGATCACCGGCAGCTGCGGATCATCGGCGCCGCTGTGGTCGTCCACCTGCAGCTGGCGCACGTGGGTATCGAAATGCACGTGGCCGCGGCGCCAGCCCAGCGGGGTGAGGATGCGGCCATGCAGGGTGCGGGTCGGGGTCACGCCGGGGCCTGCGCGATGATCACTTCGATGCCCAGCCGCTGCAGGCCGTCCATGTACTCGGCGTCGATGCTGGCGTCGGTGATGACGGTATGCACCTGGTCCAGGCGCGCGATGCGGTGCAGGCTGACCCGGCCGAACTTGGAGGCGTCGGTGAGCACCACGATGCGGCGCGCGCGCTCGACCATGCGGTGGTTGAGGCTGGCTTCGGCCTCGTGGTGGGTGGTCAGGCCGAACTGCAGGTCCAACCCATCCACGCCCAGGAACAGGGTGTCGAAGCTGTAGGTGTTGAGGCTGGTCTCGGCCTGGCTGCCCTGCAGCGACAACGACTGCTTGCGCAGCAGGCCGCCGGTGAGCAGCAGCTCCACGCCGGGCGCATTGGCCAGCTCCCAGGCGATGTTGAGCCCGTTGGTCATCACCGTGACCTCGCGATGGCCGCGCAGGTGCCGGGCCAGGGTCATGGTGGTGGAGCCGGAGTCGATGATGATGTTGTCGCCCGGCTTGACCAGGCTGGCCGCGTACGCGCCGATGCCGTCCTTCACCGGCAGGTTCAGCGCATCCTTCTCGTGGATGTCCTGCTCCTGCGGCGGGGTGCGCACCAGCGTGGCCCCCCCGTGGGTGCGCGTGGCCAGGCCTTGCGCCTCGATGTGGGTCAGGTCGGCGCGGATGGTCACCGCCGACACCGCAAAGTGCTGGACCAGCTCGCTGACCTGCACGCTGCCGTGGTCGACCAGGCGTTGCAGGATCTGTTGGCGGCGCTGGCGGGTATTGCGCATGGCGGCGATTCCATTCGGAAGGGAAAGCCGAAGCTTACCGTTCCGAAAGCTCCGTGGCCCGGGACGTTTCGTTTTGGGTGCCGGCGCGGTTGCGTTGGCAGGCCCGTGCGTAGTCGCCCAGGCGCTCGGCCACCTTGTGCCGGATCAGCGCCAGCGGCTCGGCCACCAGCGTGCCGGCCTCGATGGCGCGCTGCTGGTTGGGCAGGAACTGGCTGAGCAGGATCTGCGGCGGCACGTGCGCGCGCAGGTTGGCCACCAGCGTGTCCAGCGCGGCCACCACCGCCGGCTCACCCCAGTAGTAGCGGCTGCGGTCGCTCAGTGCATAGGCGCGCAGCAGGCGCTGTTCGTGCGCATCGCCGGGGTAGTAGCCCTGCCAGCTGGCCGGCTTGTCGCGCATGCAGCGGTCCAGCACCGCGATCAGGTTCGAGCATTGCACCTCCGGCAGCAGCTCGGCCTCGATCATGGCCAGGGCGAACACCGCCTCGCGGAAGGCATAGGTGGCGGCCGGGCCGACCTTGAGGATGGCGAAGTGGTCGCGCACCAGCGCGTGCAGCCCCGCCTCGGTCTGGTAGTCGGTGGAGTGCGCCTCGAACACGATGCGCGGCTGCTGCTCGACGAACGCCGACAGCGCGCGCGCGGCCGCCGCATCGTAGTGATGCACGTGGCTGTGGTCGAAATCCACGCCGGGCTGCACCACCATCGCCACCACGCGCTCCCAGGCCGGTTGCAGGTCCGGGGCGGCGAAGGCCTCGCGGTGGATCGCCAGCGTGGTGGCCGCCGCGGCCGGCGTGGTCACCTGCAGGCCACCGGCCAGCGACGCCTCGCCACCGGGAATGGGCACCTCGGTGCCGATCACATACACCGGCGGCGGCAGGCCGTGCGCGGCGGCGGTGCGCTCGGCGATGCGCGCCAGCTCGGCCGACCGCGCCGCCACCACCGCATCGGGCAGCGGCGTGGGGTCATCGGCGCAGGCCATGCTGCAGTCCAGGTGGATCTTGTGGAAGCCGGCGGCCACGTAGGCCTCGATCAGCACGCGCGCATGCCCCATCGCAACCTCGGCCGGGCCTTTCTGCCAGGCATTGGGACCGAGGTGGTCGCCGCCCAGCACCAGCCGTCCGGCCGGGAAACCGGCGCCGTCGGCCAGCCGCAGCACGTAGTCGCGGTACTGCGCCGGGGTCATGCCGGTGTAGCCGCCAAACTGGTCCACCTGGTTGGAGGTGGCTTCGATCAGCAGCACGGTGTCGTAGTCGCGCGCGACCTGCATGGCCGCCAGCAGCACCTGCTCGTTGCTGCAGCACACGCTGTACAGGCCGACGGGCTGGCCCTGGCGATG
This sequence comes from Stenotrophomonas sp., assembly GCF_036662295.1. GTDB lineage: Bacteria > Pseudomonadota > Gammaproteobacteria > Xanthomonadales > Xanthomonadaceae > Stenotrophomonas. Next base: position 18,249 of record NZ_JAVWXA010000066.1, read on the forward strand.
GGCGGCGATCAGCGATTGGATGGCAGACATGGTGGCACTCCGTTACAGCGGCGGATCAGTGGGGAAGGGGAAGCTGGCGCGCGAGCAGCGCCGCGCCACGCGCGCCACCGGCATCGCCGAAGGCCGGCGGCAGGATCGGCGGCACGCGCACGCCCTGGAACAGGTACGGCGCGATCGCCGCGGGCAGGTCGCGGTACAGCTGCTCCAGCTTGGACAGCCCACCGCCGAGCACGATCACGTGCGGGTCGATGGCCAGGATCAGGTTGGCCAGGCTGTAGCCGAGCAGGTCGCGGTGGATGGCCAGCGCCTGCCCGGCGATCGCATCGCCGGCATGGGCCAGGGCCACCACGGCGCCGGCATCGAGCGCATCGCCGCCGCGTCCTTCGTGGATCAGGGCCAGGCCGTTGCCGGACACATAGCGCTCCAGGCAACCGCGCAGGCCGCAGGCGCAGGGCAGCACCGGCAGCTGGTGGCGCTGCAGCAGCGTGGCCGGGATGCTCCAGTGGCCCCACTCGCCGGCAATCCCGTTCGCACCGGCCACCAGTTGCCCGCCCACGCAGAAACCGCCGCCAGCCCCGGTGCCGAGGATCGCGCCGAACATGCTGGGATAGCCCGCGCCGGCCCCGCCGTGCGCCTCGCTCAGGGCGAAGCACTGCAGGTCGTTGCCGAACGCCAGCGGGCGTTGCAACCGGGCTTGCAGGTCCTCGCCGACCAGGCGGCCGGTGAGGCTGGGCACGTTGGCGCTGAGCTGGCGGCCACTGCTGCGGTCGCGCACGCCGGGCAGGCCGATGCCGATGGGCTGCCCGTTCGTACCGAGCACCGCGTCGGCGCCGCGCACCAGGGCGCTGATCGCGTCCAGGAAGGCGTCGTAGTCGTGGGCGGGGGTGTTGACCCGCTCGCGATGGCACTCGACCAGCGCCTGGTCATAGGCCACCAGTTCGATCTTGGTACCGCCCACGTCGATGCCATACCAGTGCTGCATGCCGGTGCCCTGCTCAGCCATGGGAGTGGATGGTCACGCCCTGCACGACCCGGTTCACGGTGCCGTCGGGGAAGGGGTTGTCCGGGGTCAGGCCGAGCGCGGCCGAGCGCTGCAGGGCATACAGCTGCGGCATCAGCAGCCACAGCGGGGCCAGCCACGCATCGGCCAGGGCCGGGGCGGCCGCCAGGAAATCACCCGCCACGCCGTCCTCGCCCGCCGGCCCCACCGACAGCACCCGGGCGGCGATGCCGTCGGCGCGCAGTTCGTCCAGCAGGTCCTGCTCGTAGCGGCGCGCCAGCGGCTGCGCGCTGCGCAGCATCACCACCAGCGTGTCCGGGTTGAGCGTGGACTTGGGCCCATGGCGGAACCCCAACGGCGTGTTGGCCAGCGCCAGGACGCGCCCGCCGGTGAGTTCGAGCACCTTCAACGCGGCCTCGCGGGCCAGCGCTTCCAGCGGACCGCTGCCGAGGTAGATCACGCGCGGGTAGTCGGCCTGGGCCAGCGTGCCCACCGCACCGTCCCATGCGGCCAGGGCCAGTTCGCCCTGGTCGGCCAGCGCGTGCAGGCGCGCCAGGCGCTGCGGCCAGGCGGCCACGTCGAACACGCTCAGCGCCGCCAGCAGCATGCAGCTCAGGCTGCTGGTCATGGCAAAGGCGCGATCGCAGCTGGCCGGCGGCATCAGCAGGGACAGGGTGTCGCTGCGGCCCTGGCCACGCCGGGCCAGTTCGCCGTCGGCATTGCAGGTGATGTCCAGGAAGCGCGCCTGGCTGACCTGCGCGCGCACCAGTTCCACCGCCGCCACGCTTTCGGGGCTGGAGCCACTGCGCCCGAAGGACACCAGCAGGGTAGGGCGGTCGCGCTCCAGATACAGCGCGGGATGGGTCAGCAGGCTGGTGGTGTGCACCGCGCGCACCTCGGCCGGCCACTGCGCGTTGATCTGGTCGGCCACCATCTCGGCGATGAAGCCCGAGCTGCCGGCACCGGTGAAGATCACCCGCTGCCCCGGCTGGCGCAGGGCCTGGCCGAGGAAGGCGTCGATATCGGCATGGGCCAGGTCCAGACACTCGGCCAGGGCGCGCCACAGGCGCGGCTGCTGGGCGATCTCTTCGGCGGTGAAGGCGCCGCCGCGGCGCTGCCACGCGGGCAAATCGGTAAGCACAGAAGCGTCCATTCGCAATTCCTGTTGGGCGACCGAACCTTGTTCGTTTTCTTTCGAAATGTCAAATATCGAAAGATAAAGAAAAGCTGGATCGATCACATTTTTTACGATCCGCGGCAGGGGTGCGCACGACGACAGGTGCCGGATGCCGCACTGCACAACGGTTTCCGCCGGACGAAAGCGCGTATTCAGCCGCCATATAGAAAGCCGGCACTTTCATATCTTTCGTTTTAAAGAAAATATCCTTCTTTTTTCTTTGCAATTTATTGACATCTTTCGAGAGCCTGCCCTAGAGTCGGCCGCACTGGTTTCAGATTCCCGCCGACCGCGGGCTTGGGGGCAAGGTGGCATCCCGGTTTCGACATACTGGCTTGATGGTGGCCCTGCTCGCTGCACTGGCGGCGGCGCCGGCCATGGCCGAGCCGCTGGGCAACCTGCGCGGCATCACCGCCGAGGCTGGCGCAGATGGCCGCCCCGGCTGGACCCTGAGCACCGACACCGGCGCCACCGTGCGCGTGGAGCTGCTGCGCAGCGACGTGCTGCGCGTGCAGGCCGGGCGCCACGGCAAGCTCACCGCCGCCGGCGACAAGGCCGCCCCGATCGTGCTGCCCCAGCCCGCCACCGCCGTGGCGGCGGAGTTGGAAGAAGACGGCACCGAGCTGCGCATCCGCACCGATGCCCTGGTGCTGCACATCCAGCGCCAGCCGCTGCGATTGGCCCTGGACCGCCGCGATGCCGCCGGCGACGTCGCGCTGTGGCGCGAACTGCAGCCGCTGGACCTGGACACGCAGCAGAGCCTGCAGGTGCTCAGCAGCCACGCCGACGAACACTTCTATGGCGGCGGGCAGCAGAACGGCCGGTTCGAGTTCAAGGGCCGCGAGCTGGAGGTGTCCTACTCCGGCGGCTGGGAGGAGGGCGACCGCCCCAATCCGGCGCCGGTGCTGCTCAGTTCGCGCGGTTGGGGCGTGCTGCGCAATACCTGGAGCGATGGCAGCTACGACCTGCGCCAGCCCGACCAGGCCACCCTGCTGCACCGCGAAGACCGCTTCGATGCGTATTACTTCGTCGGCCCCGGCCTGCCCGCGCTGCTGGACCGCTACACCGCACTGACCGGCCGCGCCGGGCTGCTGCCGCGCTGGGCGTTCTCCTACGGCGACGCCGATTGCTACAACGACGCCGACAACATCAAGAAGCCCGGCAGCGTGCCCGAGGGCTGGAGCGACGGCCCCACCGGCACCACCCCGGACGTGGTGGACAGCGTGGCCAGGCAGTACCGCGAGCACGACATGCCCGGCGGCTGGATCCTGCCCAACGATGGTTATGGCTGCGGCTACAAAAAGCTGCCGGAGACGGTGAAGGGGCTGGCGCAGTACGGCTTCAAGACCGGGCTGTGGACCGAGAACGGCGTGGACAAGATCGCCTGGGAAGTAGGCACCGCCGGCAGCCGCGTGCAGAAGCTGGACGTGGCCTGGACCGGCAAGGGCTACCAGT
>NZ_JAVWXA010000067.1:0-21639 GCF_036662295.1 Stenotrophomonas sp.
GGCGATTGTACGGCGCAGGCACGGAACTGGTCAATCCGCGCCGGGAGCTCCCCCATCCCTCCCCCTCCCCCCGGCCGTTGACGCCCCCGCCTCTACAGTGGTCCTGACCCCGCCAGGAAGCGCCACATGCCCCGTCCCTCCCCTCTGGCCGGCCTGTTCCTGGCCGCGTTGCTGTTCACCGGGCCGGTCGCCGCCGACAACGCCGGCCCCGCGCCGCGCCCGCCCGATGTGCAGTGGCAGCCGTTGTTCCAGCAGGTCCAGGGCGCGCACCTGTTCGGCGACCAGAAGACCTTTGCCGATGCCGTGCCCCTGCAGGACCCCACTGCCGTGTTGGCCCAGTGGCAGCGGTTACGCGGGCACCCGGACCAGTTGGCCGGGTTCGTGGCCGAGCGCTTCGCGGTGCCGGGCGAGGCGCCGGCCTATGTGCCCCCAGCGGGGCAAACCCTGCGCGCGCACATCGACGGCCTGTGGCCCGTGCTGACCCGCACCACCGACCAGGTGGACCCGCGCGGCTCGCTGCTGCCGCTGCCCCACCCCTACGTGGTGCCCGGCGGGCGCTTCCGCGAGGTGTACTACTGGGACAGCTATTTCACCCTGCTGGGCCTGGCCTCCAGCGGGCGCTGGCCGCAGGTGCGCGACATGGTGGACAACTTCGCCTGGCAGCTGGACCAGTACGGGCACATCCCCAACGGCAACCGCAGCTACTACCTGAGCCGATCGCAGCCGCCGTTCTTCAGCCTGATGGTGGATCTGCTGGCCACCCACGAAGGCGATGCCGCCTATCGCCGCTACCTGCCGCAGCTGCGCGCCGAGCATGCGTTCTGGATGCGCGGCGCCGACGGCCTGCCACCGGGCCAGGCCAGCGAACGCGTGGTGCGTTTGGCCGACGGCCAGCTGCTCAACCGCTACTGGGATGCGCGCGCGGTGCCGCGCACCGAGTCGTGGACCGATGACCTGGCCACCGCCGCGCAGGTGCCGCAGCGCGCGCCGTCACAGGTGTATCGCGACCTGCGCGCCGGCGCTGAATCGGGCTGGGATTTCAGCTCGCGCTGGTTGGCCGACGATGCCTCGCTGGGCAGCATCCACACCACGGCGATCGTGCCGGTGGATCTGAACAGCCTGCTGTTCCACCTGGAGAAGACGCTCGCCCGCGCCAGCAGACTGGCCGGCGAGCATAAGGCGGCGCGCGATGTGGAGCAGCAGGCGCAGGCCCGCCAGCACGCGATCAATGCCGTGCTCTGGGATGCCACCCAAGGCTGGTATGTGGACCGCGACCTGGAACGCGACCAGATCCGCCCTGCCCTCACCGCTGCGGCCCTGTTCCCGCTGTGGCTGAAGGTGGCCACGCCCGCCCAGGCGCGGCGCACGGCGACGGCCGTGGAGGCGCAGTTGGTGCGCCAGGGCGGCTTGCTGACCACCAGCGTGGATACCGGCCAGCAATGGGATGCCCCCAACGGCTGGGCGCCGCTGCAGTGGGTGGCGGTGGACGGGTTGCAGCGCTACCAACAGGATGCGCTGGCACGCCGCATCGGCACGCGCTTCCTGCACACGGTGCAGGCGGTGTACGACCGCGAAGGCAAGCTGGTGGAGAAGTACGTGGTGGATGGCTCGGCCGGTGGCGGCGCTGGCGGCGAGTACCCGTTGCAGGATGGCTTCGGCTGGAGCAACGGGGTGACGCTCGCCCTGCTGGATCGCCTGTGTGCCGCCGAGCGGCAGTGCGATACGGCGGCCGACGTGGGCGATGAGGGGGCGGAGGGTCGGTGATCTGAAGCACGTTGATAGACCGGGACTAATCACCGGCTACGCAGCCTGCAGAACATCAATCACCATTGTTTGATGCGCGTCGCAGGCTTCTCAGCCAGTGCGACGCTGCCGCCGTCCAATGCCCGTTCCACTCAATCGGGCAACACATACACGAGCGAAGCGAAGAAAAGCCAACTGCTGGAAAGTACACTGGAACTGGGACGCAACTGGGCGCTTGCCGTGGCGATTTCCAGCGCGGGAACGGCCGCCTTCTACACCGAGACTGTCGACGGCCCGGTCAACTGGGAGGAACGCGTGTTCATCGGCTGCATCCTTGCGTCGCTCGCATGGATGTTCTTTGCCGTGCTGAGATTCGATGAGGGGCTGACCCGAGCCTTGCAGGGAAAGGGCAAGGTCCATCGATTTGCTGGCTTGATGCTCTACGGCGTGCTCACGCTTGCGGGCACGCTACTGGTCCTGCAGGTAGGTAAATTCGCCGACAACAATGCGATCGTCAAAATCTGCGACAGCAAGGCAGATAGTCCAACGTCCAAGATCTACAAAGCGGATGAGTGTGTACGCCTGCGCGCGCAGCGGCAGGCGAAGATCGACCGACTGGAAGGAAACTGAGGCTCGGCACCCTGCGCCCTGCGCCCGCCCTCAGCCTCGGCGGCCCACCGAGCGCGCAATCCCGTACTGGGCGGCGTAGTAGGTACTGAGCACCAGCAGGCTGGCCATCGGCAGCCCGCCGCCGAAGCGGTCCCACGCCAGCAGGCAATCGCTGGCGACAAACAGCACCGCGCCGCCGGCCGCCCACGCGCTGCCGGCGCGCGCGACGCCCGGCAGCGCCGGCCGCGCCCAATGCCGGGCCAGGGCGAGGATCGCCATCAGCGCCAGCACCACCACGTAGGCCAGCACCGGCACGCGCATGTCGGCGGGAAGGTGCGGCCACAACGCGACCACGTTCCCGCAGGCGAACGCGCCCAGCAGCAGCGCCGCGCCGATCAGGCCGCCACCGCCGCCGAGGCCCGCACGGAAGGCCACGATGTAGCACAGGTGCGCCAGCAGGAACGCGACCAGCCCGGGCACGAAGGCGTCCATCGGCAGCATCAAGGCGATGTCGCCGATGCACGACAACGCCATGCCGGCCAGCACGGCGCGGCGGTAGCCGGCGGCGGCGGGCGGCACCGCGCGCCAGGCGATCGATGCGATCAGCAGGGTGGCCAGCGGCTTGGCCAGCCAATGCAGCCACTGCCCGTTGCCCGGCAATCCGGCACCGACGATGGCGGCAACCGCGAGCGCCACGATCAGCATCGCTCGGCCGGGCGATCTCATCGGGCTTTCCAGAGCTCGGCCAGACGGTCCGGCTTGCCGGCGATGCGTTCCAGCGACGGATACAGCAGGCCGCCGTGGTAATCCAGGCTGACCGTATCGATGCGGTCGAAGCTGCGCACCAGCAGGGTGATCGGCGCCTTGTCGGTCTTCGCGGCGGTCACGGCGTCCTTCAGGGTGTCGCCCTTGTAGACGCGGCCATTGACGGCAAGCACGGTCATGCCGGGGGCGAGGCCGGCGTTGAAGGCCGGGCTGTCCCAGAGCACGTCGGTGAGCGCCCCGCTGTTGGCCACGCTCAGGCCCAGCGAATAGGTGAGGTTGATGCCATTGGCGCGGGTCTCCTGGGCCTTGACCGCTTCGCTGGGGGTGTCGGTGTAGACCAACTTCCATCCGGCCGCGTCCAGCCCGCCGGTGAGCGAGCCATGGCCGTCCAGGCGCGTGCGCAGGAAGCCGGCCCAATCAAACGGCGCGATGCCGTTCAAGGTGCGCACCACTTCGTCGAAGGTGTACGGGTTGACGTTCCAGTCGCCGTCGTTCATGCCGAAGAACGCCTTGGCGAAATCATCCAGGCTGCGCTTGTTGCCGGTCAGCGCGCGCAACTTGCCCTCCACCTCCAGCCACACCATCTGGCCGCCGGAGTAATAGTCCTCGCTCAACTGGTAATTGCGGAAGGCCAGCGCGCGGCGCTGGGCGATGGTGGGATCGTTGGTGGTGTCCTGCAGTGCGCGCCAGGCCAGGCCGGGGCGACCGCGATCATAGGTGGCGGCCACGTTGGCCAGCGTTTCGCGGGTCTGCTGCACGCTCCACAGCCCGGAGCGCGCGGCCAGCACCTGGCCCCAGAACTGGGTCTGGCCCTCGTACAGCCACAGCAGGCTGTCGCCCATGGGCACGTTGAAGTTGGCGGTGGTGAGGTCCGCGCCGCGCCGGTACTTGCCGTTCCAGGAGTGGTTGAACTCGTGCGGCAGCAGGTCGCGGCCCAGCCAGTTCTTGTCCCACTCGGTGAAGTAGCCGGGCTCGGCACTGTTCTCGCTGGAGCGCTGGTGCTCCAGGCCGATGCCGCCCAGCTTGCTGGTGAGTGCCAGCAGGAAATCGTAGCGGTCGAAGTGGCGCGCGCCGTAAAGCTTGTAGATCTGCTGCACCAGCGCGCGATGCGCCTTGAGCTGCTCGGGCTTGGCGACCAGCGACTTGGCGTCGTCGGCAAACACGTTCAGGTGCACCGGCACCTTCGCCCCCGGGTCCAGGTCGTACTGCTGGTAATAGCGGCCGGCGAACAGCGGCGAGTCGACCAGGTGGTCGTAGGAAATGGGCTTGAACACCACGGTGTCACCGTCGCGGCGCTCGGTTTCCAGCGCGGTGGCGTAGTCCCAGCCCTTGGGCAGGGTGACGCTGGCCTGCGCCTGCAGGTTGCGGGTGATCACACCGGCCGGGTACAGCGAATTGGCATTCCACTGCAGGTTGAGCATCTCCGGGGTCATCACCACCCGGCCCTGGCTGCCGCCCTGCGAGGACAGGAACTTGAACTCGGCCACCACCTCGCTGGCGCCCTCGGGCACGTCCACCTTGAAGGCGTAGACGTCGTACTGATCGCGCGTCCAGGCCAGCGGCCTGCCGTTGGCGGTGACCACCAGCCCGGCGAGCTTGTCGATCGGGCCGCTGGGCGAATGCGCACCGGGCAGCCACTGCGGATACAGCAGGGTGAGCGGGCCCGGTTGTGCGGGAATGGTCGTCTTGACCTTGAAGATGCGCCGCCCGATGTCGCGCGCGTCCACGTCGATGCGCAGTACGCCCGGCCAGGCCACGTCCTGCGGGGGTGGCGTCTGCGCCTGCACGCCGGTGGCGGTGAGGGCCAGCAGCACGGACAGGGCGGTGGCACGCATCTTCATCGGCAAGGCTCCAGCGGCAAAGGATCGATCCTAGACCTGCCTCGCGCCCTGCCCCATGGCCAAAGGTCATGCGTGCGGCACGCATCACCCATCACGCACGGCAGCTGACGACCGTGGGGCGTCACGCCCCTCAGCTGATCAAGCGCAGCCGCAGTTCCTTGGGCAGCGCGAACACCATCGATTCCGGTTCGCCATCCAGCTCGCCGATGCCGCTGGCGCCCAGTTCCTTCAGGCGCGCGATCACGCCATCCACCAGCACCTGCGGTGCCGACGCGCCGGCGGTCAGGCCGATGTGCTGCTTGCCCAGCACCCACGCCGGATCGATCTCGTGGGCGCCGTCGATCAGGTAGGACTCCACGCCTTCGCGGCGGGCCAGTTCGCTGAGCCGGTTGGAATTGGAGCTGTTGGGCGAGCCCACCACCAGCACCAGGTCGCAGCGCTTGGCCAGGTCGCGCACGGCGTCCTGGCGGTTCTGGGTGGCGTAGCAGATGTCGTCGTTCTTGGGCCCCTGCATCGCCGGGAAGCGCGCACGCATGGCCTCGATGATGCCGCGGGTGTCGTCCACCGACAGCGTGGTCTGGGTGGTGTAGGCGAAGTTCTCCGGCTGGTCGATGACCAGCGTGGCCACGTCTTCCACGTCTTCCACCAGGTAGATCCGGCCGGTGCCGCGTTCGCGGTTCCACTGGCCCATCGTGCCCTCCACCTCGGGGTGGCCGGCGTGGCCGATCAGCACCACGTCGCGGCCGGCGCGGCAGTGCCGCGCCACTTCCAGATGCACCTTGGTGACCAGCGGGCAGGTGGCGTCGAACACCTTCAGGCCGCGGCGCTCGGCTTCCTGGCGCACGGCCTGGGAGACGCCGTGGGCGCTGAAGATGACCGTGTTGTCGTCGGGCACTTCATCGAGTTCCTCGACGAAGATCGCCCCGCGCGCCTTGAGGTCATCGACCACGAAGCGGTTGTGCACGACCTCGTGGCGCACGTAGATCGGCGCGCCCAGGGTCTCGATCGCGCGCTTGACGATCTCGATCGCACGATCGACCCCGGCACAGAAACCACGCGGATTGGCGAGCAACACGTCCATCGGTCAGATACTCCGGCCGGCGCGGGGCCGGTTCATAGCTGGATACAGGAGGGAATTATCCCGCTTTTTTCTCGGCCTTGCCGTCGAACAGGCCAAACAGGGCGATGCCCACGGCCCCGACCACGATCGCCGCGTCGGCGATGTTGAACGAGGGCCAGTAGTGCTCGCCGACGTGCCACTGGATGAAGTCCACCACGTGGCCGTGCATCAGCCGGTCGATCACGTTGCCGATCGCCCCGCCGATGACCAGGGCATACGGCACCGCGCTGCGCCAGGCACCGCGCGCGGTGCCCCACAGCCAGTAGGCCATCAGGCCGCTGATGCCCAGCGCCAGGGCGGTGAAGAACCACAGCTGCCAGCCACCGGCGTCGCTCAGGAAGCTGAAGGCCGCACCGGTGTTGTAGGTGCGGAACCAGTTCCAGAAGCCATCGATGACCACCACCGGCTGGTACTCGGGCAGGCTGGACAGCACCCAGGCCTTGCTCCACTGGTCCAGGCCGATGATCGCCACCGACAGCAGCAGCCAGACCAGCGCATTGGGACGCGGACGGGGGGCGGCCATCAGAACCACCGCCGGTCTTCGCCGGCACCGTCGATGTTGGTCACGCAACGGCCGCACAGCTCGGGATGGGCGGCCACGCTGCCCACGTCGGCGCGGTAATGCCAGCAGCGCACGCACTTGGTCTTGGTGGTCGGCTGGGCGCTGACGAACACCTCATCGGTGGTCGCTGGGCGCACCTGCACATCGCCACTGATCAGCAGGAAGCGCAGCTCCTCGGCCAGCGGCTGCCATCGCGCGGCAGTGTCCGCATCGGCGGCCACGGTGATTTCCGCTTCCAGCGCGGCCCCGATCGCCCCGTTGGCGCGCATCGGCTCGAGCACCTTGGCCACCTGCTCGCGCAGTGCCAGCAGCTGGTCGAAATCGGCCGCGCCCAGCGGCGCATCGGCCGGCAGCGGGGCAAGCCCGTCGTACCAGGTGGCCATCAGCACGTTGTCCTTGCGCGCGCCCGGCAGGTAGCCCCACAGCTCATCGGCGGTGAAGCTCAGGATCGGGGCGATCCAGCGCGTGAACGCTTCGGCGATGTGGTACATCGCCGTCTGCGCCGAGCGCCGGCCGCGCGAATCCACCGGCATGGTGTACAGGCGGTCCTTGGTCACGTCCAGGTACAGCGAGCCCAGGTCCACGCTGCAGAAGTTCAGCAGCAGCTGCACGATCTCGGCCATGTTGTAGCTGGTGTAGGCGGCCTTGATCTTCTCCTGCACCTCGAAGGCGCGATGCACGATCCAGCGGTCCAGCGCGACCATGTCCGCCGGCGCCACCAGGTGCGCGGTGGGATCGAAGCCGTCCAGGTTGCCGAGCAGGAAGCGCGCGGTGTTGCGCAGGCGCCGGTAGGCGTCGGCGTTGCGCTTGAGGATTTCCTGCGACAGCGACATCTCATTGCTGTAGTCGGCCGAGGCGATCCACAGGCGCAGGATGTCCGCGCCCAGGGTCTTCATGATGTCCTGCGGCTCGATGCCATTGCCCAGCGACTTGGACATCTTGCGGCCCTTCTCATCCACGGTGAAGCCGTGGGTGAGGCACTGCTTGTACGGGGCGTGCCTGTCGATGGCCACGCCGGTCAGCAGCGAGGACTGGAACCAGCCGCGATGCTGGTCCGAGCCTTCCAGGTACAGGTCGGCGGGCTTGCCGAAGCCGCGTGCCAACAGCACGCCTTCGTGGGTGACGCCCGAGTCGAACCAGACATCGAGGATGTCGGTGACCTTCTCGTATTGCGCGGCCTCCTCGCCCAGCAGCTCGGCGCTGTCCAGCGAGTACCACACGTCGATGCCCTCGGCTTCGACGCGGTCGGCCACCTGCTGCATCAGTTCCACGGTGCGCGGGTGCGGCTCGCCGGTTTCGCGATGGGTGAACATCGCGATCGGCACGCCCCAGGTGCGCTGGCGGCTGATGCACCAGTCCGGGCGGCCCTCGACCATGCCACCGATGCGGGCCTTGCCCCAGCTCGGGAACCAGCCGACGTTGTCGATGGCCGCCATCGCGTCGCGGCGCAGGTTGGCCTTGTCCATCGAGATGAACCACTGCGGGGTGGCGCGGAACACCACCGGGGTCTTGTGCCGCCAGCAGTGCGGGTAGCTGTGCACGATCTCGACAAAGGCCAGCAGCGCACCGGAGGCGCGCAGCACGTCCACGATCAGCGGCTGCGCCTTCCACAGGTGCACGCCGGCCAGCGCGACATCGCCGGCCGGCGGCGTCGAGGGCAGGTACACGCCGCGGCCGTCGACCGGGTTGATCTGGCCGGCGTTGTACGTGTCCATCAGCCCGTACTGCTGGCTGACCACGAAGTCTTCCTGGCCATGGCCGGGGGCGGTATGCACCGCGCCGGTGCCGTCTTCATCGGAGACGTGGTCGCCGTTGAGCAGCGGGATGTCGCGGGTCGGGTAGAACGGATGGGCCAGCAGCAGGTTTTCCAGCGCGGCGCCGGTGGCGTGGCCGTGCACGACCAGACCGTCCACGCCATAGCGCTGCAGCGACCGCTCGGCCAGCGCGGCGGCCAGCACCAGCCAACGGCGCTTGCCGTTGTGGGCCGGGCCTTCGGCCAGCACGTAGTCGATCTGCGCGCCCAGCGACACCGCCAGCGAGGCCGGCAGCGTCCACGGGGTGGTGGTCCAGATCGGCACGGCCACCTCGACATCGGCCGGCAGGGTCGCGCCGAAGCGCGCGGCCAGCTGCGCGCCATCCCGCGCGGCGTAGGCCACGTCGATCGCCGGGGAGGTCTTGTCCTGGTATTCGATTTCCGCCTCGGCCAGCGCCGAGCCGCAATCGAAGCACCAATGCACCGGCTTGGCGCCGCGCACGATGTGGCCGTTGGCAAACACCTTGGACAGCGCGCGGATTTCATTGGCCTCGAAATCGAAGCTCAGCGTCTTGTACGGGTTGTCCCAGTCGCCGATCACGCCCAGGCGCTTGAAGTCGCGGCGCTGCAATTCGATCTGCTCTTCGGCGAACTCGCGGCACTTCTGGCGGAACTGCTCGGCATCCAGCTTGACCCCGACCTTGCCCCACTTCTTCTCGACCGCGATCTCGATCGGCAGGCCATGGCAATCCCAGCCCGGCACGTAGGGCGCATCGAAGCCGGCCAGGTAGCGCGACTTGACGATGATGTCCTTGAGGATCTTGTTGACCGCATGGCCGAGGTGGATCTGGCCGTTGGCATACGGCGGGCCGTCGTGCAGCACGAACAGCGGGCGGCCCTGCGCGTTCTCGCGCAGGCGGGCGTACAGGCCCTGGTCTTCCCAGCGCGACAGAATGCCCGGCTCGCGCTTGGGCAGGTCGCCGCGCATCGGGAATTCGGTTGCCGGCAGATGAAGGGTGGCTTTGTAGTCCTGGCTCACGCAGTGGCTCGCAATCTGTGTTCGGAAAGGATGTGACGGGCCTGTTCGGCGTCACGGTGCATCTGGTCGGTCAATGCGGCCAGATCTTGGAACTTCTCTTCGTCGCGCAGCTTGGCGACGAATTCCACTTCGATGTGGCGACCGTACAGGTCGCCCTGGAAGTCGAACAGGTGCGCTTCCAGCAGCGGCTCCACGCCGTCCACGGTGGGCCGGGTGCCGAAGCTGGACACCGACGGCCACGGCTGGTCGAACACGCCGTGCACCCAGGTGGCGTAGATGCCCGACAGCGCCGGCGTCTTGGGGAAGCGCAGGTTGGCCGTCGGGAAGCCCAGCGTGCGGCCGAGCTGGCGCCCGCGCACGACCCGGCCGCCGATCGAATACGGCCGCCCCAGCAGGTCGCCGGCGTGGGCGAAATTGCCCTCGCGCAGCAGTTGCCGGATGCGGGTGCTGGAGATGCGCTCGCCGTGCAGGTCCACCGGGTCGATCGCCCCGGCGGTGAAGCCGGCGGCCTGGCCCATCGACTGCAGCAGCGCCAGGTCACCGCGACGGCGGTTGCCGAAGCAGAACTGCGGGCCGATCCAGACCTCGCAGGCCGCCAGGCGCTGCACCAGCAGCTGCTGCACGAAGTCTTCGGCCTGCATCGCGGCCATGCGCGCGTCGAAGCGCAGCAGGCCGATCGCATCCACGCCCAGCTCGCCGAGCATGGCCACCTTGTCGCGGGCCAGGGTCAGCCGCGGCGGCGGCTCGCCCTGGGCGAAGTACTCGCGCGGCAGCGGCTCGAAGGCCACCGCCACGGCGGCCACGCCCAGCGCGCGGGCACGCGCCACCGCATGGCGCACCAGCGCACGATGGCCAAGGTGCAGGCCGTCGAATGCGCCGATGCAGACCACGCTTCCGTGCGGGAACAATCGCCCGCCTTCGATGCTTCTGAACAACCTGCTCATCAACTGGGAATCCGGCCCACCAGGACCCGTGCGCTTCAAGGGATAGCCCTGAAGTATAGCCGGGGTGTCCATGGATCAATGCTCGCGCAGGTGGCGCGGGCGGAAACCCATCACGACCAGGGCCACCAGGTAGGTGGCGCCGCCGCCGCCGACCAGCAGCGCCAGGTTGCCGATCCGGTGCCATTTATCCATCACGGTGAAGTCGGTCATGGTGTAAAGCAGGCCCAGCAGCACCGCCACCATGGCCACGCAGGCCAGCACCAGCCGCAGCACGTAGCTGCCCCAGCCAGGCTTGCGCTGGTAAACGCCGGTCTTGCCCAGCCAGTACCACAGCAACCCCAGGTTCAGGTAACTGGACAGCGCGCTGGCGATACCCAGGGCCAGATGCAGGCCGGGGTGCTTGCCCAGCGCGGCCCACACGCCCTGCGCCTTGAGCGCCTCGGGCACCATCAGCTGGTACAGCACCGCCAACAGGATGAAGTTGAAGACCATGTTGGCCACCAGCGCGGCGATACCGGCGCGGACCGGGGTGCGGGTGTCCTGGCGGGCGTAGAAGGCCGGCAGCACCACCTTGAGCAGCGCGAACGCAGGCAGGCCGGCGCTCAGCCCGTACACCGACAGGGCGGTCATGCGGGTATCGAAGGCGGTGAACTGGCGGTACTGGAACAGCGTGGCGATCAGCGGCTCGGCCAGCAGCACCAGGCCCAGCATGGCCGGCACGGCGATCAGCAGCGTGGTGCGCAGGCCCCAGTCCAGCGCATTGGAGAAGCCGGCCTTGTCGGTGCTGACGTGGTGGCGGGCCAGCGCGGGCAGGATCACCGTGCCCAGCGCCACCCCGAACACGCCCAGCGGCAGTTCCAGGAAGCGGTCAGCCAGTGACAGCCAACTCTGCGAGCCATCGGTCAGCTTGGCGGCGATCACCGTGTCCAGCAGCAGGTTGATCTGGGCCACCGAGGAGCCGAACAGGGTCGGCACCATCAGGGTGAGCACCTTGCGCACGCCCGGGTGGTTCCAGCCCCAGCGCGGCAGGGTGAGCAGGTTGATCCCCTTCAGCGAGGGCAGCTGGAACAGCAGCTGCAGCAGGCCGGCGGCCAGCACCGCCCAGCCCAGGGCCAGGATCTGCTTCTCCGGGGTGCCCCCCAGCCGCGGCGCCAGCCACAGCGCGCCGGCGATCATGCACAGGTTGAGGATGACCGGGGTCAGCGCCGGCATCGCAAAGCGCTGGAAGCTGTTCAGGGCGCCGCCGGCCAGGGCCGTCAGCGAGACGAACAGCAGGAACGGGAAGGTCAGCCGGAACAGGTCCACCAGCAGGCCATGCTTGGCCGGGTCGGTGTCCACCCCGCTGGAGAACAGCGTGGCCAGCTGCGGGGCGAAGATCAGCGCCAGCGCGGTGACCAGCAGCAGCACCGCGCCCAGGGTGCCGGCCACGCGCGACATCAGCTCGCGCAGTTCGGCATGCGGACGGGTCTCCTTCACCTCGGTGAACACCGGCACGAAGGCGGTGGCGAAGGAGCCCTCGGCGAACAGCCGGCGCAGGAAATTGGGCACCCGGAAGGCGACCCAGAAGGCGTCGGTCACCGCATTGGTGCCGAACGTGGTGGTGATGACCTGGTCGCGGACCAGCCCCAGCACCCGCGAAACCATGGTCATGCTGCTGAACGACAGCAGCCCCCGCAACATCCTTGGTGAACTCACCCGTGTTCCCTCTTGACAATTGACTTGACGTACATTTTTCGAGCCATCATACTTTCCAGCTTGCTGTTCCCATTACACCGATTTTTCAGGAAACCACCACTGTGGCCAATATCAAGTCCGCCAAGAAGCGCGCCAAGCAGACCGTCGTGCGCAACGCGCGCAATACGGCTCAGCGTTCGATGCTGCGCACCGCTGTCAAGAAGGTGATCAAGGCTCTGGATGCCAATGACGCCGCCGGCGCCGAGGCAGCCTTTGCCGTCGCCCAGCCGATCCTCGACCGTTTCAGCTCGCGTGGTCTGATCCACAAGAACAAGGCTGCTCGTCACAAGAGCCGTCTGACCGCCCGCATCAAGGCCCTCAAGGCCGCCTGATCTGGCGAAGCGAGTGCCGTAGAGCCACGCCCTGCGTGGCTTCGGCAACATCGCGGTAAAAGACCCGGCTCCGGCCGGGTTTTTTGTTGCCTGCGTTTCGGGAACGCCGGGGCCATCGGCGCGATCCACGGTAGCGCCACGCCATGCGTGGCTGCTTTCGGTGGGGGCGTCACACAAGGCCAGCCACGCATGGCGTGGCTCTACCCGCCATGCATCTTGCAACGCATGGTGTGGCTCTACCCTCCCCGGGGTGTCGTGCGCGCTCGGCGTCGCCCACGCGGGGGGCGCTGCGGCACCACAGAAAAACCCGGCCTCGGCCGGGTTTTTCAGGGTCGCGCAGATGCGCTCAGTACGCATCGCGCGCTTGCGCCTCGTCTTCCTTCTGGCGGTCGAAGAAGGCCATGATGTTGGTCATGATCGGCCAGGTGCCTTCGCGGCCCAGTGCCGAGACCAGGTACCACGGCTGGGTCCAGCCGAGCTCGGCGACGATCTTCTCGGCCGCGGCCTTGGCCTCGTCCTCGAACATCAGGTCGGCCTTGTTCAGCACCAGCCAGCGCGGCTTGTCGAGCAGTTCCGGGTCGTGCTTCTCCAGCTCGCGCTCGATCGCACGCACCTGCTCGATCGGCGACACACCATCCACGCCGCCTTCCATCGGCGAGATGTCCACCAGGTGCAGCAGCAGGCGGGTGCGCTGCAGGTGGCGCAGGAACTGCGCGCCCAGGCCGGCACCGTCGGCCGCCCCTTCGATCAGGCCGGGAATGTCGGCGATCACGAAGCTGCGGTAATTTTCAACGCGCACCACGCCCAGGTTCGGGTACAGGGTGGTGAACGGGTAATCGGCCACCTTCGGGGTGGCCGCGGACACGGCGCGGATCAGGGTGCTCTTGCCGGCATTGGGGAAGCCCAGCAGGCCCACGTCGGCCAGCAGCTTCAGCTCCAGCTTGAGCAGGCGCTCCTCGCCCTCTTCACCCGGCAGCGCCTGGCGCGGCGAGCGGTTGGTGGAGCTCTTGAAGTGCATGTTGCCCAGGCCGCCGCGACCGCCCTTGGCCACCAGCAGGCGGTCGTCGTGTTGGGTCAGGTCGCCGATGACTTCGTCGGTGGCCACGTTCATGACCACGGTGCCGACCGGCACGGTGATGATCATGTCCTCGCCGCCCTTGCCGTAGGCCTGGCGGCCCATGCCGTTCTCGCCGCGCTGCGCCTTGAAGATGCGCTCGTGGCGGAAATCGACCAGCGTGTTCAGGTTGGCGTCGGCGCGGATCCACACGTTGCCGCCGTTGCCGCCGTCGCCACCGTCCGGGCCACCCAGCGGGATGAACTTCTCGCGACGGAAACCGACGCAGCCGTTGCCGCCATTGCCGGCGGTGACCTGGATTTCTGCTTCGTCTACAAGTTTCATGAGTCTGGATGCCAACTGGAGGCGGCGGGCCGCGGATGCGCCCGACCGCAGAGTCTAACGTCCCCGGTAGGATCCGTGGACGGCGGCGGGAAGGATCCCCGCCCATGTGCTGTCAAAAAACAAAAACCCCGCCGAAGCGGGGCTTTCGTCAGCCGCCCGCGCCACCAGGGCGCGAAGGCCTGCGTATCGCCAGGATCAGGCTTCGGCGACGACGCTGACGGTACGACGCTTCTTCGGGCCCTTCACCGAGAACTCCACCTTGCCGTCCACGAGGGCGAACAGGGTGTGGTCACGGCCGAGGCCAACGCCGGTACCCGGGTGGAACTGGGTGCCGCGCTGACGCACGATGATGTTGCCGGCATCGATGGCCTGGCCACCGAAGATCTTGACGCCGAGGTACTTCGGGTTGGAGTCGCGACCGTTGCGCGATGAGCCTACGCCCTTCTTATGTGCCATGACTGCTTCTCCTGATTACTTGCTGCCACCGGCGATGCCGGTGATCTCGATTTCGGTGTAGTACTGACGGTGACCCTGACGCTTCATGTGGTGCTTGCGGCGACGGAACTTGATGATCCGGACCTTGTCGGCACGACCCTGGGACACGACCTTGGCAGTGACCGAAGCGCCGCTCAGCGCGTCGCCCAGCTTGATGCCATCGCTGTCGCCCAGCATCAGGATGTTGTCGAACTTGATCTCGTTGCCGACTTCGACTTCGAGCTTTTCGACGCGGAGCGTTTCGCCCTGCGCCACGCGGTATTGCTTACCGCCGGTTACCAGTACTGCGTACATGACCAGACTTCCTTTGTAGTTATTGTGGTCTATGGGCTGCCGCCATCGAGGGCAGACAGAAGCGGGATTTTAAAGGGCGCACCGGGCCGGGTCAACCCACCCCCTGCCCTGCCCGACCAGGGGCTGAACCCCGTTCAGGAAACGGGCCGATCCGGTCGCATGGGATGAGACACCGGGCTGGCAATGTGGCCGATTGCCCCCAAATCCCAAGCTCGGTAGGCTGACCGATTGCCGTCTCCGCTTGCCCCACCCGCTAGCCGGCCCCCTGGGCCGAAGCCCCACAACGGATCCCCCATGGCGATGGATTTCATCCGCATCCGCGGCGCGCGGACGCACAACCTCAAGAACATCGATCTCGACCTGCCCCGCGACAAACTGATCGTGATCACCGGCCTGTCCGGTTCGGGCAAGTCCTCGCTGGCCTTCGACACGATCTACGCCGAAGGCCAGCGCCGTTACGTGGAATCGCTGTCGGCCTATGCCCGGCAGTTCCTGAGCGTGATGGAGAAGCCGGACCTGGACCACATTGAGGGCCTGTCCCCGGCCATCTCGATCGAGCAGAAGTCGACCTCGCACAACCCGCGCTCGACCGTGGGCACCATCACCGAGATCTACGACTACCTGCGCCTGCTGTATGCCCGCGTGGGCAGCCCGCGCTGCCCCGACCACGGCTACCCGCTGGAAGCGCAGACGGTCAGCCAGATGGTCGACCACGTGCTCACCCTGGACCCGGAGCAGCGCTACATGCTGCTGGCCCCGGTGATCCGCGAGCGCAAGGGCGAGCACGCCCAGGTGTTCGACCAGCTGCGCGCGCAGGGTTTCGTGCGCGTGCGCGTGGACGGGGTGCTGCACGAGATCGATGCGGTGCCGCCGCTGGCCCTGCGCCAGAAGCACACCATCGAGGCGGTGATCGACCGTTTCCGCCCGCGCGAGGACATCAAGCAGCGCCTGGCCGAGAGCTTTGAAACCGCGCTGAAACTCGGCGACGGCATGGTCTCGGTGCAGTCGCTGGACGCCGCGCAGGACGAGGACGCGCCGGCCCACCTGTTCTCGTCCAAGTACAGCTGCCCGGTCTGCGACTACTCGCTGCCCGAGCTGGAACCGCGCCTGTTCTCGTTCAACTCGCCGGTGGGCGCCTGCCCGGGCTGCGACGGGCTGGGCATGGCCGAGTTCTTCGATCCCTCGCGCGTGGTGGTGCACCCGGAGCTGTCGCTGTCCGCCGGTGCCGTGCGCGGCTGGGACCGCCGCAACGCCTACTACTTCCAGCTGATCGCCTCGCTGGCCAAGCACTACAAGTTCGACGTGGACGCGCCGTGGCAGAGCCTGCCCGAGGACGTGCGCCAGGCGGTGCTGTTCGGCAGCGGCGAAGAAACCATCACCTTCACCTACTTCACCGAAGCCGGCGGCCGCACCCAGCGCAAGCACCGCTTCGAAGGCATCATTCCCAACCTGGAACGGCGCTACAAGGAAACCGAGTCCTCGGCGGTGCGCGAAGAGCTGGCCAAGTACATCAGCGAGCGCAACTGCCCCGAGTGCAACGGCCAGCGCCTGAACAAGGCCGCGCGCAACGTGTTCGTGGCCGACCGGGCGCTGCCCGAGCTGGTGGTGCTGCCCATCGACGAGGCGCTGAAGTTCTTCAGCGGCATGACCCTGCCCGGCTGGCGCGGCGAGATCGCCGGCAAGATCCTCAAGGAGATCGGCGAGCGGCTGGGCTTCCTGGTCGACGTGGGCCTGGATTACCTCACCCTGGAGCGCAAGGCCGACACCCTGTCCGGCGGCGAGGCCCAGCGCATCCGCCTGGCCAGCCAGATCGGCGCCGGCCTGGTGGGCGTGATGTACGTGCTGGACGAGCCGTCGATCGGCCTGCACCAGCGCGACAACGAGCGCCTGCTGGGCACGCTCACCCGCCTGCGCGACCTGGGCAACACCGTGATCGTGGTCGAGCATGACGAGGATGCGATCCGGCTGGCCGACTACGTGCTGGACATCGGCCCGGGCGCGGGCGTGCATGGCGGCGAGATCGTCGGCCAGGGCACCCTGCAGGACATCCTGGAGGCCCCGCGCTCGCTCACCGGGCAGTACCTGTCGGGCAAGCGCGCCATCGAGATCCCGGCGCGCCGGCATGTCCCCAACCCGAAGATGACCCTGCACCTGCGCGGGGCCAGCGGCAACAACCTCAAGGGCGTGGACCTGGACATCCCGTCGGGCCTGCTGACCTGCATCACCGGCGTGTCCGGCTCGGGCAAGTCGACGCTGATCAACGACACGCTGTTCTCGCTGGCGGCCAACGAGATCAACGGCGCCTCGCACCCGATCGCGCCCTACAAGGAAGTGGACGGGCTGGACCTGTTCGACAAGGTGGTGGACATCGACCAGTCGCCGATCGGCCGCACCCCGCGCTCGAACCCGGCCACCTATACCGGCCTGTTCACCCCCCTGCGCGAACTGTATGCACAGGTACCCGAAGCGCGTGCACGCGGTTACTCGCCCGGCCGTTTCAGCTTCAACGTGCGCGGCGGCCGCTGCGAGGCGTGCCAGGGCGATGGCCTGATCAAGGTGGAGATGCACTTCCTGCCGGACGTGTACGTGCCCTGCGATGTGTGCCATGGCAAGCGCTACAACCGCGAGACGCTGGAGATCCTCTACAAGGGCTACAACATCAACGACGTGCTGCAGATGACCGTCGAGGATGCGCTGCGCCTGTTCGAGCCGGTGCCGAGCATCGCGCGCAAGCTGGAAACGCTGGTGGACGTGGGCCTGAGCTACATCAAGCTGGGCCAGAGCGCGACCACCCTGTCCGGCGGCGAAGCGCAGCGGGTGAAGCTGTCCAAGGAACTGTCGCGGCGCGATACCGGCCGCACCCTGTACATCCTCGACGAGCCCACCACCGGCCTGCACTTCCACGACATCGAAGCGCTGCTGGGCGTGCTGCACAAGCTGCGCGACGAAGGCAACACCGTGGTGGTGATCGAACACAACCTGGATGTGATCAAGACCGCCGACTGGATCGTGGACCTTGGCCCGGAAGGCGGCCATCGCGGCGGCACCGTGCTGGTCACCGGCACCCCGGAAGACGTGGCGGCCTGCCCGGATTCGTACACCGGCCAGTTCCTGGCCAAGCTGCTGCCCTCCACCGGTGCCCGCCCCGAACGCCCGGCCGCGGTGGCCAACAAGCCCGATGCGCGCCCGCCGCGCAAGGCCAAACCCGAGAAGCCGGCCAAGAAGGTCGCCGCCGCCAAGAGCACCGGCAAGGCCAGCAAGACCGGCACGGCAAGCACGAAAAAGAAGAAGGACGCCTGATGAGCACCGACCACAAGATCCTGGCCCGCGTACCGATCAGCGTGCGCTGGCGCGACATGGACAGCATGGGCCACGTCAACAACGCCAAGTACATCTCCTACCTGGAAGAGGCGCGCGTGCGCTGGATGCTGGGCGTGGACGGCGTCTCGATGACCGACCGCATCGCCCCGGTGGTGGCGGCCACCAACGTCAACTACCGCCTGCCGATCGTGTGGCCCAACGATGTGATGGTGGAACTGTTCGTGGAGCGCCTGGGCAACAGCAGCGTGACCATCGGCCATCGCATCGTGGACCAGCAGGACGAGGGCCGCCTGTATTCGGACGGCAACGTGGTGGTGGTGTGGATGGACACCCAGACCGGCCGGTGCGCGCCGCGGCCCGACGCTATCCGCCGCGCGTCCCCCTGACCCGGCCGGGCGGCCCGCTGGCCGGCACGCCGTCCCAGCGGACGGATTTACCTGGTTGCCGGCCAGCGGCCGGCACTACCGGGCGTTCCCCGGGCGCCATGACCGCGTTGTGTGCAAAGGATCGCCATGTTTCACCAGACCGATGTCCGTGAACTGCAGCCGGGGCTGACGCCGTTCCCCGTCGATGTGTTCGCCCTCGACCAGCCGTGGCTGGCCGACCACCTGCTGCCGCTGATCGCCATCGACCTGGGCCTGCTGCGGCCGGAACTGGCCGGCAGCGTGGCCACCCTGCTGTGCCCGATCGAGCCGTACGAAGGCTGCCTGGGCGATGGCACCGAGGCGCACCACAACGCGTTCACCAGCAGCAACTGGCTGGCCTTCGAGCTGCAGGCCGACAACCGCCTTCGTTTCCTCGGCAACGAAGGCTATTTCCAGCGCGCGCCGCAGCACCACGATGCGCTGCCCGTGGATGAAGACCTGCGCGCGCACGCGGTGGAAATGCGCGACAGCCATGCCGCGGCCCGTGCGTATTTCCAGCAGCACGGCAGGCTGGTCAGCGGGTTGGACGTCGATGACGATGACGATTACGATGCGCGGCAGCCGCAGGCCTACCTGGACAACCTGGGCGGTCCGTTCTGGCACGGCAACTGGACCGACTACAGCTCGATCCCGTCGGCATTCCGGATCGAGGACCTGGCCGGCACCACCCAGCGCGGCAGCCTTCGCTTCCGCAACGACAGCGCGCATCTTCCCGACGACGGCATCCGCATCACGCGCGACGGCGAACCGTTCTTCCACGTCGCCGATGTGGCGTCCTACCACTGGTGCGCCAGCGGGGCCGACGCCATCCTGATGTTCTACGCGCCGCGCAGCCGCACGGTGTTGTTTACCTTCGACTGGTCGTGACCTGAAACCGATGGCCGCGCCGGGCTTGGCGCAGGCCTGGCGGATTGAACGGCCCCTTACGGCACCGCCTTGCGCACCTGCAACGTCGCATCCACCTTGCGGCCGTCTTCCAGGCTGAGCCGCAGCGGCAGCGGCGCGCCCTCCGTCAAGGCCACCTCCGGCTGCATCAGCATCAGGTGCAGGCCACCGGGTTTGAGTTCCACCGTGGCGCCGGCCGGGA
Organism: Stenotrophomonas sp.; assembly: GCF_036662295.1. Classification (GTDB taxonomy): domain Bacteria; phylum Pseudomonadota; class Gammaproteobacteria; order Xanthomonadales; family Xanthomonadaceae; genus Stenotrophomonas. The sequence continues at coordinate 19,464 of NZ_JAVWXA010000067.1, forward strand.
TCGGCAGGCGTTCCACCGCGCGCATCCGGCTGACCCCGTCCACCAGCGTGGTCTCGTGCAGGGACACATCGCCGAACGCCTTGCTGCCCGCGCCGACCACCACCACCGCCGTGCGGCAGGCGTTGCGGATCTTGCCGTAGCCGGCCGCCATCGGCATCGCCCCCGGCGGCAGCCGTACCCAGCCCTCGTGCACCGAGACGCAGGCCGGCTCGGCGGCCGCAGCCGATGTTGCGAACGCACACAGGCCCAACAATACGCACGCGAATGGTTTGGTTATCATCGCCTCAGTTCCCTGTCCGCAACGAGATCGCAGCATGACGACGCTTATCGAGGTGATCAACCATGGCCCCATCCGCGAGCTGCGGCTGGCGCGGCCGCCGGTCAACGCGCTGGACACCGAGCTGTGCCGCCACCTGATCCACGCGATCAACCAGGCCATGGCCGAGGACGTGCACGGCCTGGTGCTGTCGGGCAGCGAGCGCATCTTCAGCGCCGGCATGGACGTGCCGCACCTGCTTGGCCACGGCGAGGACAAGCACAAGCTGCTGGACAGCTGGCAGGCCTTCTTCGGCGCGGTACGCACCCTGGCCGAGTGCCGGGTGCCGGTGGTGGCCGCGCTGACCGGGCACGCCCCGGCCGGCGGCTGCGTGCTGGCGCTGTGCTGCGATTACCGGATCCTGGCGCGCAGCCCGGACCCGGCCCAGCCCACGGTGATCGGCCTGAACGAGGTGCAGGTGGGGCTGGTGGCCCCGGAAGGCATCCAGCGCCTCATGCGCCGGGTGGTCGGCCACCATCGCGCCACCCAGTTGCTGGTGGGCGGGGAGATGGTGCCGGCCGAGCGTGCGCTGGCGATCGGCCTGGTGGACGAGCTGGCCGATACCGCCCAGGTGGTGCCGCGCGCGGTGGCCTGGCTGACCCGCCTGCTCAAGCTGCCGCGCCAGCCGATGCTGCTGACCCGCGCCATCGCCCGTGCCGACCTGCACGAGGCCCTGCACGCCGACCTGATCCAGCTCGACCGCTTCGTCGAGGCCTGGTACGCCCCGGACGCGCAGCAGGCGCTGCATCAGCTGGTGGCCCGGCTGGGCAAGGGCTGACGCCCCGGGTAGGGCCGGCCGCTGGCCGGAAATCCGCGAGGCGGGCAACCCCGGTAGGGCCGGCCGCTGGCCGGCACCCCCCGCCCCACTCGATCAGGCGCTGCAGGGTTGCGCGCACATGCCAGGCCCCCTGAGTCGGGGGGCGGCCGCGAAGCGGCGGGGGTTTGGAGGGCGATGAGAAGGGGCCCGCGGTTTGCGAAGCGAACCGTGGGGCGGCAGCGCGAATGCGTTGCCGTCATGCGGCCATGGGCCGGCACTACCCTATAATTCCGGCTTGCCCCCTGCAGGTTGCTTCCCTTGTCCGACACGCACGAACCCGTCGTCTCCGAGCTGATCGACCTGCTCACGCTCGAACGCCTGGAAGACAACCTGTTCCGTGGCCAGAGCCGCGACATCGGCACCAAGTACGTGTTCGGCGGGCAGGTGCTGGGCCAGGCGCTGTCGGCCGCGCAGGCCACGGTGGACAACGGTCGCCACGTGCATTCGCTGCATGCCTACTTCCTGCGCGCCGGCAACATCGACCACCCCATCGTGTACGACGTGGACCGCACCCGCGACGGTGGCAGCTTCTCGGTGCGCCGGGTCACGGCGATCCAGCACGGCAAGGTGATCTTCTTCTGCGCGGCCTCCTTCCAGCAGGCCGAACAGGGTGCCGAGCACCAGCACAAGATGCCCGAGGTGCCGCAGCCGGAAGATATCGAACCGAACCGCCCGCTGCCGCCGGAGGTGCTCGAGCGCCTGCCGATCAAGGTGCAGCGCTGGCTCTCGCGCGGTGGTCCGTTCGAGTTCCGCCACGTGTACCCGCGCGACGAACTCAACCCGCCCAAGCGCCCGCCCTATCACCAGGTGTGGCTGCGCCTGAATGAAAAGGTGGGCGATGCGCCGGAGCTGCACCAGGCGCTGCTGGCCTATGCCTCCGACTTCCACCTGCTGGGCACCGCCACCTTCCCGCACGGCATCAGCTACTACCAGCCGCACGTGCAGATGGCCTCGCTGGACCATGCGATCTGGTTCCATCGCCCGTTCCGCGCCGACGACTGGCTGCTGTACTCGCTGGACAGCCCCAGCGCGCAGGATTCGCG
>NZ_JAVWXA010000068.1:0-21070 GCF_036662295.1 Stenotrophomonas sp.
GCCGCTGGCCGGCTGCCCTCGGCGCAATGCACGCCCCCCGGTAGTGCCGGCCGCCGGTCGGCTGCGCTTGGCGCAATGCACGCCCCCGGTAGTGCCGGCCGCTGGCCGGCTGCTCTTGGCGAGATCTTTCCGGTGAAAGGCAGCCGACCAACGGTCGGCACTACCGTGGTTCGGGAGACTGGCGCGAGGAGCAGCCGACCAACGGTCGGCTCCTACCAGGGATCGGCGTGCCTGGCGCGAAAGGCAGCCGACCAACAATCGGCCCTACCGGCAGCGTCAATGCGTAGTCGACAACGCCTTCAACAGCGCCGCGTTGAAGCGCGCCGGGTCCTGCACCTGCGGTGAGTGGCCCAGGTCGTCGAAGGTGACCAGGGTGGCGCCCGGGATGGCGGCGGCAGCGGCCTTGCCCAGCGCGGGATAGTCGCCCAACGTGGCCTTCAATGCCGGCGGCGCGCGATCGCGGCCGATGGCGGTGCGGTCGGTCTGGCCGATGAACAACGTGGTCGGCACGCGGATGCCCGGCAGTTCATAGACCACGGGCTGGTTGAACACCATGTCCGAGGTGAGCGCCTGGCTCCACGCCACGGCCTGCTTGCCGGGGCCGTCGTACATGCGCGACTGCATGAGCACCCACGGCTCGTACGCCGGCTTCCACTGGCCGTTGTAGTACACCTCCAGCTGGTACTTGCGGATGCTGTCCGCGCTCGTCTTCAGCTCGCCGGCATACCAGGCATCCACGCTGCGCCACGGCACGCCCTTGGCCTTCCAGTCCTCCAGCCCGATCGGATTGACCAGGGCCAGGTGGCGCAGCTGCTCGGGATACATCAGCGCATAGCGCGCCCCGAGCATGCCGCCCATCGAGTGGCCGACCAGGTCGACCTTGGCCGCGTCCAGGCCGAGGTGGGCGAGCAGGGCATGGGTGTTGGCGGCGAGCTGGCCGAACGAATACTGGTAGCGCTCGGGCTTGCTGGATTTGCAGAAGCCGATCTGGTCAGGCGCGATCACCCGGTAGCCGGCGGCACTGAGTGCGGCGATGCTGTCCTTCCAGGTGGCCGCGCAGAAATTCTTGCCGTGCAGCAGCACCACCGTGCCGGCAAAGGCACGGCCGGCCGGTGGCACGTCCAGGTAGGCCATCTCCACCGACTGGCGCTGCGACTGGAAGCTGAAGATCTGGACCGGATACGGGTAGTCGAAGCCTTCCAGGCGCGGGCCGTAGGTGTCGGCGGCGAGGGCGGGCAGGGGCAGGCAGGCAAGCAGGGCGGCAGCCAGGATGCGCATGGCGGTCTCCGGAACAGGGGAGGCCCGAGTGTACCGGGGGCATGCCGATGACGCTGGCGCGGAGCGCCGACCGCAGTCGGCTGCGTTGCTGCGCGAGGGGCGCACCGCCGACCCGCGGTCGGCGCTACGCGACCGCCTGCGTCAGCACTCGATGACGTTGACCGCCAGGCCGCCGCGGCTGGTTTCCTTGTACTTGTCCTGCATGTCGCGACCGGTGTCGCGCATGGTCTTGATGACCTTGTCCAGCGAGACCTTGTGCTTGCCGTCGCCGCGCATGGCCATGCGCGAGGCGTTGATCGCCTTGACCGCGCCCATCGCATTGCGCTCGATGCAGGGGATCTGCACCAGGCCGCCGATCGGGTCGCAGGTCAGGCCGAGGTTGTGCTCCATGCCGATCTCGGCGGCGTTCTCGATCTGGCTGGGGTTGCCGCCCAGCGCGGCCACCAGGCCACCGGCGGCCATCGAGCAGGCCACGCCCACTTCACCCTGGCAGCCCACTTCGGCGCCGGAGATCGAGGCGTTTTCCTTGTACAGGATGCCGATGGCCGCCGAGGTCAGCAGGAAGTCGAACACGCGCTGCTCGTTGGCGCCCGGGCAGAACCGGTCGAAGTAATGCAGCACCGCCGGCAGCACGCCGGCCGCGCCGTTGGTGGGGGCGGTCACCACGCGGCCGCCGGCGGCGTTTTCCTCGTTGACCGCCAGTGCGTACAGATTGACCCAGTCCAGGGTGGTCAGCGGATCGCGCATGGCCGCTTCGGGCTTGGAAGAAAGCTCGCGGTACAGCGCCGGGGCGCGGCGGGAGACCTGCAGCCCGCCCGGCAGGGTGCCTTCCTGGCGAATGCCGCGCGCCACGCAGGCCTGCATCGCGCTCCAGATTTCGCGCAGCTGCTCGCGGATCTCGTCTTCGCTGCGCCAGCACTTTTCGTTCTCGAACATCATCTGCGCGATGCTCAGGCCACTGCGCGCGGTCTGCGCCAGCAGTTCGTCACCGCTCTTGAACGGGTACGGCAGCGGCGTCTCGTCGGGCACGATGCGGTCGTCGGCGGCGTCGTCCTGGTTGACCACGAAGCCGCCCCCCACCGAGTAGTAATCGCGCGTGGCGATGACCTGCTCGTCAGCGTCATAGGCGGTGAAGCGCATGCCGTTGGTGTGGTAGGGCAGTTTCTGGCGTTTGTTCAGGCCCAGGTCGCGCTTCTCGTCGAAGGCGATTTCGTGCTGGCCCATGAGGCGGATGCGCTTGCTGCCGCGGATGCGCTCGAGCGTCTCGGGGATGATGTCCGGGTCGATCAGGTTCGGGCGCTGGCCCTCCAGGCCCAGCAGCACGGCCTTGTCGGTGCCGTGGCCGCGCCCGGTCAGGGCCAGCGAGCCGTAGACGTCGGCGCGGATGCGCACCACGTCCTGCAGGCGGCCCGGGTCCAGCAACCAGCGGTGCACGAAGCGTTCGGCGGCCTTCATCGGTCCTACGGTGTGCGAGGAGCTCGGGCCAATGCCGATCTTGAAAACGTCGAACGTGCTGACAGCCATGATTGCCAAACTGCGGGTATCGGATGGAGCGCTATTCTATGCTGTCGCCGGCGCCGACCTTGATTGCGCCGCAACATTTCCAAAGGCGGGTGGGCCGGTGTTTACCTTGTACCAGCGTGATGACTGCCATCTGTGCGACCAGGCCCTGGCGGTGCTGGCCCAGGCCCGGGTGCCCGGGCTGGACAGCGTGTTCATCGACGAGGACACGGCACTGGAGGCGCGCTACGGCCTGCGCGTGCCGGTGCTGCGCGATGCAGGCGGGCGGGAGCTGGACTGGCCGTTCGACGTGGACGGGCTCAGGGCCTGGATTTGCGCCGCCTGAGGGGGAGGGCGCCCATGGATGGCGGGGAGCCGGCCAGCGGCCGGCACTACCGGGTAGGCCGGTGCCCGTAGCGCCGACCGGGGCCGGATGTTTGTGAGCGGTGACGGGATTGCCTGGAGCCGGCCAGCGGCCGGCACCACCGGAATCTCCGTCTGCCGGCCAGCGGCCGGCACTACTTTGCCTTCAACACGACCTTGGTGCTGATCGCGGTTTCGTTCGGGATGGTCTTGGTGTCGGCCCAGTCGCCGCCGCCCACGCCGAAGTCCAGGCGCTTGACCGTGGCCTTGCCGCTGAGCACCGGCTGCGCGCCCGGGGTCCAGGTAAAGGTGAGCGTGACCGGCTTGCTCACCCCGCGCAGCTCCAGGGTGCCGTCGGCCGCGTACTGGTTGTTGCCCAGCGAGCGGAACGTGGTGGCGCTGTACCTGGCCTGGGCAAACTTGCCGACGTTGAAGAAATCCGCGCCCTGCAGGGTGGAATCGCGGTCGCTGTTGCCGCTCTTGGCACCGGCCAGCGGGATGGTCACTTCCAGCTTGGACCCCTCCAGCTTGGCCGGGTCGAAGCTGAGCCGGGTGTCGAAGCCGGGGAAGCTGCCGGTGAACACTTCGCCGTCGTACTTGGTGGCAAACACCAGCACCGAACCGGGGGCCTGCACGTAGTCGGCGGCCATGGCCGGCGCGGCGGCGATCATCCCGGCCAGGGCAGCGGCGACGGCCGCGGGGGTGGTGAGCTTGAGGGTCATGGTCAGTCCTTATCGGGGGAGGCGAGCCAGCGCTGCGGCAGCATGCGCGCAAGGGTGGCATCGCGTTGGTGGAAATGGTGGTAGAGCGCGGCGCCGGCATGGGCCAGCACCAGCGCGATGAGCAGCCAGAAGCCCCATTCGTGGATGGCATGGGAGGCCTGGGTGAGGGCGCGGTCGGGGCCGCTCAGCTTGGGCACATCGACCAGGCCGAACCAGCGGAACGGGCGCAGCCCGCTGGCCGAGTCGTACAGCCAGCCGGACAGCGGCAGGGCAAACATCAGGGCGTACAGCAGCCAGTGCGTGGCCGCGGCGATGCGCTCCTGCCAGGTGGGGGTGCCGGGCACCGGCTGCGGTGCGCCGGCATACAGGCGCCAGCCCAGCCGGGCCACCACCAGCGCCAGCACGGTGATGCCCACCGACTTGTGCAGGGTGTAGATCCAGAAGTACTTCGGCGTCTTGGGGAACTCGCCCATGGTCAGCCCGAGGATGCCCATGGCCAGGATCAGCACGGCGATCAGCCAGTGCAGGGTCTGGCTGACGCCTCCCCAACGGGTCGCGGTATTCCGGGCGGTCATGGCGTGGTCTCCTCGACCGGTGGTGGGGATGCGGGATTGGAGGGCGATGGCGAGGCCGGAGTTCCCGCCGGGGCGACCGGCGGTTCCTGCGCCGGATCGGCGGCGTTGCGGTCGCGCACGGCCTCGGCCTCGATGCGCAGCTGCACGGCATCGCCGATCATCGACGGCCAGCCGTCCACGCCGAACGCGCTGCGGCTGAGCGTGGCGGTGGCCGAGAAGCCGGCAGTGCGGCGGAACGGCGGCAGCGGGTGGCGCTTGAGTGCATTGAGGGTGACGGCCAGGGTGACGTCGCGGGTCACCCCGTGCAGGGTGAGCTGGCCGATGACGTTGGCGTGGGTTTCATCGATCGGCTCGACCCGGGTGGACACGAAGCGCGCCTCGGGGAAGCGCTCGCCATCGAGCAGGTTGCGCGCCAGCGTGGCGGTGTTCCATTTGGCATCGCCCAGGTCCAGGCGCTGGATCGGCACGCTGACGGTCAACGTGGCCGAGCGCCAGTCCTGCGGATCGAACACCAGGACCCCTTCGCTGCCCGATACGGTGCCCAGCGCCTGCGAGAAGCCGGCATGTTCCACCGCAAACAGCACGCGGGTGTGCACCGGGTCGAGCCGGTAGGTGTCGGGCGCGGCGCGGGCCGCCAGCGGGGCGGTGCACAGCAACAGGGCAAGGGTCAGGCGCTGGATCACGGGCCGGGCTCCATGGGGGTCAGCGCCGATCATACGCACAGCGCCGTCATGGCCAGCAGTGCCATGGCTGCAACAGATCGTGGTGGGGCTGGAACCGGCGGCCGCCGGTCATCCCCGTCATGCGTCAGGCCGGCACAACAGGCTGTTGCAGGCAGGCCGGGTGACAGGCGCGCCCGCAGGTGCTGTGGGACAATCGGCGTCTACAGGGAGATCGGGATGGCGATGGGGACGCGTAGCGGTTACGCGGTCATCGTGTTGCTGGTGCTGGCCATGGGCCTGGTGCCGTCAGCGTCGTGGGCCGCAGGGACATCGGCAGGAACAGCCGCGGAGACGCCCCGCATGCGCCGGCTCGGTGCCGCCGAAGGCATGCCTTCGCGCATGGTGCTGGCGTTGGCGCAGGATCGGCAGGGTTACGTCTGGGCGGCCACCGACGATGGCCTGGCGCGCGTGGACGGGGTGGGCCTGCGGGTGTGGCGGCACGATCCGGCCGATCCCGATTCGATCCCCGGCAATGAAGTGGAAACGCTGCTGGTGGACCCGCTGGACCGCGTGTGGGTGGGGGCCAACGGTGCCGGCCTGAGCATGCTGGGGCCGGGCCGCGAACGGTTCGAACGGTTTCCCGAGCTCAACGCGCGCTGCGAGGGTCAGTTCTGGTCATTGGCGTATTCGGCCAAATCGCTGTGGATCGGCACCAACCGCCATGGCATCTGCCGCCGCGAGGAAAACGGCACGCTGGTGCAGTACCACGCCGATCCCGCCGATCCTGCCAGCCTGCCCGACGACACCATCTACAGCCTGCTGACCGATCCGCAGGGCCGGGTGTGGGTGGGCACCGGCAGTGGCGTGGCGCGCTGGGAAGGCAACCGGTTCGTGCGCATCGCCCCGGACCAGCTCGGCGGCAAGAGCGTGTTCCGCCTCACCCGCGAGCCCGATGGCACGGTCTGGGCCGGCACCGAGGGCGGCCTGTTCCGGATCGGTGCCGACGACAGCGTGCGCAAGGCACCGTGGACGCTGAGCGCGGACGTGCGCGCGGCCACGGTGGTGCATGACCGCAATGGCGGTTACTGGCTGGGCACCGCCGATGGCCTGTACCGCGGCGATGCGAGCCGCGCGCACCTGCTGGCCGGCGATGCAGGCAGCGGCTTCCTCACCGCGCGCAGTGGCGTGCTGGACATGCTGCAGGACCATGAGGGCGGGCTGTGGATCGCCATGCTGACCCAGGGCCTGGCCTACCTGCCGCCGGACTGGAAGCGTTTCTCCACCTGGTACCAGCTCGACGGCAAGCCGCTGGACAGCGTGTACCTGCTCAGCGCCGCAGTGATGGGCAACACCTTCTACATCGCCGGTGCGCACGGCATCTATGCACTGGACGAACGCGGCACGCTGCGCCAGATCGCCGATGACGCGCAGCTGGGCGTGGGCGCCAACTGGTCGTTGCTGCCACGTGCCGATGGCGCGCTATGGATCGGCCGGGCCGGGCGGCTGGGCCTGTACCAGCCACGCACCGGCCAGTTGCGCGAATGGAAGATCGGCGGCGGCGCGGACGTGCGCCAGCGCATCGACCTGATCCGGCAGGCGCCCAATGGCGATCTGTGGCTGTCGATCATGAGCTACGGCATCCAGCGCCGCGACGCCGAGGGGCGCGTGCTGGACACCATCCGCGTGGAAGAGGGCCGCGGGCTGACCGAGAACCCGGTGGAGCAGATGCTGTTCGATCCCCGCGGGCACTTGTGGATCATGGGCGACATGGGCCTGCTGCGTTGGAACGACGACCGTTTCGAGCAGGTGCCGGGCATCTCGCGCGGCGGCATCTACGACATCACCTGGACCGCGCCGGACGAAGCCTGGCTGGCACGCAAGGGCGCCCTGGAGCGCTACCGCTGGGACGGCCTGAGCATGACCCTGCGCGAGCGCGTGGGCGCGGCCGAGGGGCTGCCGCCGGTGTCGATGGGCGGGGTGGTGATCGGCAAGCACGGCCAGGTGTGGGCGACCACGCCGCGCGGCCTGGTGCGCTGGGACAGCACGCGGCGGCGCCTGCGCATCTATGGCGAGCGCGACGGCCTGCCGGACGTGGAGTTCAGCGGCCGGCCACCGGTCCGCGCGGATGACGGCCGGGTGCTGGCGGTGACCGCCACCGGCCTGGTCGGCTTTGATCCGGATGCGGTGGACCTGGCGGTGCCGCCTTCGCAGCTGGTGATCGACAACGTGCAGGTGCGTCGCGACGATGCCGAAGGCCAGCAGTCGCTGCGTGCCGATGCACCGATCGTGCTGGGCCCGCAGGACCGCGACCTGATCATCACCGCGCGCCTGCTGTCTTACGCCAACCCGCAGGGCAACCGCTACCGCTATCGTGTGTCCGGCTATGACCAGAACTGGGTGATGCAGGCCGCCGATGGCGAGCGGCTGCTGTCGCGGTTGCCGTCGGGGCAGTACGCCATCGACGTGCAGGCGGCCACCCCGCAGGGCCAGTGGACGCCCTCGCGCACGCTCAGCGTGCAGGTGCTGCCGCCGTGGTGGCGCAGCGGCGGGGCGATCGTGGGCTACCTGTTGCTGTGGCTGCTGCTGGTGGCCGCGCTGGTGTACGTGGCGCGGGTGCGCCTGCGCCGCCGGCAGAAATGGCAGTTGACCGTGCACAAGCAGCAGATCGCCGAGCAGGCCTCGCAGGCCAAGAGCCGCTTCCTGGCCACGCTCGGCCACGAAGTGCGCACGCCGATGACCGGGGTGCTGGGCATGAGCGAGCTGCTGCTGGCCACGCCGCTGGATGAGCTGCAGCGCGGCTATGCCGCCTCCATCCAGCATGCCGGCACCCACCTGTTGCGGCTGGTCAACGATGCGCTGGACCTCGCCCGGATCGAAGCGGGGCGGCTGGAGCTGGATATCCGCCCGTTCGACCTGATGTCCATGCTGGCCCAGGTGCAGGCGCTGATGGAACCGATGGCCCATCACCGCGGCCTGGCCTTCGAACGCAGCTTCACCCTGCCCGGGCCGGTGCAGGTCAGTGGCGATGAGATGCGCGTGCGGCAGATCCTGATGAACCTGCTGGGCAACGCGATCAAGTTCACCGAGCGCGGCCACGTGGGCTTGGGCGTGGAGCTGCTTGAGGGGGGCCTGGGCGTGGCCTTCGAAGTGAGCGACACCGGCCCGGGCATCAACGCCGACCAGCAGCAGCGGCTGTTCCATCGTTTCGAGCAGGCCGATGGCCCGCGCACGGCCTCCCGCTACGGCGGCAGCGGCCTGGGCCTGGCGATCTGCCAGGAACTGGCGGTGGCGATGGGCGGGCGGATCGCGATCGACAGCCGTCCCGGCCAGGGTGCACGGTTCACCGTGCAACTGCCGTTGCCGTGGACGCGCAAGGGCCATGACGTGCCCGGCGATGCGCAGGACGTGGCCCGCATCCAGCTGCCGCCGCTGTGCATCCTGCTGGTGGAGGACGACCCGACGGTGGCCAAGGTCATCGCCGGGTTGCTGCGCGCGCGCGGCCACGAAGTGGTGCACGTGCTGCACGGCCTGGCGGCGCTGGCCGAGGTGGCCACCGGTCGCTTCGATGTGGGCCTGCTCGACCTGGACCTGCCGGCCCTGGATGGCATCGCCATCGCCGGCCAGCTGCGCGCGATGGGCTACGAACTGCCCCTGATCGCGGTCACCGCGCGCTCGGATGCCTATGCCGAACAGCAGGTGCTCGAGGGCGGCTTCGACGGCTTCCTGCGCAAGCCGGTGACCGGCGACTTGCTGATCGACGCCATTGCCCAGGCGCGCTCGCGACGCCACGTGGACGCCTGAAACCGCCGGCTCGTGCGTTGCGCATAGGCGGTTTGTTTTGATCGCGCACGTTCGATGTGGATTGCGATTGGCCAAACTGTGATCGCGTGCATGGCGGTGGTGCCGGTAGCGCACACGGCCGGCTTATCGTGCCGGCGATGATCGTCATGCAGTGGATGTAAGCCGTGGCACGGAAGGTGTTGCGCGGCGCGGGACAGGGAATCTGGCTGTGGCTGCTGCTGGTGGTGTGCCCGTGCGCGATGGCGTCGGCGGTGCTGGACCTGCCGTGGCCGCGCCAGCTCGGCCGCGGCGAAGGACTGCCGGCCATGGGCATCCGCGCGATGGCCGAGGATGCCACCGGCTACCTCTGGATGGCCGGCAGCAGCGGCCTGCTGCGGTTCGACGGGCGTACCACGCGGGTGTGGCGGCGCGAGGACGGCCTGGTGGATACCACGCTGGAGGTGCTGCACATCGACGTGCGCGACCGGCTGTGGCTGGGCACGGCCACGCACGGCCTGGCGATGATGCCGGCCGACCGCCAGCGCTTCGAGCACCCCGACCCGGCGGCACCGGCCGCGCTGCGCCAGGGCCGCATCCATGCCATTGCCAGCGATCGCACCGGCACGCTGTGGGTGATCGGCGCCGACCGCCGGCTGTACCGCCGCCTGGCCGATGGCCCCGACTGGCGCGCGGTGGACGTGGCCGCCACGCAGGTGACCGCACTGGCCAGTGACGTGGCGGGCACGGTGTGGGCAGGAACCTCCCACGGCGTGCGCCGGCTGCGCGGCGGGCTTGCCGCGCCGGTGGACGCGCTGCCGGATGCGGTCAGCGCACTGTGGGCCGACCCGCAGGGCGCGCTGCATGTCACCGACGCGCAGGGCGTGCACCTGCTGGACGCCGAGGGCGGCGTGCGCCGGCCGCCGGCCGCCGGGCAGCCGCTGCTGCGCAGCGAGGACGGCGCGTTGTGGCTGCAGCAGGCCGCGGGGCTGGTGTTGCATCGCCCCGGCGATACCCAGCGCATCCCGCTGCGCGCGCTGCACGGTCCACCGCAGGAGGGTGTGCAGATGCGCCAGGCACTGCAGGACCGGCACGGTGACATCTGGCTGCTCAGCCGTGCACATGGCGTGTGGCGATTGCCCGCGCACTGGCGTGCGTTTGCCGCGCTGCCCAGTGCCGGCGACGGTTTGCCCGGCCTGCACAGCCATTACGCGCTGGCCCTGGCCGGCGGCGCCGATGGCGGCCTGTGGGTGGCCGGCAGCGAAGGGCGGCTGCAGCGGCTGGACCTGCGCACCGGCGCCAGCAGCGACCACGTGCGCTATGCCCATGCCGGCTTCAGTGCGACGCCGGTGGGCATGGCCGAAGACCCGCAGCAGCGCCTGTGGCTGGCCAGTGCCGGGCAGTTGCTGCGCTATGACCCGGCACGCCGCCGCGCGCGCCGCTGGCCGCTCGAGCTGCCCAACGCCAGCGCCGCGCTCAACCTGCAGGCCTGTGCCGACGGCCAGGTGTGGCTGGCCCATCCCGCGCGCCTCCAGCAGTGGTCGGCACAGGGTGAGCGCCTGCGCGACGAGGCGCCCGCTGCCTTGGGGTTGGCCCCGGGCATGGCGGCCCGGCAGTTGCTGTGCGCGCGCGACGGCACCTTGTGGGCGACCGACCAGGACGGGCTGAAGTACTGGGACGCCGCGCGCGCGCGTTTCCTGGCCGCCGCCGCGCCCGGGCCGGCGGTGGCCGCCGTCGCCGAGGCCGCGGACGGCAGCCTCTGGCTCAGCCGCCAAGACGCGTTGGAGCGGCATCGCTGGCAGGACGGCGCGCTGCAGCGCACGCATCGTTTCGATGCGGCGGCCGGCTACCCGCAGGTGCGCGCCGAGGCGCTGGTGGTGGATGCGCGCGGCATCGTCTGGGCCGGCGCCGCACGCGGGCTGGTCCGGCTCGATCCGCGGCAGGGCCAGGCGCGCGTGCTGGGCGATGCCGATGGCCTGCCGGCACAGGAGATCCTCGGCCAGCGCCTGGTGCGCCTGCGCAGTGGCGCGCTGGCCGCCGCGGTACGCGAAGGCGGCCTGTTGCTGCACGAGCCGGGCAGCATGCCGCAGCGCCCGCCGCCGGTGCTGGTCGTCAACGCGGTGCGCCTGCAGCGCGACGATGCCGAGGTGATCGTGCAGCCCGAGGCGCACGCGGTGGCGCTGCACGCGCGTGATCGCAACATCCAGCTCGCGGTGAACCTGTTGGGTCGCGGCGATCCGGACCGCATCCAGTATCGCTTCCGGCTGCCCGGGTACGACCAGGAGTGGATCGACACTGGTGCGGTTGCCCAGCGCATCTTTGCGCGGCTGCCGGTGGGTGAGCACCGCGTGCTGATCCAGGCGCGGCATGGCGATGGGCCCTGGTCGGCCGCGCAGCGGCTGGTGCTGTCGGTCGCCCCGGCCTGGTGGCAGACGCCGTGCGGGACGCTGGCGCTCGGCGCAGCCGCCCTGCTGGCTGCGCTGGCCGCTGCCCGGGGCATCGCCTACGCGGTGCGGCAGCGCCAGCGGCGGCTGGCCTCGCGCCTGCGCCGGCAACGCGCCGAGGAAGCGTCGGCCGAGCGCACCCGTTTCCTGGGCCAACTGGGCCAGCGCATCCGGCTGCCGATGACCCGCGTCTCCGGCTGGAGCCAGCTGCTGCTGGACGGGCCGCTGGATGCGCGGCAGCGGGCGCAGGCGCACAGCCTGCACCAGGCCGGCCTGCACCTGGTGCAGCTGGTGGACGATGCATTGGACCTGGCCAGCATCGAAGCCGGGCGCCTGCACCTGCAACCGGCACCGTTCGCGCCGGCGCGGCTGCTGCAGGAGCTGCACGCGCTGCTGCAGCCGGTCGCGCAGGCCAAGGGGCTGCAGCTGGACTGGACCAGCACGCTGGCCGCCGACACCTGGCTGCTCGGCGATGTGCGCCGCCTGCGCCAGATCCTGCTCAACCTGGTGGGCAATGCGGTCAAGTTCACCGGGCACGGCCGGGTCGAGGTCGCCGCGCATCCCGGCGTGGGCGGGCGGGGGGTGATGCTGCGGGTCACCGACACCGGACCGGGCATGAGTCCGGCGCAGGTGCAGCGCCTGTTTCAGCGGTTCGAGCAGGCCGACGGCGCCGACACGCTGGCACGCCATGGCGGCAGCGGCCTGGGGCTGGCGATCAGCCGGGAGCTGGCGCAGGCGATGGGCGGTGAGATCGACGTGGCCAGCCGACCGGGCCAGGGCACCCGTTTCCAGGTGTGGCTGCCCTTGCAGGCGGCCACCGCGCCCGCAGCGCCGCCAACGGTGCCGGGGCCCGCCGCTGCAGCGCCCGGCACGCCCGCAGGGCACGCCTTGCTGCTCTGGCAAGGCACGACCGCCGAGGTCATCGCCGCCCTGTTGCGGGCGCAGGGCCTGATCGTGACCGCGGCCGAACCGGGCCCGGGATGGGGCGCCGGTGTGCAGGCGCGGCCATGGGCGCTGGTGGTGGCCGATCCGGACCAGCGCGTGTGCGGCGAGCCGATCGGCGCGCTGCTATCCCGCGTGCTGCCCGGTGTGCCGCGCCTGGCGTTGACCGCACGGGCCGATGCCAACGCCGAGCGCGATGCACTGGCGGCGGGATTTGCCGTGTTCCTGCGCCTGCCTATGGAACGCCAGGCGCTGCACGCGGCATTGGCGCGATGCCGCGTGTGTCGATGACCGCCGGCGTGCGCGGCCGCGACTGGCCGGCGCGGCTGCTGCTCCTGCTGCTGGCGTTGCTGGCGCTGCCGCAGCCGGGCCGGGCGCAGTTGCCGGAGGCGGTTCGGTTCACCACCGCCGACGGCCTGCCATCCAATGCCGTGCACGCGGCCGTGCAGGACCGCCACGGCTATCTCTGGTTCGCGACCGAGGACGGGCTGGCGCGTTTCGATGGGCGGCATTTCCGCGTGTGGCAGCGCGAGCAGGGCCTGGTCGGCACGGTGTTGACCCGGCTGGTGCTGGATGAGCAGGACCGCCTGTGGATGGGCACCGCGCAGGGCGCGGTGATGCGGATGTCGGCCGACCGCATGCACATCGAGGACGTGATCGGCGCGCGCGGGGCGGCGATCAGTGCGCTGTTGCCCGACGCGGCCGGTGGCCTGTGGTTCGGCGTGCGCGGCGCCGGGGTGTTCCACCTGCAGGCCTCGCGCCACCTGCGCCACTACCTGCCCACCGCCCGCGGCGATGGCGTGCCGGCCGGGGATGTCGAGCACCTGGTGCACGCGGCCGATGGCGGGGTGTGGGTAGGCACCGGGCGCGGGCTGGCGCTTTGGCGTGACGGCCGCTTCCATCGGCCGTCGGCCGCGTACCTGGGCACGACGGCGATCACGGGGATGTCGCGCGATGCGGCGGGCACGGTGTGGATCAGTGCCTCGCAGGGCCTCTGGCGCAGCGTGGGCGGCAGCACCGTGCAGGCCGTGGCCGCGCCGGTGCACGCCCGCCTGCTGGGCATCGGGGGCGAGGATGCGCAGTGGCTGGCCGACGCGGACCGGGTCTGGCGGCAGCCGGCCGATCACACCGCGGCGGTGACGGTGCGCCTGGCCACGGTGGGGCAGGGCGCGCCGCCCCACGTGCGCCGCGTGCTGGAGGACCGCAACGGCGGTGTGTGGCTGCTGGGCCGGCATCTCGGCGTCTGGCGGCTGCCGCCGTTGTGGCAGGCCTTCCGCGCGCAGCCACTGCTGTCGCCGCAGGCCGGCGTGGATGGTTGGCTGCCCGGCGCGGGCAGTGCAGCGGTCGAGTTGCAGTGTGGCGGGCAGCACCAGTGGAAACTGCACGGGCACACACTGGAACATCGCCATGGCGGCGGGCGCTGGCAGCGCGTGGCCTGGCCGCGCCGCGTCAATCCCGTGGGCTGGGGACCGTTGTCGGTGCAGTGCACGGCCGAGGGCGGGGTGTGGGTGGGCGGGACGGCCGGGTTGCTGCATGCCAACGACCGCCAGCTGGCTGCCGTGGCGGGCGCGCCGCGTGGCATCCGCGCCCTGCAGGCCACCGCCGATGGCGGGCTGTGGATTGCCACCGAGGGCGTGATCCAGCGTTATGACGGGCACGCGCGTGCGCTGCAGGCAGGCATGCGCGTGACGCCGCGCGATGGCCTGCCGGCGGGCCAGGTGAATGGCCTGGCCGTGGACGCGGAGGGCGTGTTGTGGGCCACCTCGTCCAGTGGCCTGCTGCGGATCGTGCCTGCCACGCGGCAGGTGCGCGTCTACTCGCGCGATGACGGCATCCCCGAGGCCGTGCTGCAGGCCGGGTTGGAGGCGCAGGGCACGCAGATGCTGGCGATCAGCCAGGACGGCGGCGTGCTGGCATTCGCGCCGGCCACGTTGGCACGGCCGGCAACGCCAGCGCCGCTGGTGATCGAGCGCGTGCAGCTGCGCCGCAACGGGCAGCGGATCAGTTTGCCGACGCTGGGCCCGGTGCACCTGCGTGCCGACGATCGCGACATCCAGATCAGCGCGCGCGTGCTGTCCGCGCAGTTGGATCCGCGCCAGCAGTACCGCTTCCGCCTGGGCGCGGAGGCGCGCTGGATGCACACGCGCAGCCGCGGCACGATCGGTTTCCCGCGCCTGCCGGCGGGAACGCACGCGCTGCAGTACCAGGAGCGCGGCAGCGACGGCCGCTGGTCGGCGATGCAGACGTTGCCGTTGCAGGTGCAACGCAGCGCCTGGCAGCACCCGGGGGCACTGGCCGCGCGTGGGCTGGCACTGGCGTTGCTGGCCGCAGCGGTCGGCGCGCTGGTCCGGCATGGCCTGGCACGGGCGCGGCGGCGGCGCGCCTCGTTGCAGCGGCGCTGCTGGGCCGAGCAGTCGGCGCAGGCCAAGGCGCGCTACCTGGCCACCTTCGGGCATGAGCTGCGCACCCCGCTGACCGGCGTGCTGGGCATGGGCGAGCTGCTGCTGGCCGGCCCCCTGGCGCCGGCCCAGCAACGCCGCCTGGCGCATATCCAGGAGGCAGCGCGGGAGCTGCTCGGCATCGTCGATACGGCGCTGGACGAGGCGCGCATCGAAGCCGGGCGCGTGCCGTTGCGACGCGAGCGCATCGACCTGCCGGCCCTGCTGCAGCAGTGGCGGCAGCAGGCGGGCGCCACGTTGCCGCCCTCGCACGCCGGGCTGGCGCTGCGGCTGCACCTGCCCGGCCAGCCCTGGGTGCGCGCCGACCCGCAGCGCCTGCGCCAGTTGCTGCAGGCCGCGCTGGCGGCGGTAACCCAGGCGGTGCCGATGCGCGCGGTGCGGGTCCACGCGCACTGGCTGCCCGGTCGGGCCGGGCTGCTGCTGGAGATGCTGGCCGGGCCGGGCGGCGTCGCGCGGATGTCGGAAAGGCGCTCGGCGGCAGCGCTGGCGCGCGCACAGGCCTGCGCCCGGGCCCAGCAGGGACGCCTGCAGATGCACGCGCAGCCCGGCGGCGGTCGGCGCCTGGTCCTGAGCCTGCCGCTGGCGGCCGCCGAGGGGTGCCCGGCCGACCTGCCCGAATCGGCCCCGGGCGCGCCACGGCCGCCCGCGTGTCCGGCCCGGGTGCTGCTGGTGGAGGATGACGCGCTGGTGGCCGAGGCCCACGCCGGCCTGCTCGGCGCGCGCGGGGCATCGGTGGTGATCGCCGCGCACGCGCTGGCGGCGTTGGCGGCGCTGGCCGCCGAGCCGTTCGAGGTGGTCCTGCTGGACCTGGACCTGCCCGGCCTGGACGGCTGGCAGTTGTTGTCGCTGCTGCACGCGCAGGGCTGCGCGGTGCCGGTGGTGGTGCTCACGGCGCGCACCGAGGCGGACCTGGCCGCGCGCGTGGCCGCCGCCGGCGCGGTGGGCCTGCTGCACAAACCGGCCGGGGGCGAGGCGCTGGCGGCAGCGGTGCAGGCGGCGCGGCGGGGCTGAGCGTCGTCGCCGCCCGGCGAACCGTTTACCATGCGGGCCTGGCCCCAGGCTCGGCAGGCCGCGTTGATGCGCGGCCGGTACGCTGGCGTGCCTTCCATGGACGAGTCGGGGAGATCCATCTGGTGGTGCCTTTGCGTTGGCTGCTCCTGTTCGGGATCGTGTGGCTGTGGCCGCAGCTCGGCCATGCCCAGCCGGTGCCGCCCACGCCACGCCAGCTCACCGTGTTTGACGGGTTGCCGTCCAACACGGTCAACCGCATGGCCGAAGACGGCTATGGCTACCTGTGGATCGCCACCAACGACGGCCTGGCCCGCTACGACGGGCGCAACTACCGGGTGTGGCGGGCCGAGGACGGCCTGCGCGACAACCACGTGTGGGCCGTGCACGTGGATGCGCGCAACCAGCTGTGGATCGGCACCGAGAATGCCGGGTTGGCGATGATGTCCGCCGACCGCCGCGAACTGCGCTTCTTCGATCGGGCCAGCCACCCGGTGATCGGCAGCAACACGATCTGGAGCATCACCTCCACCGCCGATGGCGCGGTGTGGTTCGGCACCTACGAAGGGGGCCTGCATCGCCTGGACCGCGACGGCAAGGTGACCCGCTTCATGCCCGAGCATGGCAACCCGCGCAGCCTGCCCTCGGCCTCGGTCACCCAGCTGGCCACCACCCGCGACGGCAGCCTGTGGGTGGGCACCAAGGCCGGCCTGGCGCGCTGGACGGGGCGCGATTTCGAACGCATCGCCGGCCGCGACATGCCGGCCGAGATCATCAACGGCCTCACCGCCGAAATGGACGGCAGCCTGTGGGTGGCCACCAACGCCGGGGTGCGCGTGCGGCGCCCGGATGGCCGCATCGAGGCGGCGCCGTGGCAGGTTTCGCCGGGCGACCAGGTGCTGGGCATGATGCTGCGCGACGAGCAGGGCGGCTACTGGCTGGATACCCGCTCCGGGTTGGGCCGCGCCTACGACAACCAGTTCCAGCCGGTGCCGCTGTACAGCGCGGTGGCGCGTGGCCAGGTGCGGCCCAACTGGACCGGCGCCTACGAAGACCGCGAGGGCGGCATCTGGCTGGCCAGCATCAACGGCGGGCTGTGGCACCTGCTGCCGCGCTGGTGGCAGTTCTCGGTGCTGTCGCGGCTGGAGGATGACCCCGCTTCGCTGCGCAATGCCTATGTGCTGGGCATGGCCGCGGCCGCCGACGGCGGCGTGTGGACGGTGGGTACCCACGGCGCACTGGACAAGTTCGACCCGGTCACCGGCACGGTCTCCCAGCACCGCACCTGGGTGGATGGCACGCAGTGGCTGCAGTCGGTGCTGGAAGACCCGCAGGGCCGGGTCTGGATCGGCTCCAACGATGCGCTGCTGCGTTATGACCCGCGGCAGGACGCGCTGCGCCGCTGGGGCCGCGATGCGCCGGTGGACGCGGCCATGGAGGGGCAGGTGGAATCGCTGGCGATCTGCGATGGCGGGCGCCTGTGGACCGCCGCCTCGACCGGCCTGCAGCAGCGTGACCTGGAGGGGCGGGTGCTGCACCGCATCCCCGCCGGCCATGCGGGGCTGGCGCCGGGGCAATTGACGCTGGACCTGATGTGCGGCAGCCAGGACCACCTGTGGGTGGCCACCAACCAGGGCCTGCTGCAGTGGACGCCGGCCGCCTCGCGGTTCGAGCCGGTGCCTGGCGCGCCGCCGGCGGCGATCCATGCGCTGACCATCGCCGACGACGGCAGCGTGTGGTTGTCCGAGGAAGGGCGCCTGAGCCAGTACCGCTGGCAGGGCGGGCGCCTGCTGCTGCAGGCGGTGATCGGCGGCGGCGCCGGCTACCCGGAGGTGTCGGCGACGGGCCTGGTGGTCGATGCGCAGGGCGTGATCTGGGCGGCCAGCGCACGTGGCCTGATCCGGGTCGACCCGCAGATGGGCAACGTGCGCCTGTATGGCGTGCACGATGGGCTGCCCAGCCAGGAGTTCCGCCGCAGCACCCTGACCCGCACCGCCAGCGGCCGCATCGCCGGTGGCACGCCGGCCGGGGTGGTGGTGTTCGACCCGCGCCAGGTGCGCCCGTCCAACCGCCGTGCGCCGTTGGTGATCGAGCGGGTGGAAGTGCGGCGCGGCGATCGCGTGGCCGATCTGACCCACCTGACGCCGCTGGAAATCGCCGATGCCGACCGTGACCTGCGCATCGTGGCGCGGCTGCTGTCCTTCGCCGACTCCTCTTCCAACAGCTACCGCTATCGCCTGACCGGCTACGACCCGGACTGGGTGGAAGTGGGGCCGGCGGGTGAACGCGTGTTCTCGCGGCTGCCGCCGGGCAGCTACCGGCTGGAAGTGCAGGCGCGCTCGGCCGACCAGGTCTGGTCGCGGGTGCAGTCGCTGGAATTCCGGGTGCAGCCGCCGTGGTGGCGCAGCCTGTCCGGGTTGCTGGTGCTGACCTCGCTGGCGCTGCTGCTGATGAGCCTGTTCGCCTGGCTGTACCGCCGCCGGCTGCAACGCAAGCATGCCTACCAGCTGGCCCTGCACAAGCAGGAGCTGGCCGAGCAGGCCTCGGCGGCCAAGACCCGTTTCCTGGCCAACCTGGGCCATGAGGTGCGCACGCCGATGACCGGCGTGCTGGGCATGAGCGAGCTGCTGCTGGGCTCGGCGCTGGACCCGCAGCAGCGCAGCTGGACGGCCTCGATCCGGCATGCCGGCGAGCACCTGCTGCACCTGGTCAACGATGCGCTGGACCTGGCCCGCATCGAATCGGGGCGCCTGCAGCTGCAGGCCCAGCCGTTCGACGTGCACAACGTGGTGGACGATGCCTGCACGCTGATGGCCGCGCTGGCCGAGCAGAAGCACCTGCAGTTCGTGGTCGACAACCAGTTGCCGGCCGGGCTGGGCAGCGTGGGCGATGCGGTGCGCGTGCGCCAGATCCTGCTCAACCTGCTGGGCAACGCGGTCAAGTTCACCACCCACGGCGAGGTGCGCCTGAAGGCGACCACGCTGGCAGCCGACCGCGGCCTGCATTTCGAGGTGTCCGACACCGGCCCTGGCATCAGCAGCGACCAGCAGCAGCGCCTGTTCCGCCGCTTCGAGCAGGCCGACGGCGCGCGCACGGCCGCGCAGTACGGCGGCAGCGGGCTGGGCCTGGCGATCTGCCGCGAGCTGGCGCTGGCCATGCAGGGCCAGATCGGCGTGGAGAGCCAGCTCGGGGTGGGGACGCGTTTCAGCGTGACGTTGCCGCTGCCGCTGCATATCGCCGCGGTGCCCAGCGGCCTGGACGGTCAGGCCCAGGGCCAGCGGCTGCCGGCGCTGCGCATCCTGCTGGTGGAGGACGACCTCACCGTGGCCAGCGTGATCACCGGGCTGCTGGGCGCGCGCGGGCACCAGATGGTGCATGCCGAACACGCGTTGGCGGCCCTGCGCGAAGTGAGCGAGGCACCCTTCGACGTCGTGCTGCTGGACCTGGACCTGCCGGGGCTGGGTGGGATCGAACTGGCCGGCCACCTGCACAACCAGGGCTATGACATGCCGATGATCGCGGTGACCGCGCGGACCGATCCGGATGTGGAGGAGCAGGTGCGCGCGGCCGGGTTCCGCGGTTTCCTGCGCAAGCCGGTCACCGGCGAACTGCTGGTGGACGCGATCGCGCGCGCGTTGCGGGCCGCGCGCTGAGCGTACAGGCGCGTTGTTGAAGGTCGGCGGGCTGACGGTCCGCGGCTATTCGGCGACCTCTTCCACGTCACGTGGGGAGGGGCGGGTATCGGGCAGCTGCCAGAAAATGACGGTGGAGGTGAGCGTGATCGCCCCCACGCACACGAACGTGGCATGCAGCGCGGCGGTGGCGCCGTGCAGCGCATCCAGGTGCGCGAAGGCGGCCAGCAGGCTGCCGGCGGCGGCTGCGCCGAAACCGGTGGCCAGCATCATCACCATCGACAGCAGGCTGTTGCCGGCGCTGGCGAAATCGCGGTCGAGGTCGCGCAGGGTGACGGTGTTCATTACGGTGAACTGCAGCGAGTTGACCGCCCCGAACAGGGCCAGCTGGACCACGCGCACCCATAGCGGCTGGCCGGGGGTCATGGCGATGAAGCTGGCCATGGCCAGGCCCACCAGCACGGTGTTGACCATGAGCACGCGACGGTAGCCGAAGCGCTCGACCAGCTTGACCGCATAGCGCTTGGACACCATGCCGGCGGCGGCGACGGGGATCATGAGCAGGCCGGCGTTCATCGGGCTCATGCCCATGCCGACCTGCAGCAGCAGCGGGATGAGCAGCGGCATGGCACTGCTGCCGATGCGCGAGAACAGGTTGCCGAGGATGCCGATGCGGTAGCTGGGCACGTGGAACAGGGCCAGCGAGAACAGCGGCGCGGTGGAGTTGGCCGCGTGCAGCCAATAGCCGACCAGGGCCGCCAGGCCGGCCACGGTCATGAGCATCACCAGCGCATGCGGGGTGGCCATGCCGGAGATGCCGTCCAGGGCGAGCGACAGCACGACCATGCCGAAGGCGAGCATGAGGTAGCCGGCGATGTCGAAGCGGGTGCGGTGTTCGGCGTAGTGGTCGGGCATGACGCGCATCGCCGCGATGTAGCCGATCACGCCGATGGGCAGGTTGATGAGGAAGACCCAGTGCCAGGAGGCCACTTCGACCAGCCAGCCGCCGAGGGTGGGGCCGATGAGCGGGCCGATCAGGGCGGGGATGGCGATGAAGCTCATGGCGCGCAGGAACTCTTCGCGCGAGACCGAGCGCATCACGGCCAGGCGGCCGACCGGCAGCAGCATCGCACCGCCCACGCCCTGCAGGACGCGGGCGGCGACGAGCTGGTGCAGGGTCTGGGCAAGCGCGCAGGCGAGCGAGCCGAGGGTGAACAGAATGATGGCGACCAGGAAGGTGCGGCGTGTGCCGAAGCGGTCGGCGATCCAGCCCGAGGCGGGGATGAAGGTGGCCACGGCCAGGGCGTAGCTGAAGACCACCGACTGCATCTGCAGGGGACTCTCGCCGAGGCTGCGGGCCATGGCGGGCAGGGCGGTGTTGACGATGGTGGAGTCCAGCATCTGCATGAAGATCGCCAGCGATACGAGCCACAACAGGGGCCGGATCGAGGCGTAGCTTCGGGTCGTCATCGTGCGCACCATCGTGATCGAGGCGGGCATGATCGCCGATGTGGGATCAGGGTGTGGTCAAGAGAGATGTTTTGGGCGGGTTCTGCAAAGCCGGGGCGGCCCCACCCGGGCGCGCGCGGTGCGGGGTTGTTTTTTGGATTCGGCATTGGAGTCAGGTGGCCCGCAATGCCCGGGGGGTAGAGCCACCCCATGGGTGGCTGCTCTTGGTTCTGGCATTGCGTGCAGCCACCCATGGGGT
>NZ_JAVWXA010000069.1:0-21067 GCF_036662295.1 Stenotrophomonas sp.
ACCGCGTGCAGCCACCCATGGGGTGGCTCTACCCCCAATGTGGGGCGTTGCAACCGCCGAGGGTGCCTGCATGCGCTGGTAGAGCCACCCCATGGGTGGCTGCTTTTCGTCCAGCACCGCGCGCAGCCACCCATGGGGTGGCTCTACCCTCCAGCGCGGCTGGCGGCTGGCGCCCTCAACTGCCGTACAGCGCCTTTCTTGGCGCGCCGGTGAGTTCGGCGGCGAGCTTGGCGGCGGTGGAGGGTGGGAGGTGCTCGCTGAGCTTGGCGTACATTCGGCGGCCGGCAGCCAGCTGCGCGGCTTCGTCGTCGGCGGCGCCCTGGACCATGACCACGAACTCGCCCTTGCGCTGGTTGTCGTCGGCTTCCACCTGCTGCAGCAGCGAGGCCAGGGTGCCGTCGAGGACGGTCTCGAACAGCTTGGTCAGCTCGCGCGCCAGCACCGCCGGGCGGTCGGCGCCAAACGCCGCAACCATGTCGGCCAGCGACTCGGTAATGCGGTGCGAGGATTCGTAGAAGACCAGCGTGCGGGTTTCCCCGGCCAGGCCCTGCAGGCGCTCGCGGCGGCCCGAGCCCTTGGCCGGAAGGAAGCCTTCAAACGTGAAACGGTCGCTGGGCAGGCCGGCCACGCTGAGCGCGGCGATCGCCGCACAGGCGCCCGGCACCGGGCTGACCTTGATCCCGGCCGCACGCGCGGCGCGCACCAGGCGGTAGCCCGGGTCGCTCACCAGCGGCGTGCCGGCATCGCTGACCAACGCCAGCGACTCGCCGGCCTGCAGGCGGGCCACGATGCGCTGGGCCAACGCTTCTTCATTGTGGTCGTGCAGCGCCACCAGCGGCTGCTGGATGCCGAAATGGGCCAGCAGCTGGCCGCTGCGACGGGTGTCTTCGGCGCAGATCGCGGCCACCGAGCGCAGCACGTCCTGCGCGCGCGGCGTCAGGTCGGCCAGGTTGCCGATCGGGGTGGCAACGACATACAGCGTGGGGACAGCACTCATCGCAACGGTACTCGTGGGTCAAGGGTAGAATCGTACCGTTCCCCGGCCCCGGCCGCTGCCCCCATCGAATGGACCTGATCATGAACAAGCCTGTCGCACGGATCTCCGCCCTGTCGTTGTCGTTGCTGCTGCTGGCCGGCTGCGCCACGACGAGCCTGACCAGCGCGCCCGACTCGCCGGCCCAGGCCCAGGCGCTGGCCTTGATCGACCAGGGCAAGCCGCGCGATGCAGCCGTGCAGCTGGAGGCGCTGGCCAACACGCTCAAGGGCAGCGCCCGCGCCGCCGCGCTGGCCGATGCCGCCTTCGCCTGGCACGAGGCCGGCGACACCACCCGCGCGCGCAGCCTGCTGGCGCAGGTCACCGCGCGCCAGCTCAGTGGCGCCAGCCAGCAGCGTTTCCACCTCACCACCGCCGAGCTGGCCCTGGCCGACAAGCAGCCGGCCCAGGCGCTGGCCGCGCTGAAGGAATCCTCCGACAACGTGGCCCCGCAGCTGCGCACGCGCTGGCTGCTGGCCCGCGCCGAGGCCCTGCTTGCCGCCGGCGACACCGTGGGCGCCGCGCAGGAGCGCGCCCGCGCGCATGCCGCGCTGACCGGCAAGGCACGCAGCGACAACCAGCAGGCCATCGCCGGCCTGCTCGGCAGCCTGGACGATGCCACCCTGCGCGCGCGCGCCGCCGCCCTGCCGGCCAACGAGCCGCTGTACAACTTCGCCGGGCGTGCGCTGATCGCGCGCGGCCTGCCGCTGCCGCGCCCGTTCGACCGCGAACAGTCCACCCAGTTCGATACCAGCAAGCGCGCACCGGCGATGAGCGATGGCTACCGCCCGCCGCTGAAGATGGCCGTGCTGCTGCCGCTCAGCGGCCGCCTGGCCACCGCCGCGCAGCCGGTCCGCGATGGCCTGCTCAGCGGTTACTACGGCGAGCAGCGCCAGCGCCCGGACATCCAGTTCATCGATACCGCCGGCACCGCCGCCGGTGCCATGGCCGCCTATGACAAGGCCGTCGGTGCCGGCGTCGACTTCATCGTCGGCCCGCTCGGCCGCGACGAGGTGGATGCGGTGTTCGGCCGCGCCCAGCTGCCGGTGCCGGTGCTGGCCCTCAACCGTGGCAAGAGCAGCCCGCCGGCCGGCAGCGCCGGTTTCTCGCTGGCGCCGGAAGACGACGGCATCATCGCCGCCGAGTACCTGCGCGGCCGCGAGCGCATGAAGGTGCTGGTGGTGCACAGCAACGACGACAACGGCCGCCGCGCCGCCGCCGCGTTCCGCGAGCGCTTCACCCAGCGGGGTGGCCAGGTGCTGGCTACGATCGGGGTGGGCGATGCGGTCGGCGACATCGGCGCGCAGGTCCGCAATGCCGGCGCCGTCGATGGTGTGCTGCTGGCGCTGAAGGCACCGCAGGCGCGTGCGGTGGCCCCGCAGCTGGCGCTGGCCGGCGCGGGCGGCGCCACCCGCGTGGGCACCTCGCAGTTGACGCTGGGCAGCGGCAAGGCCGAGGAAGACATGGCGCTGGACGGCATCGTGTACCCCAACGAAGCCTGGAACGTGCGCGGTGTGCCCGGCCTGCCCTCGGCCAGCACCGCCGGCCAGATCCTGCCCAGCGCGCGCGGCGCGTCCGGGCGCCTGTTCGCCTTCGGTTTCGATGCGTGGAAGATCAGCGCCTACCTGGACAAGATGGCCAACGAAGGCGGCCTGGCCGGCGCCACCGGCACTCTGTTCCTGGACAGCAACGGCAACGTGCTGCGCGTGCCGGCATGGTCCACCTTCAGCGGCGGCCGGCCCATGCCGATCGCCACCGCCAACTAAGCGCGGTGCCCACCCCGCGGGCACAACGCGGCGCGGCGGTGGAAGCGGCCGCGCAGGCGTACCTGCGCGCCGAAGGGCTGCAGCCGATCAGCGCCAACGTGCGCTATCGGGGCGGCGAACTGGATCTGGTCATGCGCGACGGCGACACCACCGTATTTGTTGAAGTGCGCTACCGCGCCAGCGCCGGGTTCGGCGGGGGCGCCGCCTCGGTGGACCTGCGCAAGCGGCGCAAGCTGGTGCTGGCCGCGCAGCTGTTCCTGTCGTCCGACCCGGCCCTGGCTGCCCGCCCCTGTCGGTTCGATGTGATCGATGCCTGGGGCGAGCCGCCGCAGCTGCACTGGCTGCGCGATGAATCCGGGGGGGTGGATTGCTGATGCCGGGGTGGGTGGCGGGTGCTGCCGGACGTGCGTGGAGCCGGCCACCGGCCGCCACTACCGGGGGCGGCCAGATGGCCTTCCGCCGGCCCGAGAGCGTGGCCGATGCCTAGCATCTTTACCCATGCCGCGATCCCGCTCGCGATGTGGGCCGCCGCCGACCGCGGCCGGATCTCCACGCCGCTGCTGGCCGCGGGCGTGGCGGCGGCGATGCTGCCCGACGCCGACGTGCTGGCCTTCGCGCTGCACATTCCCTATGCCGACAGTTTCGGCCATCGCGGGGCCAGCCACTCACTGGTCTTTGCTGCCGTGCTGGCCACGCTCGCCGCGCTGCTGCACCGCCGGCTGCGCGCCAGCGCCGTGCAGGCCGCGGCGTTCGTGGGCCTCAGCGCGGTGTCGCACCCGCTGCTGGATGCGCTCACCTCCGGCGGCCTCGGCGTGGCGCTGTGGTGGCCGTGGAGTGGCGAGCGCCTGTTCGCCCCGTGGCGCCCGATCCGGGTGTCGCCGTTTGCCGGCCAGTTCTTCAGTGCGCGCGGGCTGGCCACGCTCGCCTCCGAACTGCGCTGGGTGTGGCTGCCGCTCACCGCCGCCGTGATCGGCTGGCGACTGATCCAGCGCGCCCCTGTTGATACCCGGACCGACCCATGAGCCCTGCCCTGCCCGCCGCCTTCGCTTCCACCCTGCACGCACTGCTGGGCGATGACGGCTGGCGCACCGATGACAGCGCGCTGCAGGCACACGCGCAGGACAACTCGTGGCGCCATACGCTGCCGGCCGGCGTGGCGCTGCCGCGCGATCGCGATGCGGTGGTGGCGGTGGTACGCGCCTGCCGCGAGCACCGCATCGCGCTGGTCGCGCGCGGCGCCGGCACCGGCACCACCGGCGCGGCCGTGCCGGTCCAGGGCAGCATCGTGCTGTCGCTGGCGCGCATGGACCGCATCCTCGACATCCAGCCCGGCAACCGCTGCGCGGTGGTCGAGCCGGGCGTGCTCAACGGCGACCTGCAGCATGCGCTGGCCCCGCACGGCCTGTTCTGGGCACCGGACCCGTCCAGTGCCGACATCTGCAGCATCGGCGGCAACCTGGCCTGCAACGCCGGTGGCCCGCGCGCGGTGAAGTACGGCACCAGCCGCGACAACGTGCTGGGCCTGGTGGCGATCACCGGCGCCGGCGAGCTGATCCAGTGCGGCGGCGCCTACACCAAGGATGCCACCGGCTACGACCTCACCCACCTGCTGGTGGGCAGCGAGGGCACGCTGGCGCTGATCGTGGAAGCCACCTTGAAGCTGACCCCGTTGCCGGTGGCGCAGGCCGGCCTGCGCGTGCTCTACCGCGATGCGGATGCAGCCGCCGCGGCGGTATCGCGGCTGATGGCGCAGCCGGTGGTGCCCACCCGCCTGGAATTCATGGATGCGCGCAGCCTGGAACTGCTGCGCCGCAATGGCGCCGAGGTGCCCGAGGCCGGTGCGATGCTGCTGGTGGAGGCCGACGGCGACCACGACACCCTGCCCTACCTGCTGCAGGCGCTGGCCACCGCCGCCGAGGGTGACGGCATGATCGCGCTGGACGTGGCGATGGAAGGCGCCGCGCGCGAAAAACTATGGGCCGCGCGCAAGGCCCTGTCGCCCGCGCTGCGCAGCATCGCCCCGGGCAAGATCAATGAAGACGTGGTGGTGCCGGTGTCGCGCATTCCGGCGCTGGTGGCCGGCGTGCAGGACCTCGCCCGCACCCACGCGCTGACCATCGTCACCTTCGGGCATGCCGGCAACGGCAACCTGCACGTGAACATCCTCTACCACCCCGACGATGCCGACGAGAATGCGCGCGCACATGCAGCGCTTCCGAAGATCTTCGAGCTGACCCTCGCGCTCGGCGGCACGTTGTCCGGCGAGCACGGCATCGGCCTGGCCAAGCGCGATTTCATGGCCGCCGCCTTCAGCCCGGCCACGCTGGCGGCGATGCGCGCAATCAAGCACGCGCTGGACCCGGACGGCATCCTCAACCCGGGCAAGGTGCTGCCGCCGGTTTGAGGTGCGGGTGCGCCACGCATGTGGCGTCAGTGGCGCCGTCCTAATGGGGCCGTCCAGCCGCAACCCACTGCTGGACCTGCCGCATGGTGACGTAGAAACGCGAACAATTGTGCTCTCCCAGGTGCATCAGCTCCTGTTCGACATAACCTCTGAGCGCACTGACGTCTTCTGCATCAACATCCAATGCCTCCAGAGCCTGCTGCACCGTCCGGCCATCCCGGACGATCAGTCCGATCGCATCGTTCATGGCGCCTCGCAGCCGCAGCCGGACAGGATCAGGTGCCGATGCGGCTGCAAGCTGGATCCGATACTTCTGGATGGAACGCGAATAGGCCGCCTCGAACAGATCTCCCGCCAACGCAACGTTGCATTGCTCGTACACCCCCATCATGGCGTAGGCATAGTCATTGGAATCTATATCAAGGAAGGAAAGCGGCGCATAGTTGTACATCAACAATGGGACATTCGCCGCAAGTCGACTCGTGCGCTTGTTGCCATCTTCAAAGGGCTGCAGGTAGGCAATATTGACCCAGAGAAAGAACGCCGCCTCGATGGGGTTGTTGATCTGCCTTGCCTTGGCGATGATCCGGCTGAACATTTCCTGCAGAACGCCAGGGGCCTGCTCCGGGATGTAACTCGTGTCCCTGATCTGAACCATCTTCGAGCGGATGTTCCCCAGCGCGCTGCCGTCGGCCAACAGATCTCTCATGAGCGTGGCATGCAGGTTGCGCACCACCGGCTCGGTAAGACCCGCCGTCGGCACCTCGTTGACAAGGAACTCGATGGCTGCCTTGTGGTTGAGCAGCATGACCGCATCCAGATCACCGCTTCTGGTTCCACTTTCGAACAGTTGCTTTGTCTCCAGCAGCGAGTAGCGATTGCCTTCCAATCGCGAGGACGACCATGACAGATCGATCAGCAGCGGCTCCATCACGCTACGCGCGTAGGTGCCCGCAGGCTGCTGTCCACTCATGCGCCCGGCAGCTTCCAACTCATCAAGAAGGGAGGCCGGTAGAAGCAGACTTCTGTTGGGCTCGTATTTTTCGACAAACCGGCGCTGATAGGCCACAGGTGCGCGCTGCGCCAAAGGGCGCTTGAGCTCAGCAAGAAGGGCTTTCCCTTCCTTGAAGCGGGGATAGCCATTCGTCTGATCGGCGCTGCCCTCGCTCGGCGGCGAGACCAGCAGCTTGTATCGCGTGGCCCGTGCTTGTCCTTCGCGGACGACACTGCCCGCCGTCTGCATCTCCAGCAGCAGCCGCTTGGTCGTCGTCCAGGGAATTCCAGCCTGGGCCGACAGCTCTCTCGAACTCAGCCCTTTCCACGTGTTTCCCGCCACCCGCTGGGCGTCATCAAGCACACGAAGAATTGTTTCCTGGTCGCTCATCAGAAAACCGACAATGGAAGGACGGACCAATTATCACGGATCTCCGGGGGGATTTGGGCTGATTTGGGCTGATCCGGGCTGATTTGGGCTGATCCGGGCTGATCCGGGCTGATCCGGGCTGATCTGGGCTGATCTGGGCTGATTCGGGCTGATCTGAGCTGATTCGGGTGCGGGCCGCGAACGGCCGGCACCCGCCGACCGTCCGCCCTTGCTCGCTCGCTCGCTTACCAGCTGTAGCTCATCCCCACCTGTGCGCTGGTCTGGTGGTAGCCCGAGGCATGCTGCAGCGACAACCCACCCCACGCGCCAACGCCGTTGGCGAACTTCAACGACGCACCGGCACTGAACTCACCGCGGCTGCGCGGGATGCGTGCATCCACCGCTTCGTCATCCATCAGCACCGTGTTGTCGGCCCGCTGGTGCAACCAATGTGCAGCCACATACGGCTGCACCTGCGCCGCGCCATTGCCCCAGCGGGTCACGCCGGACAAACGCGCGCCCGCACGCCCGAACACACCATCGGCATCGCGCGTGGTCACCACCGTGCCGTTGGCTTCGGTATGGTGCAGATCGTTCCAGCGCGTGTAGCCCACCTGCAGCTGCGGTTCCAGGAACAGCCCACGCTCAACCGAACCGCCCAGTCGGAAGGCGTAACCCGCTTCCAACGCCCCCTGCCACGCCTTGCTGTCGTAACGCTCCGGCGTGAGCGCCACGCCTTCCACGCGGTTGCGGAACTGCGCACGCTGCACCGAGCCGTCCACGTAGAAACCCGCATACGGGTCTTCATGCCCCGCACGCCAGGTGCCATACACGCCCAGCGCCTCGCCCTTCACCTTGCCGCGCGCGTAGTAACCGGTCAGGCCATTGGTGGAGGTGCTGCTGGCGTTGCCGGTGGACAGCATCACACCCACCGCGTTGCCGTTGCCATTGCGAACCAGGTCCGCACCGATGCTGAGCGCCTGGCTGCTGCCCTGCACATCCAGCTGGCGGCTGACCGCATCGAAGCCGGTTTGCGCACCGTCCACGCGCGCCCAACCACGGCCACCGTTCTGGCCGGCCTGGCGGTCGTGGTAGCCCAGCCGGAACATGTTCTGCGCGGCCGTGAGGTTGGCCAGGTAGGCACCGCCCTCAGGGCGCAGCACCGGCACCGGAATGACCGGGTCCACCGGCGGCAGGATCGGCTCACCCGGGCCACCGTGTTCCGGGTCCGGATTGAAGCAGCCCGGTGCCAGCGGATTGGCATCGCACACATCAAACCACTGCGAGCGCAGGTACCAGTTTCCGTCGTTCGGGTCGGCCACGCCGCCCTGGTGCAGGAAGTACTCGTAGCTGCCGCCGACCGCGCGCCCGGCCAGCGTATAGGCGGCCTGCGAGGCGCCGTCCACCTGGATCAGCGTGATGCCGTCCACGGTCTGCGCGCCCATGCCACCAATGTTGTGCACCGCCACCTGCGCATCGCCGGTGGCATCGCCACGCACGTGCAGGCGATCGATGGCCGA
This sequence comes from Stenotrophomonas sp., assembly GCF_036662295.1. Lineage (GTDB taxonomy): Bacteria > Pseudomonadota > Gammaproteobacteria > Xanthomonadales > Xanthomonadaceae > Stenotrophomonas. The sequence continues at coordinate 8,087 of NZ_JAVWXA010000069.1, forward strand.
GCCATCACCGCCCAGCGCACCGTTGAACAGGAACGTGGCGCCTTCGCTGTGCAGGTTGCCGTCCACGGTGAGCGTGTTGAAGCGGCCGCTGCCGTCGGAGATCGCCACCGTGCTGTCGCGCACCTGCAGCGCGCCCACGCGCGCATCGGCGGTCAGCGTCCACTGGCTGCCGCCCGCCAGCGACAGCGTCTGCACCAGGTCCGAGCTGCCCTGCCACAGCGCACCACCGGCCAGCTGCACATGCACCCGCGATTGCGGCACCAGGCCGGCAGCCACGTCATCAGGGGTGATCACGATGTCGCCCAGCAGCTGCGAACCGCCTTCCATCGCCACATCGAAACGCCCGGCCACGGCTGCATCGAGTGCGATGCCGATGCCGTTGCCGCCGGCCACCACGGCACCGCCGGCCAGGGTCACGCCGGGGTCGCGCGTGCTGCGTACCCACAGGCCGCCGTGCTGCGCACTGACCAGCGAGCCGCCGTCGATCTGCAGCCGCCCCCGGTCATTGATCACCGCTGCCCAGGCGTCGGCGCCTTCGGCACGCACGTGGGTATCGTTCAGGGTCATTTGACCCTGCCCACCTGCCAGGACCCCATGCGCCGCAGCGCCGGTGGTGACCACCTGGCTGCCTTCCAGGGCCACGCTGCCACCCAGCCGCGCAATCGCGCCGATGGCACGGTCTCCGCGGGTCAGGATGTCCACTTGCGAGGCATCGATCAATGCCAGCCCGGCGCCCCCCTCTGCATACAGACCATGGCCGTTGTCACCCAGCGTTCGCAGCACACTGCTGGACACCGTGGTATGCCCGCCCATCACCGAGATCGCCTGCCAGAATTCGCCACCGGCCGTAATGCTGGAACCAGTGATGGACACGGTCGCGTCGTTCATGACCAGAACGCCGACGCCGTTGCTGGTGGTGATGGTGGAGCCGGCCATATCGACCACGCTGCCCCGCTGGTTCACGTTGATGCCCGTCAGCTCGCTGGCGAGCGTGGTATTGCGCAGCGTCAGCTGCGCGTCGGCCATCATGACGATGCCGTAATGTCCGGACACATCGGTGCCGTCCAGCAGCACCTTGCCACCTTGGGAGGCGAAGCTGACTGCGGCTGCGTTATCACCACCGGCATGGATGCGCCCACCGTGCACCTGCACCTCGCCACCCACGGTGAGGCCCGCGCCAGATTGAGCGTGGGTCAGGTTGATGTCCACGTCCTGCAGCAGCGCAGTGTTCCCGGCGCCGATCATCGCGCCCATCGCGCCGCCGCCGGTGCCGTTGATGGTGAGGTTGCGCAGGGTCGCGTCACTGCCCCCCTGCCCCTCCATCCACACGCCCGCGCCGCCGCCGGCATGGTTGATGGTGACATTCTCGGCCAACAGACTGCCGCCCTCCACGTACAGTCCATGCGAGCCACTGCCCAACACATTGAGGGTGCTGTCGTGGATCGCAACGGTGCCCTGATCGAGCGCGACCCCGTGCGACAGCCCGCCCTGCGTGGTGATGGTCACCCCGGTGGCGGACAGGCTGCCGCCGGTCACGCTGACGCCGCTGGCCGCAGTGCCCTGCGTGTCGATGCGCGTGCCCAGCACCTGTACATGGCCGCCACTGTCGGCCGACACGCCGGACGCGCCGTATCCGGTGGTCAATACGCTGCCCCCGCTCAGCTCGATCCGGCTGCCGAGCCCTTCGGCCCGGGCCGCCGACGCCCGATCGCCCTCGGTGCGCAGATCCACGGCGCCCGTTGCTGCGATGCTGCCGCCATTAAGCGCATGGAATGCGTGCTCGTCGGCGGCCGTGGTGGCGTACTCCCCGGCCGATGGCGCTTCTGTCGTGCCATCGGCGATGACCTGCTGGGCCAGGGCGACCGGGACGGACAGGGACAACGCTACCGCCACGGTCAGGGCGTGGCGGGCGGGGAGGGAACTGCGCATGGATGTGAATCTTCAGGCAAGCCGTGATGCCGGCGGGGGCACGAAGCATCCGGAATGATCGATGCAGGCACCATTCAATTAGTTGTAAACGACAACACTGAACGGCACCTCTAGAGAGAGGGCGCCAGTCTGCGATCTACAACTAATTGCATGGGCTGGAAACGTCACGCGGTGAATACTCCGCCTATCCCTGGACGCAGTTTCCTTCACAAAAGCTTCACTGCTGCAGGCTCTGTGTCTGCCAGCATACCCACCTGCGCTCCGTACAGACCTGCCGTCCGTCCAGGCCCCCCAATCACTGGTTGGAGTCGTCGATGAATCGCACCTCTAGAGTTCCCGGGACGCACCGAGTGCTCAGCGCCCGCCCCCTCGCCCGCAGCCTGGCCTTGGCGCTGGCCGCCACGGCCATTCCCCCTGCTGCATGGGCAGGTCAACTGGATGATCAAGCCGCACGGGTCCAGGCAGGAGACCCCGTGGAGGAATGGGAGCTGGTCAACGGCTCCCTCCTGGAGGTGCTTGGCGGCGAAACCAACAGCATCACCGCTGAAGACCAGTCGGATGTCTACCTGGAACGTGCCACCGTCAACCGCAGCGGCAACAACCAGCGCGCAGTCAGTCTATACGGCGATACGCTGCTGCAGGCGCTGTCCACCACCTTCCTTGGCGGCACCCTCCTGGTGACCGACCGTGCCAGGGCCCACCTGGTGGACAGCCAGATCCTCATCACGGCAGCGAACATGCGACCGGGTGAGGCGCTGACCGCCGGCATCGACATGAGCTACAGCCCCGGCAGCACGCCGCCTTACGGTGGCAAGGTCGTCATCGATTCCACACGGATCCACGTCGAAGACACCCAGGGCGCCCTCGACAGAAGCAGCGGTCTGGGCCTTCGCATGACCCACGGCGAGGCCGACATCATCAATGGCTCGCGCATTGAAGCGGACAATGTGGGCGCATTCCTCTGGGGAACCCGCTACGCAACACCGGAGATCCGACTGGGCCTCGACAACGCCTCCATGCAATCGGGCCGAGGGGCGGCGATCCGTGTGGGCATCGACGCGCCCGCCGAATTCAACATTCGGGTCGCCAACGGGTCGCAGCTGCACGGCGGCGATGGCAACCTGCTGCTGGTGAACACCGAGAGCGGTCCCGTGCTGCCCGGCGACAGCACGGTGAACTTTACCGTCGATGATTCCCGGCTGGCCGGCAATGTCACCTTCGACAGCACCGATGTGGCTGGCAGCGTGAATGTCATCCTGCGCAACAAGGCGCAGATCGATGGCATCTTCACCAACGTCACCACCGCCAGCATCGACACCGACAGCGGCTGGCTGCTCACTGGCGACAGCACCGTCGGCCAGCTCACCCTGGGCAGCACCGGCACGGTGGCTCTGGGCAGCGGCGGCAGCACCTTCAACACCCTCAGCGTGGACAGCTTCACCGGCAACGGCGGCACGCTGGCGTTCAACACGGTGCTGGGCGATGACACCTCCGCCACCGACAAGCTGATCATCAGCGGCGATGCCAACGGCGAGGCCAACGTGCGCGTGACCAACGCCGGCGGCGCCGGCGCACAGACCAGCAAAGGCATCGAGCTGATCCGCATCGGCGGTGCGTCCAACGCGCAGTTCGATCTGGTCGGCCGTGCCGTGGGTGGTTCGTACGAGTACTTCCTGCACAAGGACGCCACCGATGGCGGCTGGTATCTGCGCTCGCAGATGACCACCGCGCCGGACCCGTGCGTTGCCGACCCCAACCTGCCCGGCTGCAAGCCCATCATCGACCCCATCGACCCGGTGGACCCGGTGCTGCCGATCGACCCGATCCCGGTGCTGCGCCCGGAAGTGGGCGCCTACCTGGCCAACCAGTTCGCCATGGACCAGCTGCTGCGCCACACCTGGCGCGACCGCCAGGGCGGCGCGCGCAGCGAGGACGGCGTGCGCGGCTGGGCCCGGGTGGATGGCACCCAGAGCCGGCTGTCGGCGGTGGAAGACCAACTGGACCTGCGCGTGGAGCGCTCGCGCCTGCAGTTGGGTGCGGATATCGGCGTGTTCGACAATGGCCGTGGCCGCGTCGGCGTGATGGGCACGGCCGCGCAGTCCAGCGCCACCTCGCGCTCGGAGCTGACCGGTTACAGCGCGCGCGGCAAGGTGGAAGGCGGTGCGCTGGGTGTGTACGGCAACTGGGCAAGCGACAGTGCCTATGTGGATGCCAGCGTGCAGCGCGGCCAGTTCCGCAACCGCGTGCAGGGCGAAGGCCTGGCCGAGGAGCGCTACGACTCCGACCTGTGGCAGTCCTCGTTGGAAGCGGGCTACCGCTTCAACATCGGCCAGGTGGGCAGCACGGCAGTGAGCCTGCAGCCGGAGCTGCAACTGGTCTACACCGATGCGCATATCGATCATCACGTGGAAAGCAACGGCACGGTGGTGCGCAGCCTGGGCGATAGCGGCCTGTCTGGCCGTGCGGGCCTGCGCCTGCAGGGCGAGGGGCGCAGCGTGGTGGGGGCGTCGGTCAGCCCGTACTTGGTGGCCAACTGGTACCGCGATGGTGCCAGCAACGGCATGGCCTTCGACTTTGAAACCCGCAATGCCAGCGTGCCGCGCAACCGCTATGAACTCAATGCCGGTGCGCGCGTGGACTTCCGCAGCGGCCTGAGTGGCTGGGGCGGGCTGGGTCTCATGCGTGGCGACCATGGCTATCGCGAAGCGACGGCGAATGTGAGCTTGTCGTACAAGTGGTGAGGTAAGTTGCGAACGCCCGGTGCCTGCGAAGGTGCCGGGCGTTCTGCTGTTTGCGATACACAGTTATAGACCGCCACTTGCGCCGGGCGCGGTTCAACAGAAACTTTGTACTTCACCCATCGCGTTGCAATGGGCATCGTGGCGGCTGGAGCGTCGAAACTCCGCGCACGGTAGTTCTACTGGCAGTTGTCTTTGTCGGGAGGGCGGCTAATAAAAGACCTCGCAAGAGGAAATACGCCCGCCGGCCGTGTGCGGTTTCGAACCTCCCGACACCTTTCATTCGCTCGAATGAAAGCACTCACTGCCAGGAGACCCCGGCCATGCACGTGTCCGACCAGACCACCGCACTCCCCATTCTCGACGACGACGCGCAGGACACCCCCGCGCCCCGCCGCCGCCCGTACGCGCGCATCCCGCGCAGCTGCACGGTGAGCTGCGCCTACTACGAAGCCCCCGGCACCGAGGGCGAGAAAGTGCCCAAGCTGCGCCTGCAGGGCCGGTGGCTGGCCCAGTTGGGTTTCCTCAACGGCGAGCTGGTGCGCATCACCGCGCGCCAGGGCGAACTGGTGATTTCCGCCACGGGCGTGAAGGCCTATACCACGCCGGTGAGGAACCGGCTGGCGTAACACGTGATGTCGTCAGGGGTGCAAATCGCCCTTTCAACAATGGTCGCCGGTGGCGCCAGCAGCAGTGCGTGGCAGGCAATCGTCGCGCCCGTGTCCAGGCGAGCACCTCTCCTGCGCTCACGGGATTCCAATGGCCGCGTGGCAGGGCAGCCCTGGAGGGGCATGACCTACCGGTAGGTCGCGGTGATGATGGCCTGCCCTTCCACCACGCCAGGGACCAGGTTGCCCGCCTCGCGGATGTAACGCGCCTGCAGGACCACGCCGTGCTGGGTGGAGGGGGACAGGCCGTGATCCCACGTCTGGCCAAGCACCACCGGCACGTCGTTGCGCAGCAACTGCACGCGTACGCCGCCGGCGGTGGTGTTGGCCGTGGGTGCCAGACGGCTGCCGGTATTGCCTGCATCGTTGGCATCGGCCAGGCTCAGCTTTACCGGAATGCCCGCGTAGGGGCATGCGATGGCCACCCCAATACCACGCATGCCCGCATGGTCGTCTGGTTGCTTCAGATCCGCCGCAGCCACATCCTGCAATGTCGCACTGGCACTGGACATCACGCAGGTCGAGGCGCGCATGCGCACGGTGATGTTGAGCGGGTGCTGCATCACCAGCGACGGGGACTGCCGCACCCAGGTGCTGGCCGTGCCGAGGTTGTGCGAACCACCATGCATGCCACCGCCTCGCGATACGAACGCCACGCTGAAGACCGAATTCAACGCATTGGCCGTCCCCATTGGCACGCTTTCATGGGACGTTCGCGTGCCGACCACGACCGGAGTGTGATGGAAGCCCGTCCCTCCCGGGCCTGGATATGAGGTATGGCGGATGATGATCAGCGGTGAGGTGGCACTCAACGCGTAGGTGGTGTAATCCGTGCCTGCGTAAGTAATCTGCCCCACCGGCATCAGGCCACTAAAGGACGGGTTCACATCGACCGCCAGCGTTGGGGCACTGCAGCCTTGTACATTGGCGATGTTGGCCGACACCAGCCCGATCCAACCGCTCAGCATCACCCCCGGACGCTGATCGTTGTTCAATTCCTGATCCACGATGAAGTTGGCGGATTGTCCCGACCGGTCGCACGCTTGCGCTTGCGCGACGCACACCCCCATCGCCACGGTGGCTGCAGTGGCCAGCAGGCGCGGGAGTGCGGAATGACGCATGTAGGTCGGCTTCATATCAATCAACTCGGGCAAGGACAGGAACAAGGACAACAGGCCACAGCAACGTGGCCTCGGTCGTTCATCGGTACGCGGCCGTCACGGTGATCTGGGTACTAACGGTACCGGCAGTGAGCAACGTACCCGCCTTGCGGTAGTAGCCGGCGCGCACGTCCAGCTTGGCGGTGGCCGCCCCGTTCACCGCGATGGTCTTGGTAGCGGCTTTCTTCAGGAACGTGGCGCCGGTGGTGCCATCCAGGAGGGCCACGGCCACCCCGCTGGCGGCCCCGGTGGTGGCGCCGTTCTTCCAGTGGCCATCCTGGGTGGCGTCATCGGTGCCGTCGAAACTGAGGTCGATGTTGGCGACGCCCACGCAGCCGGTGAAGTTCAGCACGGCCGCGCGCAGGTTGTTGTCGTGGCCGGTCTTGAGCGCGGTGGCATCGATGTCGGTAAGCGCAATGGGCAGGTTGGCCATGGTGCACGTACCGGGCAGCACCTTGCCGGTGACGGTGATGGTGGCCGTATCGGCATGGGCCTGCGCGGCGGCACCCAGCAACAGGGCGAGTGTCAGCAACGGGGTTTTCCAGGTCGGGTTCATGGTAATAGTCCAAACGAGCGGACGCCGGCGCCGGTGGCCAGCGGGTCGGCGCCAACCCGCACACAGCGCGCACGCGCCCAGTGCTGGCCATGCGCATCCGGCAGAAGAGGCATCTGGTACTCCAGGCGGCAACGCTGGTCTTCCCCCAGCTGCACATGCAGGCTGCCCCGGGCCGGGGCACCACGCAGGGCAATCACCCCGCCCTGGCCCACCTCGCCCAATGGCTTGCCGTCCATCGCGGTGATCTGCGCGCCATAGGGCAGCGGCGTGCCGTCGGCATCGCTGGCATCCAGCAGCCACAGCGGCTCGGTGCGGGTCTGGAAGCTGATCCGCACGATGCTGCCGGCGCTGGGGGCCACCCGCCGCGAGCTGCCCGGGACATCCACATGCAGCGGCAGCTCGGAGGTATCCAGCTGCACCTGGTTCCAGCGGTAGGGGCTGGTGTGTGGCAGTACGGCATAGCCGTTGCCGGCCACCGTGACAGTGCGCCCGCTGCCCACGCGCGCGCCCTCGGCCCCGCGCGCCTCCACCAGGGCGAAGCTGTCGCCCAGTGCGGGTCCGAAGTTGATGCCGCCGCGATGCAGCACCAGGCTGCCCGTGGCGCCCACATTGAAAGTGCTGCTGCCGTTGCTACGGCCCTGGCCGGCACTCAGTTCGACGTGGTTGCCGTCGTAATTGGCATAGAGGTTGTAGCCTGCGCCGGTGCGGCTGTCGTTGGCCGAGGCGCTGTAGGACAGCGCGCGATCCTCGCCCAGGGCGCCGTTCACGCCCAACTGGTGCTGCCCGCCCTGGCGGCTGTGGCTGACGGTAGCACTTGCCCGCGGCGCGGTGGCCGCCCGCCCCAAGGGCAGGCTCAGCATGAACGACAGGCGGGTGTCGGCGCCGCCGGAGGCCATGCGGTAGCGCGTGGCGGACAGCGTGTAGTTCGCACTGCGATGGCTGCTCTGGAAGCCCAGCTGCAGATCGTTATGCGAGCCGCTGCGGTTCCAGTACGCCACGTGCCCGCCGGACAGGTACGCCTGGCTTCGTTCGCCGATGCGTTGGGAGAAGTTGAGGTTGAAGCGCTGGCGGGTGCGCATCAGGAAGGCGTCGGCATTCTGCGGCTGCGCGTAGGACAGCCGCGCCACGTCGGTCAGCGTAAGGAAGCCATCGGTGCTGTACCGGTAGGCCGCCAACCCCACGTTGGTGCCGGTCTGGACGATGCTGCGCTGGTAGTTGAGCCGGTAGCTGAAGCCGGCGCGTGGCGTTGCCCCCGGCGGCGTTGCGCGCGCGTGGGTGATAGCGGCACCGGCGAGGGCTGCCTGGTAGTGCTGCGCCACCTGCACACCGCCCAGCAGGGTGACCCGGTTGCTGACGCCGCGCGCATACGTAGCTTCGGTGAAGCGCAGCGCGTCCTGGGCCAGGCCCGTATCGCGCAGGTGCCCGACGCTGGCGCTGAAGCGCTGGTTTCCCTGACGCAGCGCCAGCGGCACGGCGGAGAAAGCCACGGTGAAACGCTCTTCGCGCCCGTCGGCTTCGGTGACCCGTACATCCAGGTCGCCGCTGCCGGCGTTGGGATACAGGTCATCGATGGCAAAAGGACCGGGCGCGACCGTGGTTTCGTAAAGGAGGGCGCCGTTCTGGCGGATGCTGACGCGTGCGTTGCCCTGGGCGACGCCACGCACCACCGGCGCGTAGCCGCGCAGGGAATCGGGCAGCATCCGATCGTCACTGGCCACGCGAGCACCAGTGAAGGCCACACTGTCGAACAGCTCGCCGCCCGTGTTGCCTTCGCCCAGGATGAGCTGGCTGTTGAAGCGCGGCAGGTCGCGCTGCAGGTAACTGTCCAGCGCGGTGAAATGCGTACCCTGCGCATCGTGGCTGAGCGCGCTGCGATGGCGCAGGCGCCAGGCGCCCACGTTCAGCCCGGCATTGATGCCGGCATAGCTGCTCTGCTGCTCCTGATTGCGATAGTGATTGGCGGTATAGCCGAGAAAGGCCGCCGTGATGCCATGGTCGCGCAGCTCGGGGGCCACGAAGCCGCGCGCCTGCCGTTGCAGGGCGGCATGCGGCAGCGAGACGTCAAGCCGCAGCTGGCTGTCGTCGTAGCGCACGCTGGCGCCTTCCACCGCCTCGGCCAGGTCAACGCAGCCGGTGGCTGCGGCGCTGCCAATGGCCTTGCGGGCGGCCTCGTTGATGCCCAACTGCAGCAGCAACGCCGGTGGCAGACAGGGCGTTGCCACGTGCGGTGTCTGCGATGCAACCAGGTCGATGTCGTGGCGCATGGCAAATTCGGCGTTGACGTGGATGTCCACGTTGTAGCGGCCCGGTTCGACCGGGTTGCCTACGCTGAAGCGCGCCAGGTCCTCGCCGATGAATCCGCTGGCAAAGCCTTCGCTGAACTCGACCTCGCCACCGGTGCGCGCGTGCACGGGCGCCGCCGTGCTGAAAGCCAGCGCGATGGTGATGGCGACGCAAAGCACGGCCCGACGGGGGCATGACACAGCCGCACGTCGGGCGAGGGAATATTCATTCATGACAGAGGCGGGCCGGTAGCGGCGGCCGAGAGGCGGCAACTCGGGTTTGCAGATTAGGCGCGTCCGCGCGCCGGGAACATGCAATTAGTTGCGCTTGCGCGTCGGAGTTTTTGCAGATCCACCGCGCGGGGAACCGATTACAACATTTTGCATGGAACCCTGGCCCGGCCGCGGCGAGGATGCCGTGGCGCAATGGCACCCGTGCCATCGATCCGCCTTCCCCAGCCGCCGTTCGCGCACCGGGCCTTGCCCCGTCCCTTGGTGCGTCCGCCTCGATTACGGTCATCGGAGGCGGCGCTCCCGTTTCCTCTCCAACGAAGAGAATGCCCATGAAGATCCTGCTGACTCCCTTCGCGCTGGCCGCCCTGCTGGGCGCCCACAGTGCCAACGCCGCCGACCTGACCATCACCGGCGAAATCGTCGAGAGCACCTGTACCGCTGCCATCAACGGCAACCTGGACGTGCTGATGGGCAAGATGGACCTGGAGGACCTGAAGACGAACAACCGCATCGGTCGTCGCGACCTGGACGTGACCGTTGCCTGCCCGGGCGCCAGCGGCTCGCAGGACGTGGCCGTGAAGTTCAGCGGCACGGCCAATGCCGATGGCAGCCTGGGCCTGACCGCCGCCAGCACCGCCAAGGGCGTGAGCTACATGATCTACGACGCCAGCGATGCACAGCTGGCGATCAACGGCGCACCGACGCAGTTCGTCACCGTGACGGGCACCGGCTCGCAGACCCTCAAGCACAGCGTCTGGTACAGCAAGACCACGGCTGCGGCCGATACCGAGGCTGGCACTGCGAACGCAACCGCACAGATGGACATCATCTACAAGTAAGGCGCTCGCGCCCGGCGGCGTGCCGCCGGGCGTCAGTGCGCGGAGGAATCAAGCATGAAGTTCGGCATACGCGTTCTGCTGCTGGCCCTCGCCAGCATCGGCCCGACCGCGCCCGCCTCGGCGGCGGTGACCCTGCAGGGCACGCGGGTGATCTATGAGGGCGGCAAGGGCGCCGTCACCGTCAATGCATCCAACCGTGGCGAGCGCGTGGCGTTGGCACAGGTGTGGCTGGACGATGGCGACGCCAGCGCCAAGGCCGGCAGCCAGAAGCTGCCGTTCGTGCTGACCCCCACCACCCGTCGCATCGACGTGGGGCATTCGCAGGCCTTCCGCCTGACCTATGCGCCGATGGCGGGCGCTGCGTTGCCGGGCGACCGCGAGTCCCTGCTGTACTTCAATCTTTTGGACATTCCACCCAAGCCGGAGAACGTGGAAGGCCGCAACCTGCTGCAGTTCGCCGTGCGTACGCGGGTGAAACTCTTCTACAGGCCTGCCGGCCTGGCCGGCCACGCACGCGATGCCGCCGGCGCGTTGGAGTGGCGTGCCGCAGGCGATGCGTTGCTGGTCAGCAATCCCACCGCCTACCACGTGACGTTGAGCAGCCTGGCATTGCCCAATGGCCACCGCCCGGAAGTGGACATGATCGCGCCGGGTGAGCAGATACGCGTACCGTTGCCGCCCAGCATGGCCGTGCCCTCGTCCCTCCGTTTCCAGTGGCTGGATGACTACGGCACCGCGCGCGACGCGGACGCCAACGTGATTCATTGAGCGAGCGCCTCGCGACCCGGTTGGCCCTCGCCCTTGGCGAGGCCCGGCCCCTCACGCGAAGTGCTGGTAACCGCTGCTGGCCGACACCCCATCCACCTGCACGCCCTGCCCGTCCACGATGCGGCCCACGCGGGTGAGCGGCAGGTCCAGCGATTCGGCCAGGTAGTGCAGCGCATCGCGCTGGTCGGCGGCGGCGGTGAAGCACAGCTCGTAGTCGTCGCCGCCGTGCAGGGCACAGTCGCGGGCGCCATCGCGGCCGAGCAGGTCGCGCAGTTCCGGCGAGATCGGCAGCACGTCGGCATCGAGCTGCGCGCCCACGCCGCTGCGTGCGGCGATGTGGCCCAGGTCGGCCACCAGGCCATCGGAGAGATCCACCGCGGCATGCGCGAAGGCGCGCAGGCGCAGGCCCAGGGTGACGCGCGGGCTGGGCAGCAGCAGGCGCCGGCGCAGGGTCTCGTGGTCGGCAAACAAGGTGGGCTTGGCCACGTCCAGCTGGCCCTGCTGCCACAGGCGCAGCGCGCCGGCCGCATCGCCCAGGGTGCCGCTCACCCACACATCGTCGCCCACCTGCGCGCGATCACGGCGCAAGGCCTGGCCGCGCGCCACCTGGCCCATCGCGGTGACCGACAACGACAACGGGCCGCGCGTGGTGTCACCGCCGATCAGGGCGATGTCGTGCTGGTCGGCCAGGGCAAAGAAGCCATCGGCGAAGGCCTCGATCCAGTCTTCGCCCGCGTCGGGCAGGGACATCGCCAACGTGCACCAGGCCGGGCGCGCGCCCATCGCGGCCAGGTCGGAGAGGTTGACGGCCAGCGTCTTCCAGCCGATCTCGAAGGCCGGGGTCTCCACCGGGAAATGCACGCCGGCGTTGAGGGTGTCGGCGGTGACCACCAGCTGCTCGTTGGGGCGCGGCTGCAGCAGGGCGGCGTCGTCGCCGATGCCGAGCGGGATGTCATCGCGCTCGACGGTGCGGGCGCGGATGCGGTCGATGAGGGTGAATTCGGCCAGGGACATGGGGCGTTCTGCTTTCATATGGAGCCGAGCGATGCTCGGCTGCAGTTCGATCACGCGCCGCACTGCCGGACGCAACCGTGCGCTGCACGGTGAGCCGAGCATGGCTCGGCTCTACAGAAAGCGGGTCAGTGACCCGATTCGACCTTGCGCCATTCCACGGCGGCACGATCCAGCACGCCGTTGACGTAGGTGTGGCCATGTTCGGAACCGAAGCGCTTGGCCGATTCGATGGCTTCGTTGATGACCACGCGGTACGGCACGTCCAGGCGGTAACGCAGTTCGTAACCGGCCAGGCGCAGCACGGCGCGTTCGATCGCGTCCACTTCGTCGATGCTGCGGTCCAGGTACGGGCCGAAGGCTTCGTCGATGTCGCGACGGTTGTCGAGCACGCCATGCACCAGCGCTTCGAAGTACGCCAGGTCAGCGATTTCGCGGGCCTGCTCGTGGGCGAACTGGGCGATCAGCGACTGGCCGTTGCCGCCGGAGATCTGCCAGGCGTAGATGGCCTGCACGGCACGACGGCGCGCGCGCGAGCGCAGCACCGGATCGATGCCATCGCGGCGGACGGGTTTACCGGAGGGCTTGCCCTGGGTGTTCTTGTTCATGGCAGCTGCTCCAGAAGGTTGACCATTTCCAATGCGGCGAGTGCGACTTCCTCGCCCTTGTTGCCGTGGCTGCCGCCTGCGCGGGCCTCGGCGTCTTCGGCGCGTTCCACTGCCAGCACGCCGTTCAGTACCGGCACGCCGAAGTCCAGCTGCACGCGCATCAGGCCTTCGGCGCAGCGGTCGGCCAC
>NZ_JAVWXA010000070.1:0-20975 GCF_036662295.1 Stenotrophomonas sp.
TCAGATACGCCAGCACCTCATCGCCGAGGTCATCGATTTCGCCCGTGGGCTGCCAGCCGAGGTGACGATAGAACCCGTGCGAGCGCACTGCCGGATCGGCCGCACAGCCCAGGAACAGGCGCTGGAAGCCCCATCCCCGAAAATCGGCCACCATCCGCGCCAGCAGCGCCTTGCCGATGCCCTGGCCTTCCCATGCCGGCAGCAGTGCCAGCACGACGATCTCGCCACTGTCGCGATCGCCAAAGCAATAGCCCACCATGCGCCCATCCGCCTCGGCCACATGGCCGGGAAGCACGCCCTCGGCGATGCCCTCGGCCCAGCTCTCCACGGTGATCCCCAGCGCGGCCAGCGCCTCGACCGAAAACGCGTTCTCGCGGGTGCGACCACGCAGGTCGACGCAGTCGGCCGCATCGTCGGCGACAGCGGCGCGGTAGCAAAGGGTCATCGGCAAACGCCATGTCATCGGGCCGCACACCATAGCGCCGCCACGCGGCAGACGGTTGATGCACGGTCGTGATCGGCCATCGATGTCCTCGCATCACGCGCAGTGGCGTCACCACCAACGGGCCCCGGACGCGCGCGCACCTCTTATCGAAGAAACGCCTCAAATCACAAAAAGCGGTAATCGAACTCCAGCCACAACTGGCGGCCATACGGGTCGTAGTTGCCGACCGGATAGAACGGCCAACCGCCCCCGTTCCTGTCCGCCGGCGGACGGCTGTCGCGCAGGTTGTTGACGATCAACCCCACGCTCGCGTTTTCGTTGAGCTTGCGGTACACGCTCGCGTTGTAGGTCATGTACGGTGCGATGCGCCCGCTGCCATCCGTCTTCGGCAGCGACCCGTAGCGCATCCCGTACAGCGTCGCCGTCCACTCGCTGATCGACCACGTCACGCTGCCATTGACCTTGCTGCGCCACTGGTAACTGTCCAGCGAGTTGCGCTGGTCCACCGCCTCGTCCTGCGCGAACTGGCGGTACGCGTGGTCGATCACCAGCGAGTACGCCAGCCGCGCGGCGAACTGGCCGTAACGCCCCGCATCCCAGCGCGTGTTGGCCTTCAGGTCGATGCCGCGCACCGACTCCGACGCGGCGTTGATCGGGTTGACCAGCACCCGCACCACCTGGTTGGGCTGCACCGCCGCATCGGCCGGGTTGCGGATCACCCGCGACAGCGCGTCCTGGCACTGCGCCGAGCCGATATCGCGCGCGTCACCGCCGACCGTCTGGCCGAGCCGGCAATCCGCTTCGTCGCGCAGGATCCGCGACGCATCCAGGTTGGTCACTTCCTGGTCGATGCGGATATCGTAGTAATCCACGGTGACATCCACATTGGCCGAGGGCGACCACACGAAACCGGCGCCGTAGGATCTGGCCGTCTCCGGCTGCAGCTGCGGGTTGGCGCCGCTGGTGTAGTCGATCGACAGGCCGCTGTAGTCGCAGTCGTCATACGCCTGGCCGGCAGTGCGGCAACGCCAGTAGTCGGTCATGCCCGGGTTGTAGCCGCGGGTCTCGCTGGCGAACACGTAATTCATGTCCGGTGCGCGGAAGCTGGTGGCCGCGCTGGCACGCAGCAGCAGGCGGTCGAACGGACGGAACTCCAGGCCCGTGCTCCAGGTGGCCTTGCCCAGGTGGTCGCCGGCGGCGCGGTACTGGTCGTAGCGGCCGGCCACGGTGGCGGTCAGGCGCTCCAGCAGCGGCAGCTGCAGCTCCACGCCGGCGGCGTAGCGGTCGCGTTCGCCGCCGGCCGGGATGCCGGCGCTGGTGTTCCAGAACTCGCCGGTGGCCAGGCGCGGGTCGGGCCGGTTGCGGTAGCCCTGGCTGCCCGCCTCCAGCACCGCCGCCAGCGCGGCGCGGCCGCCCGGCAGCTCGAACAGCTGGCCATTGACGCTGAACGTGGCCGCCTGCAGCCAGGCCGCGTTGCGGCTTTCCTGCGTGTCGGCCAGGTCGGCGTACTCGTTGACGGTCAGCGGCTGGTAAAGCCGCGACGGGTCCGGCGCGTACACGTCCACGCCGTTGCGCGTGCCCAGCCTCGGCCCCAGCAGGTAATCGTTGATGCCTGCCAGCAGCACCGGGCGCCGCGTGCGGTTCTCATAACGTGACCGGCTGTAGGCCGCTTCGTAATCCCAGTCCGAGCTGCCCAGGCTGCCGCGTGCGCCCACGTTGAACGACCAGGAGGTCTCCAGGAAGCGATTGGCATTGCGCTGCACGCCGCCGATCTCTTCGGGCGCGAAGCGGCGGTACCAGCTTTCCAGCTGGCCGCTGTTCTGGTTGTAGAAATAATTGCGCGAGGACGTCCAGCTGGGCGCACGGGTGTTGTTGTAGATGCGCGCGGTGCCGACGGCCACGTCGGCGAACACCTCCTGGCGTTCGCCGAGGCGCCAGGTCAGCGCGCTGTAGGCGTCGATGTTGCGCTTCTCGGTCTGCACGGTCCAGAAGGTAGCCGCGGCCTCGTTGCTGCCGCAGTACGCGCCCTGGCGCGGGTTCTGCGCGCGGAACACGCTGCCGCCATACAGCCCGCTGGCGCTGTCGCAGCCGGCCAGGCCCGGGTCGATGTAGGCATTGGTGGTGGCGTTGCGCCGGTAGGCCACCGCGGTGGGCAGCGGGGCCACGCCGCGCGGGTCGTCGGTGAGCGCATCCATGAAGTCGCGCTGCGAGCCGTAGATCGCCTTGCGGTTGGCGATCTCCAGGCCGAAGATCGCGTCCCACTGCTCACCCGATCCGCCGCCCACCACCTGCAGGCGCTGGTTGTCACCGCCGCCCTGCTCGGTCGTGCCGGCCTTGAGGTTGATGCCCACGCCCTCGTAGGACTTCTTCAGGATGATGTTGACCACCCCGGCGATCGCATCGGACCCGTACACCGCCGACGCGCCGCCGGTGAGCACCTCGATCCGGTCGATCAGCGCGCTGGGGATGTTGGCCAGGTTGACCACGTTGACCGAGCCCTCGTAGGCCAGCGGGTAGTCGGACTGGCGGCGGCCGTTGACCAGCACCAGGGTGCGGTTGGGGCCGAGACCGCGCAGGTTGATGGTGTTGGCCGCCGGGGTGAAGGTGTTGCCGAAGTCTTCGCCCTGCACGTTGCCGGTGTTCTCGGTGAGCGCACTGAGCGCCTCGAAGGCGCTGCGGTACCCCTGCGCCTCGATCTGCTGCCGGGTGATGACGGTGACCGGCGACGGGCCTTCCACGCTGGCGCGCGGTATGCGCGAGCCGGTGATCTTCACCGCCTCCAGCTCGGTGGGCGCGGCGGCCTCGGCGGCGAGCGCCAGCGGGCTGGCCGCAAGCAGGGGCAACAGGGACACGACCAGGGGACGCAGGCGCAGCGGACGCGAAAGCAGGGACATGCAGGTTCCAGGAAGAAGGGCATCGCACCGGTGCGGCAAGCCGTTGCCGCAGGGGGACCGGAGGCGCGCCAGTCTGCTGAATGGGCACCTTCCCCGGAAATGACCGGCCGCGATATGCATATCGGCTTTTCGCCTAAGCCCCTGCCTGCCGAGGCTGGCGCGCGCCGCCTGCGCCCGGCCCCGTACAATCGGCGCTCCCTTTACGCGGAAGCGCCCCATGTCATTGCCCGATGTCCCGTTGGTGTTCCTGGTCCGCCTGCAGGTCAAGCCCGAGCGCCTCCAGGACTGGCTCGATGCGGTCCATGCGTTGATCGACCGGATGGCCGAAGAACCGGCGTTCGTCAGTTGCGACCTGCTCCGCGACGCGCAGGACCCCACCGTTTTCATGCTGTACGAGCACTGGAACGAGGCCTCGGTGGAGGACTTCCTGGCCAACCAGTCCACCGACTACCGCGCCGCCTACGACGCGTTGTTGCCCGAGCTGCTGCAGGGGCCTCGCCAGCCGCAGGTGCTGGAGCCGGTGCAGCACTGGAGCTGAGCGAACACGGAAACAGAAACAGAAACGGCGGCCTTGCGGCCGCCGTTTCATGGCGTCACCACGTTGGCCCGATCAGGCCTTGGCCGTGGCCTGCTGGCTCTGCCGCTGCACCAGCGCATTGAAGCGCGCCAGCGAGCTCAGGTGGTGGTGCACCAGGGCCAGGTAACCGTTGCGGTGCCAGGCCAGCACGATCTCGTCGGGCAGCTTGGCCAGCTTTTCCACGTCGACCACCTGGAAGCCGTTGACCGACATCTGCTCGCCGTTGTTCAGCGTCACATCGATGCTGCGGTCGATCAGCAGGTCCTGGGCCTTGATCGCGGCGCTGAACTGACGGGTCAGTTCGTGCTCGCGGGTGAAGTCACCACAGAAGCGCATCGCGTTTTCCAGCAGCGGGCCCGGCTTGCCGTCCACGAACAGCAGTTCGCCTTCTTCGCTGGTGCCCTGGTTCACGTGCTCGGAACCGGCATCGATGGCCAGCATGTAATCGCTGTCCGGCTCGCCCTGCATGAACACGAACGGATACCGACGCACGTACGCCGGGGCATAGGTGTCCTCGGCCCACTTGTCGCCATCGATGAACAGGTTGTTGCGGGCCAGGCCCACGGCCGCGATCGGGGCGGCCTCGTTGCCGGTGAACAGGATCGGGAAGTGCTGCGCGGCCAGGCCGAACTCGCCGACCACGGCCGGGATGGCATTGGTTTCGGCGGCGAAGGCCACGGTGCCCTGCATCAGACGCCAGTTGGCGTGCTTGTCCGATTGCAGCGGCAGCGGATCGCGGTAGAACAGCGGGCCGGAGGGCTGGGCCGGTGCCGGCGAAGAAGTGGTTTCAGCAGTCATGGATTAAGTCAGGTACGACGCGCCAGACAGCCCGGGCGCGAAAGCGGGCACCGCATTGATCGGCCACTATAACGTGGCGCCATGACGATTTGACGGCCCGCACCCATGGCACGCATGCATCGGGGCTGAATTTGCGCGTTCTGGACCTGCGCGCATGGCACCGGCTGTTGCCCCGCTTTGCCTGAATCCGTGCCTGAACATGCGCCTGAATCGGGCCGCATCGGCTACAGATCGGTGAAATCCGCGCAATCGGGCAGTGGCGCGTCGACCACATAGGCGCCGTCCACGAAGCGCAGCACCCGCTGGTAGGAACAGGCCGCGACCGTCTCGGTGCGCAGGTCCTCGCGACGCAATGGCCCCCTGGCGAGCGCGTCGCTGCGTCGCGATGCACCCACCGGATAGCGCGTGGCCGTGGTGCGATAGCGCAGCACCGGCATGGCCGTGCCGGCCGGGTCCAGCGTCAGGGTGGTGGCGAAGGTGTAGGCATCGTGGCAGGCACCGGCGCGCGCCTGCGTGTCGGCCTCGCTGAAACAGGCACGGATCTGCGCCGCGCCGTCGGCCGGCAGCACGGCCAGTTCCGGGTCGATCTGGATGCCCTCCTCGCGGTGGTAGATGCGGATCAGGTTCAGCCGCGACACGTGCGCGCTGCCGCCGGAAAACCCGGTCGCGGTCTCGCGCAGTACGCCGACCAGCACGTTCTCCAGCGGCGGCGACGGCTGGCCCGTCGGCAACGTCTCGCCGCCGATACCCGGCGCCATGCGCACGATGTACGGCCACGGCTGCTCGCTGCCGGGCAACTCGCCAGCGGCAAGCGGAACAAAGCGCAGGCGCGGCTCGTCTTCGCCGGCAACCTGCTGCTCCACCTCCACGTGCGCGGCGATCGGCTCGCCCTGGCGCACCGTGCGCACGCACCATTGGCGGTCGGCGGTGCACAGGCGCGGGGTGGCACTGACGTCCGCCTCCTCCGGCGCGCTCGACGCCGGTTGCGCGATCAACGGCTCCAGGCGATTGCCGGCGCGATCAACCACCACGCCCTCGGCAGCGGCGGCGCTGCCGATGCCCGCCAGCGCCAGCGCCAGCAACGCGAACTGCCCGGGCCGAAAATGAAGAACGTCACGCTTTGCTGTCATGGCCTGCTTCCCTGCGCGCCGCATGGCGCCTGTGGTCGAACAGCCGATGATAGCCCAGCGCCAAGTGCGCTCAGCGCACGCCGTCCAGCGGGCCATCCGCGCCGGTCACGGCCGCACAGGCGTGATCCTGCAGTTCTTCGCCACTGGCGTCGTTGCCGGTGGCCGCATCCAGCCGCGTCGCCAACAGCAGGAAACCCGGCTGGCCGTCGTGCCCGCGGGTACCGCTCACCACCAGCGACCAGTGCGCCATGTCCTGCGCGTCGGCCAGTTCGCGGGCCAGCAGCTGGATCGGATCGACGCCCAGACCCTCGCCACTTACGCGGCGCGCCTGATAGACGTGGCCGCGCAGCAACTCGGGCAGCGGCGCCCAGCGCGTGCCGATGCCCGCCGCCATCCGAGCCAGCTGCGCCAGCACGTCCGCGCGCAGGCAATCGATGTGGATGTGCAGCTGGTGCTGCGAGCGCCCGTGCGGCGAGTTGAGCGCGAGGCTGGCCACCTCGCGCGGCAATGGCTGGCCGAGCGCGCGCTCGGTGCGCCAACGCTCGCCCCATGCCGTGGCGAAATAGTTGGGCGCGTCGGCGTGCAGCAGCGCCGGCGATTCGATCCCGCTCACCTTGTCCAGCGGCATCAGCAGAAACTGGTACTGGCCGTGGGCGTCCTTGAACACCACATCGCGGCGCGCCGGCGAGGCGTCCACCGCCAGGCAGTCACCGCGCGGCGTGCCCGGGCCCACGCAGTCGCGCTGGATCAACCCCCACAAGGCATCCGGTTTGGGCGGCGGCTTGGCCGGTGCCACCGGCGCGCGGCTGGCACAGGCGGCCAGCATCAGGCAGGCCAGCCAGGCCAGCGATCGGCGCGAAGAGAACACCCTCATCCCGCTCAGTACGTGCTGAACGGCACGTCCACCACCAGCGCCGGTGCGCCGTCGCCGGCCTGCAGGGTGTAGCGGTCGAGCGCGCCGTTTTCATCGGCGAACGGCAGGGAGGTGAACTGCAGGCGGTAGCCGGTGGCACCCAGCGTGAGCTTGCCGGCCGCGTCCATGCCCGCATCGGCGGGCAGCAGCAGCCCGCCCATGTCGCTGTAGGCTTCGGGGGCGTCGCTGTAGGCGTAGTCCACCAGTTCGTCCACGCGCGCCATCTCATAGATGTGCGGCTCGCCGCGGCGGCGGTTGTAGGCCTCGTCACCGCTCAGGTCGGCAATCCAGACGCCCGGCAGGCGATAGCGGGTCTCCAGGGCGATCGCATCCAGGCGCTCGCTTTCCACCACCAGGCAGCACACCACGCGTCGCGATTCGCGGTCGAGGATGGCAAAGCGGTCGCCCTTGGCGGCCGCACGCGGCAGCACCGCGAAGGGCACGTCGCGCCGCATCGGGTCGGCGCCGTTGGCCGAATGCAGGTTGCGCCAGCCGCCCACCAGGGGTTCGGCCGCCGACACGGACCCGGCCACCAGCAGACCGGCGGCCAACAGCGTGGCCAGGTGGCCGGCGAACTTCCCCTCGTACATCGTCATCCTTTCTATCGCCTTCACATGGCCGCGACACTATGCGCCAGCGGCTGCGGGGGAGCAATGCCGGCGTGCGCCCCGGCCACGGGCCGCGCTCGCCTTTGCCGCACGCCTGGGCGATCATCGGCGCAGCCACGCAACGGACTGCCCATGCCCTTCCCCCTTCCCCGGCCGCCCCTGCGGCACGCCTGCCTGCCATTGCTGGCGGCCCTGCTCGGTGCCTGCGGCGCCCCTCCTGCGCCACCGCCGCCGCCCGCTGCGGCGCCGGCGGCCATTGCCACCCTCGCGCCCTCCTCCACGTCCAGCCCAGCGACCGTGGCCGTGTTCGAGCGCCTGCCCGATCCGTCGGTTGCGCAGGCGCAGGCCTGGGGCGTGGGCGCGGCGCTGCATTACGTGCACTTCCGTGACCGCGAGGGCGAGGGCCTGCTGGCGCTGACGCAGGAGGATCGCGAGGAAGCCGATCCGGACAACCCGGACCAGGCCATGCCGGTGGCCGTGCTCACCGCCACCCTGCATCGCCGCAGCGGCGGCGGCGCGTTCCAGCGGCGCTGGACCGAGCAGGTGCGCACGCCCTGCCCGGACCTGGACCTGGATGCGGGCTGGTACGCGGGCCAGAGCGGGGCCACCGACCTGGATGGCGATGGCCATGCCGAGATCACCCTGGCCAGCCACCGCTTCTGTGGCGGCGGCGTGGACCCGCAACAGATCCGCATCACCTTCATCGCCGGCACGCAGCGCTATGGGATCGAGGGCGAATCGCTGGTGGCGTTCGAGGGCGAGGCGCCGTTCGGCGGCGAGCGCCAGGACGATGCCGCGCTGGCCACGGCACCGGCCCCGTTCCGTCGCCACCTGGACGCGGTGTGGAACGCGGTCCGGGTGATGCCCGCCGGGGCGGAAGCGCCCGTGCCGTGAAGCCGTGATCGTGCCTCAGCCGATCACGATGTAGTCGCTGGCCAACGCGATGCCCTGGTGCGGGCCGGGCAGCAGCTGCACGTAGCGCCCGCCCACCTGGTCGATGGCGATGCAGTCATCCACGTCCAGCAGCGCATCGGTATGCGGCTGGATCCAGCTTGCATCGCGGCGCTGCTTCGCCTTGCGGCGCGCGTCCTCGGCATCGGCGGCCACCAGCAGCAGGTAGTCGTGCACCTCGCCCAGCGAGCGTGGCACGTAGCCGCCGAGGTTGACGAAGTACAGCCGCGGCGCGTGCGCGGCCGGGGCGGCATCGCAGAAGCGCACCTGGTAGTCCTCGATGCCATCCACCGCCAGCCAGCCGTCCACATGCAGGCCCTTGGCCTGGCCGAACCAGTCGCGGCGCAACTGCGGGTAGGCCTCCTCGATGCGCTGGACATTGGCGAAGGCCACGTCATGGACCTCGATCCGCGCCTGCGGGTGGCGCCCGCCCAGCATGAACACGTGCAGCACCGGTCTCTCCTGGAAGTTGGCGACGGGCCGTAGTGTAGCCCCGCGCCCACGCGGCGCAGGCAGCGGCGGTGGTATCGTCGGGGCCTCATCCGCAGGAGCGACCGCATGACGAGCCTCACCCGCATCCTTACCCCCGCCGCGCTGGTGCTCCCGCTCCTGCTCGGCGCCTGCGTCAGCACCCCCGGCCCGCAGGTCAAGGGCGCCGGCCTGTGCAAGGCCGACGGCCTGGACTGGGCGGTCGGGCAGCCGGCCGATGAGGCCAACATGCGCAAGCTGTCGGCGCAGAGCGGCGCCGGGCTGGTCAATCCGATCGGCCCGGGCACCATCACCACCCGCGACCTGCGCCAGGACCGGCTGCGCGTGTTCATCGACAAGGACAACGTGATCACCGCCGTGCGCTGCGAGTAGCGTTGCCGATGGCGGGGGCGCTGGCGGCCGGTGGCCGATGCAGCCATCGTCTGGGGCAGCCACCCATGGGGTGGCTCTACCGGGCTAGGTCAGGTGGATGTAGGTGATGGCGCTCAGCCTGCCGTTGGCGATGTCGTATTGCTTGACCGTATCCAGTGACGCGAGCAGGCCGGCGGCGGCCAGTTCGACAAGCGTGGCCGGTCGCAGCGTGATCGTCGGCGGAAAGTCGCAGGTCTTGTCGAAGTCGCCGACTTCCTCCAACGTCCGCCAGAAGACCGCGTAGGACTGGCAGTAGAAGTAGATCCTGCCGTCCGCCAGCTGGGGGATCACGCACAGCTCGACCCCGTCGCTCTGGCGCTCGGCGGCGGCCGCATCGCGGTGGACGAAATACACCGGTTTCATGGCCGAACCCCACCCGGCCGTGCAAGGGGTTGGCGCGCGCGGGCGGTTGCATGGCTCATCGCAGGTCCTTCAGTTGGCGGCCGATGTCGGCCAGGGAGGCGGTGCCGAGATCGGCCACGGTGCGGGCGCCGGTCAGGGTCATGGCCACGCGCATCTCCCTGGCCACCAGGTCCAGCAGGTGCGCCACGCCCTCCCCGCCCTGCGCGGCCAGGGCATACACGAACGCGCGGCCGAGCAGCACGCCGTCCGCCCCCAGCGCGAGCATGCGCACCACGTCCAGCCCGCTGCGGATGCCCGAATCGGCCAGGATCGTCAGCTCGCCCTTCACCGCATCGGCGATGGCCGGCAGCGCGCGCGCGGTGGACAGCACGCCATCGAGCTGGCGGCCGCCATGGTTGGAGACCACGATGCCGTCGGCACCGAAGCGCACCGCCTCGCGCGCGTCCTCCGCATCCAGGATGCCCTTGATGACCATGGGGCCGGTCCAGAACGTGCGGATCCACTCCAGGTCCTTCCACGAGATGGCGGGATCGAAATTGCTGCCAAGCCAGCCGATGTAGTCGGCCAGCCCGGTCGGGTGGCCGCGGTAGGCAGAGATGTTGCCCAGGTCGTGCGGGCGCCCGCGCAGCCCCACGTCCCACGCCCAGCGCGGATGCGTGGCGGCCTGCAGCAGGCGCCGCAGCGGCGCGCGTGGCCCGCTCATGCCGGCGTGCGCGTCGCGGTAGCGGGCGCCCGGGGTGGGCATGTCCACGGTGAACACCAGCGTGGTCACCCCGGCCGCCTTGGCCCGTTCCAGCGCGTTGCGCATGAAGCCGCGGTCCTTGAGCACGTACAGCTGGAACCACATCGGGCGGTCGATGGCCGGGGCCACTTCCTCGATCGGGCACACCGACACCGTGGACAGGGTGAACGGAATCCCCCGGCTGGCCGCCGCACGCGCGGCCTGCACTTCGCCACGCCGCGCGTACATGCCGGTCAGCCCCACCGGTGCCAGCGCCACCGGCATTGCCACCGGTTCGCCGAACAGCACGCTGTCCAGGCGCAACTCGCCCATGTCGCGCAGCACCCGCTGGCGCAGGGCCACCTCGGCGAGGTCGGCCACGTTGCGCCGCAGCGTGTGCTCGGCGTAGGCGCCGCCGTCGATGTAGTGGAACAGGAACGGCGGCAACCGCGCTTGCGCGGCGGCACGGTAATCGGTGGAGGCGGAGATGATCATGGGGCGGCCGGGAACAGGAGGAAGCGGCGTGACACGTGCCTGATTGAAGCACTGTGCGCCACCCCGCCCCATTAGACCATCGGCGATGCGCCCGCGCCGGGCGGGCCGGCCCTCAGCTGCAGCCGCAGTCGCTGGCCGGGCCTTTCAGTTCCACGCCGTTGCCGTCGGGATCGCGCAGGTACACCGACATCCCATCGCCCTCGGCCCCGAAGTTGTTTTCCGGCTTGCCGTGCAACGCCACGCCGTGCGCCTGCAGGTGCGCGCGCAACGCCTCCACGTCGAAGGGTTCCACCCGCAGGCACAGATGCTCCAGGTTGCGCGACTGCGCGCCTGCCGCCGGGCCGCCGGGCGTCCCCAACGGGCCGGCCACGTCCACCAGGTCGATCATCGATGCGCCGGCATGCAGGTGCACCATGCCCAGCGACGGGCGCTCGCGTGCCACCGTGCAACCCAGCACGTCGCGATAGAAGGTGACGGCACGCGCCAGGTCCTGCACGCGCAGCACCAGGTGGTCCAGGCGCTGGATCTCGAAAGGATGTTGGCTGCTTGGGTTGCTCATGAAGGCTCCAGTTTCTTGGCGATCCGGCTGAACACCGCCAGCACGATCAGGCACAGCAGGCTGACCCCGATGGCGATCACGTATTTGCCGATGCCCACCGCGATGCCGATCGCCGCGGACATGATCAACGAACTGGCCGTGGTCAGGCCGCTCACCTGGTCATCGCGGCTGCCACGCAGGATGGTGCCGGCCGCCACGAAACCCACGCAGGCCACCACCGCTTCGATCAGGCGCACCGGATCGACCTGCAGCAGGTCGCGGTAGCGCTCTTCCTGGAAATGTTCGGCGATGCTGTCGCCCAGGCCCACGATCAACGCGGCCGCACCGGCGATCAGCATGTGCGTGCGCAGGCCGGCGGCATGTTTGCCGATCTCGCGCTCCACCCCGATCAGGCCGCCCAACACCATGGCCGCGGCAATACGCAGCAGGATCGATAGATCTTGTTCCAGTCCCATCCGCCCGTCCTCACCGCATCGCTTGCCTGTTGTGGCCAGCCTTGCGTGAGCGCCGTGGCAGCACCGTGAAGGCAGGGGTGAGGCGCGCGTGCACGGTCATGCGGCGTTGTGCCGGCCGCATGACCGGCGCGGCGGTTTACTGCGCCAGGTAGCCGCCATCGATGGCGTAATACGTGCCGGTGGCGAAGCTGGCCTCGTCGCTGGCCAGCCAGGCCACCAGGGCGGCCACTTCCTCGGGGCGGCCCAGCCGGCCCAGTGCATGCTTGGCTTCCAGCGCCTTCTTCACCGCCGGGTCCATCTTGTCCAGCAGCGGGGTGGCGATGAAGCCCGGGCCCACTGCATTGACCCGGATCTGGTCGCCGGCATGTTCCCAGGCGGCGGTCTGGGTGAGGCCCACGACGCCGTGCTTGGCGGCGACGTACGCGGCCGAGTTGTTGAAGCCCACCTGGCCGAGGATCGAGGCCATGTTGATGATGCTGCCGCCCTTGCCCGCCTTGCGCATCGCCTGGATCTGCGCGCGCTGGCACAGGAAGACGCTGGTGAGGTTCACGTCGATCACCCGCTTCCAGCCGTCGACGGGATAATCGCCGCTGGTCGCCGACGGGCCGCCGATGCCGGCGTTGTTGACCGCGATGTCCAGCCCACCCAGTTCCTGCACGGTGCGCTGCACCGCCGCCTCGACGGCCTGCTCGTCGGTCACATCCAGGGCGATGCCGATGGCCTGGGCACCGCTGGCACGCAGGGCCTCGGCGGTCTGCTGCACCGCCTCTTCCTTCAGGTCCCACACCGCCACCGCCGCCCCGGAGGCGGCAAGCCGTTCGGCCGCGGCCAGGCCGATGCCCGACACGCCGCCGGTCACGATCGCCACCTTGCCCTTGAGCTGATAATCAATCATCGCGTTGTACCTCTGCTTGGGAATATCGCCGCAGGCCACGCCTGCATCTGGCCTTACGGTACGCCTGGAATGCGTGACAGAACGTGCACGCAGGCACCCGCAACAATCCTTCCCATCGCTGCAACGCAGTGGCCCCTATGCTGGTCCGCGTACGGCCACATCTTGTCTGTCCACGCTGCGCAGACCGCAGCGCCCTCCCCAAGGTATTGCATATGACCCTTCCCAGTGACGGCCCGTTGTTCACCCCCACCCGCCTCGGCGCGATCGCCGTGGCCAACCGCATCGCGATGGCCCCGTTGACCCGCAACCGCGCCATCGAGGGCCGCGTGCCCAACCCGCTGGCATTGCAGTACTACGCCCAGCGCGCCAGCGCCGGCGTGCTGATTGCCGAGGCCACCCAGATCAGCCCGCTGGGCCAGGGCTACCTCGACACGCCCGGTATTTACAGCCAGGACCAGATCGAGGCGTGGAAGCGCGTGACCGATGCGGTGCATGAGGCCGGCGGAAAGATCGTGCTGCAGCTGTGGCATGTCGGCCGCATCTCCCACACCAGCCTGCTGCCGGAAGGCGAAGTACCGGTGGCGCCGAGCGCGCTGCAGGCCAAGGCCAAGACCTTCACCGCCAACGGCTTTGAAGACGTGTCGGTGCCGCGCGCGCTGGCGTTGTCGGAGATCCCGGCGCTGATCCAGGACTACCGCCAGGCTGCCCGCAATGCCATCACCGCCGGCTTCGACGGTGTCGAGGTGCATGCGGCCAACGGCTACCTGATCGACCAGTTCCTGCGCGACGGCAGCAACCAGCGCACCGACGACTACGGCGGCAGCATCGAGAACCGCACCCGCCTGCTGGATGAAGTGGTGCGCGCGATCGTCTCGGAAATCGGCGCCGAGCGTACCGGCGTGCGGCTGTCCCCGGTGACGCCGGCCAATGATGCCCATGATGCCGATCCGCAGCCGCTGTTCGAGCGTGCGGTGGAACGCCTCGATGCGATCGGCCCGTTGGCCTTCATCCACGTCATCGAGGGCGCGACCGGCGGCCCGCGCGACAACATCGCCTTCGATTACGCGGCCCTGCGCGCCAAATTCCGCGGCCCGTGGATCGCCAACAACGGCTACGACAAGGCCACGGCCGAGGCGGCGATCGCCTCCGGCTACGCCGATGTGATCGCCTTCGGTCGCCCCTTCATCGCCAATCCGGACCTGGTCGAGCGCCTGCGCCTGGGCGTGGCGTTGTCGGCCTTCGATCCAGACACGCTGTACGGTGGCGGCGCGCACGGGTATACCGACTACCCCAGCGTATCGGGCGAATGACCCAGCCACCGACCCGGTAGTGCCGGCCGCTGGCCGTCATCACGCGCACGACCGGTAATGCCGGCCGCTGGCCGGCTCCACGCACATCCAAACGGGCCCATGGAATGCCGGCCGCTGGCCGGCTCCACGTGCTCATGGAATGCCGGCCACTGGCCGGCATCACCTTGGCGCGTCGCCGCCTTGCAGGAGCGGGGTCAATGCGGCCGGCAGGCGGCATGGCGGCGCGGGGGTCGTATCCACGCGCCACCCCTGGCCCAGCAGCACGCCGGCCCCACTGGCCAGCACGTCGGCGCCCGCTGCCGGGCAGCTCACGTCGCTGACCAGCACCCGGCCGTTCCGATCCACCCATTGCTGGACGAAGTAAGGCCCGTCCGGCAGCGGCATCGTGCCCAGGTTGAGCCGGGCCACCGCGTGGCCCGGTTGCGCGCCCTGCCAGGTGGTTTCCAGGGTCACGCCACTGAAGGCCAGGTGCCGGCGCAGCAGCACGTGGTAGTCGGCATCCAGCAGCGCCAGTTCTTCGCCACCCTCGTCGAGGGCGCGTCGCGTCCAGGTGCGGTCCTCGCCCCAGGGCAGTATCTCCAGGTAATCCGCCGCCAGCGGTTCGCGGCCATCGGCCAGCATCAGGCCCAGTTGGCCGTCACGGCGAAACACCACGGCGCGCTCATCCACCTGCGCCGCGTCCTCGATACTGCGGCCGACCACCCTGCCAAGCGCGAGGTTGTAGACATGCTGGCGACCGGCCGCCTGGTCGCGCAGCAGCAGCAGCGGCGGCGCCAGGTGGTCGTCGTCGATCGCCAGGCCCGCCGGCACCTCGTGTGCGCTGCGGCCATCCCACCACAGCCGCGGCGCGTGCTCGCCGGCAAACGTGCCCAGCAGCGCGCCGTCGACGCTGTCGAAACGCTCCACCCTGCCCGGCTCGAACACCACCGCGCCGGCACAATCGAGTACCGCCGCACCCCGCCCCGCACTGGCCGCACGCAGGCGCCACGGCGGTGCCTGCCGCGTCGCCTCGTCCGGTGCGCGCATCACCGCGGCCACCGCATCGGCCAGCGGCTGCCACGGCGCGCCGTCTTCATCCTCGCCGATCCACCAGCGCCCACCGCAGTACGCCACCCGCTGCCGCGGCAGGGCCTGGAAGCGCCCATCGGCAAGCAGCCAGCCACGCGCGGGCGTGCCCTGGCCGTGGCCGTCGGCCAGGCGCGTCACCTCGTCGGGCCAGTCCCGCGGGCCGGCCGCGCCGCCGTACTGGCGGAAGCGCGGATACAGACCCGCCTGCCGGTAACGCACCGCGTCGAGCGGCCGCCCGCGGGCATCCACCCGCCGCCACAGGTCACGCTGGCGCAACCACCAGCCGCCATCGGCGACCGGCAGCAACGCATCGATGTGGTCGGCGAACACCACCGTGCCGGCCTCGTCCATCACCCGGCACGGGGCGTCTTCCTCGACCGCGCACAGCACGTACACCGGCCGCCCCGGGAACGGCCCCGCCACCCACTGCCAGGCGTGCTCGTCCACGTCCATGACCGGCTGCCCGGCCAGGTCGAAGAACCGCAACGGTGCGCTGCTGGCCGTCCACAGCACCCGGTCGGGGACCGCCAGCGCCGCCCACTGGCCATCGGGCAGCGCCGGCCACCGCACCTGGCCAAGCGCGTCCACCACCGCACGGCCCAGGCGCACGCCCTTGCCATCGGCCAGAAATGCCTGCCACAAGGGCGAGGCGCCGGCCGCGCCAGGCAGCACGAAGGACTCGCCATACTCGACATAGCCGGCATCCTCGCGCAGCAGCGCGCCGCCATCATCAAACCACTGCTGTGGGGTGCCCTCGCCCTGCATGCGCATCCAGCGGTCGGCCGCCAACCGCTGCAGGCGCGCCCCATTGGGCGCCACCAGCAGGCGGCCTTCCGCATCGATCAGCGCCTCGGCGCCGAACCGGTTGGCCAATACCGGCAACGTCCCGCCCGGTGCCGCCTGCACGGCAGGGGCAAGCGACAACAGCGCGCACAGCACGAACATCCCTTTCATCGATCACGTCAGTCAACAGCGGAGCTGCACGCTAGCGCCTGGCCTTCGACGATGCAACGCGGGGTGGCCGCGTCCGCTGCGCGGCGGCGCCGACCCGCGGCCGGCCGCCGTCGCGCCAGCGGCCTCAATACACCGGCAGCGAAATGAAGCTGGCCTGCTGCGGCGCGTGCCATACCTGCTGGGTGGCCTTCTGGTAATCGCCCGGCTTGGCCAGGTAGATGTTGGGCACGTAGGTCTGCGGGTTGCGGTCATACAGCGGGAACAGGCTGGACTGCACCTGCACCATCACCCGGTGGCCCGGCTGGAACACATGGTTGGCCGTGGGCAGGCCGAACTTGTAGTCCAGCACCTGGTTGGCCGCGATCGCCTTGGGCGAGCTGAAACTCTCCCGGTAGCGCCCGCGGAAGATCGCCATCGACACCGCCAGCTCATAGCCGCCCATCTCCGGCGTGGACGGGGTCTGGTCGGGATACACGTCGATCAGCTTGACCACCCAGTCCGCATCGCTGCCGGTGGTGGCCGCCTGCAGGTTCACCTGCGGCGCGCCGCCGATGCGCAGCGGCGCGGTCAACGGCTCGCTGATGAAGGTGAGCACGTCCGGCCGCCCATCCACGAAACGCTGGTCCTTGACCAGCCAGCTGGTCCACATGTCGCGGTCGGCGAAGCGCACCGGGCGCGGCACGAACGGCACCGGCTTGGCCGGGTCGGCCACGTAGGCCTCAAAGGTGGCTTCACCCGGCTGCGGTGCCTCGAAAGACAGCTTGCCGCCGGCGCGCAGGTAGAGCGGCTTGCTCTGCGCCGCCGTGCGCGGCCACTGCTGCAGCTTGTCCCAGTGGTTCTCGCCGGTGTTGTAGATCAGCACCGGGGGCGTATCGGCCTTGGCCGCGCCGTCCACCAGGTACTGGTCGAAGAACGGCTTGAGCACGTCGCGGCGGAACTGCAGCGCGGTGTCGCCCTCGAACTTCAGTGCGCCCAGGCTGCTGCCGTCGTAGTTCACCTGGCTGTGCCGCCACGGGCCCATCACCAGGTAGTTGAGGGTGTTGCCGGTGTCGCGCGGCTCCATCGCCGCATAGCTGTGCACCGCCCCCCACATGTCTTCCTGGTCCCACAGCCCCTGCAGCCACATGGTCGGCACCTTCAACGGCGTCCTGGCCATCTGCGCATCCAGCGCCTGTTCCTGCCAGAAGGCATCGTAGGCGGGGTGTTCGATCAGCTTGTGCCACCACGGCAGCTGGTCCAGCCCGTTGGCGCGCGCGTAATCGCCGGCCGAGCCGGCGCGCAGGAAGGTGGTGTAGTCGTCGGCGCCCACGCTGGGAATCGACGGCCCCTTGCCGCGCTTGGCCAGCTGCCCGGTGAAGTAGCCGAAATTGACCTGGCGGAAAGCCCCGTAGTTGAGCCAGTCATCGCCCATCCAGCCGTCGATCATCGGACTCTGCGGCGCGGCCACCTTCAGCGCCGGGTGCGGGTTGGTCAGCGCCATCACCACGGTGAAGCCTTCGTAGGACGAGCCGAGCATGCCCACCTTGCCGTTGCTTTCGGGCACGTGCTTGACCAGCCAGTCGATGGTGTCCCAGGCGTCGGTGGCGTGGTCCACCTTGGTGCCGTTGAGCGGCCCGCGCAGCGGCCGGGTCATCACGTAATCGCCTTCGGAGCCGTACTTGCCGCGGATGTCCTGGAACACCCGGATGTAGCCGCCGTCCACGAACACCTCATCGCCCTGCGGGAGGATGTCGCGCATGTTGGGCGAGTCGATGCGCTTGGCGCGGTTGGCCGCGTCGTAGGGCGTGCGGGTCAACAGGATTGGGGCGTTCTTCGCGCCCCTGGGCACCACGATCACCGTGTAGAGCTTTGTACCGTCACGCATCGGCACCATCACCACGCGCTTGTCGTAGTTGTCGTTGGCCGTGGGCGTCACGAACCCCTTGGCGGGGATGTCCGGGGTCATCGGCGAGGTCTGCGCCGACACGCTGGCGGCAACCATGAGGCTCAACAGCACGACAGGCACGACACGGACACGCATGGGCTCTCTCCCGGCAGGTGGCGAACAATCCACGAGCCTAGCGCCGCCGGCGTCGGACCGGTAGATGCCGGTGGTCCCTGATCGCCGCCATCGCGCGCATTCAGCCGCCAGACGCCGCCTGGTGCAAAGCTGCAGCAGGGCCGGCCGCGCCGGATCAGCGGCTCGGCGTCTCATGCAGGGCCACCCAGCGCCAGTGCCCGTGCTCCTGGCGCAGCACGGCCAGCGATTCCCGCCAGCCCATCGCACCGCCCGCCATGCCCTGCCCTTCGCGATAGCGCAGCAGGGCAAACGGCGACGGCAGGGCCGTGGCCTGCACGGCCTCGATGGCGATCACCAGCCCGGGGCGCGCGCCGTGGCTGCCGGCAAACAGCGCCTGCACCGCATCGCGATCCAGGCGCTGGCCGGCGATGCCCACCATGCTGAAGTCGTCGCTGAAAGGCGCCATCAGCGTGTCCAGTGCGCAGGCCGGGATGCGCGCGTTGAACCAGTCTTCGATCAGCACGTGCAGCGCATGGATTTCATGCAAGGCGGAGGTATCGGTCATGCGGAGGTCCTCAAGGTCAGGGTGGACGCGGGCAGGCGCCAGAGCAGAAGCAGCGGCAGCAGGCTCATGCCGGCCGCCAGCAGCAGGGTGAAGGTGAAAGCGCTGTCGGGCGTCAGCGCCGACAGCACCGCCAGCACGCAGGCCAGCAACGCGGCGGCCAGGCAGAAACTGAGTTGGCGGTTGAGGTTCCACAACGCGCTGCCGGGCAGCAGTTCGTCGTCGCTCATGCCCTGGAACGCCAGGGTCTGCGCGCTGCTGCTGCACAGGCTGCCACCCAGCCCCATCAACGCGAATGCCAGCACCGGCAAGCCCGGCTGATGCGCCTGCACGCCGATCAGCAGCGCGATGCCGATGGCCTGGCAGAGCATGCCCGCGCTCAGCAGCGGCCGTGCGCCTAGGCGCGGCAACCTCGCCCGCGTGGTGGCGATCGCACAGGCCGAGGCGATCGCCCAGGGCAGCATGAAGCCGCCGATGGCCGCCGCGGTATAGCCCTGCCGGTGCAGCAGCAGCGTGGCCACCAGCTGGGTGCCGATGAAGGTGCCCGGCACCAGCAGGTAGACCAGCATGGCCAGCCGCAGCGCGGGGTGCCGCAGCAGCGTCCACTGCAGCACCGGCTGGGCGGTGCGCGCGGCGGTGCGGGCATAGACCGCCAGCACCGCCGCGGCGAGCAGCAGCAGTGCGATGCCCGGCGCGCGCGCCTGCGCCTCGGCGATCCGGCTCAGGGCCACCAGCAGCAGGCTCAGGCCCAGCGAGCCCAGCAGCAGGCCGCGCCGGTCCAGCGGCGGCAGCGCCCGCGGCGCCCGCCCGGCGCGGACCCACACCGCCGCCAACAGCAGCGCCAGGGCCGCCAACGGCACGCTGGCCAGCAGCACCCAGCGCCACGAGCCCAGTCCCACCAGCCAGCCGCCCAGCGTCGGCGACAGCGCCGGCACCAGCAACGCCACGGCCATGATCCGCGCGGTGAGGCGGCCACGTTCGGCTGGCGGGCATTGCCGGTAGGCCATCGCCTGACCCACCGGGATCAGCAACCCGCCGCCCAGTCCCTGCAGCAGGCGCCAGCCGATCAACGCTTCGATGCTGGGTGCGGTGCCGGCC
Organism: Stenotrophomonas sp.; assembly: GCF_036662295.1. Classification (GTDB taxonomy): domain Bacteria; phylum Pseudomonadota; class Gammaproteobacteria; order Xanthomonadales; family Xanthomonadaceae; genus Stenotrophomonas. The sequence continues at coordinate 19,696 of NZ_JAVWXA010000070.1, forward strand.
AGGACCGCGCCCAGCGCAAACATCGCCAGCGACAGGCACAGCAGCCACCGCTCGCCCAGGCGCGCGGCCAGCCAGCTGCCCAGCGGGATCACCAGGGTCAGGCCCAGCATGTAGGCGTTGCCGATCCACGCCAGTTGCGGCACCGAGGCGTGCAGGTCGGCTGCCACGGCCGGATAGGCCACCGTGCCGATGAACATGTTGACCAGGTCCAGCGAGAACCCGAGCAGGTACAGCAGCTCCACTTTGGCGCGATAGGTCATGCGGCACTCCGGTTGCGAGGCGGCAGCATGCGCGCTCGACGGCGCTGGATAAACCGAACATCCGATGCAAGACTGTCAAACCATTTTTGACAGAGAGCCGTGCCCGATGGTCAGTCTGGACCGCTTCCAGACCTTCAAGGCGGTGGTCGATGCCGGCAGCCTGACCGCGGCCGCGCAGCACCTGGGCCAGAGCAAGGCGGTGGTGAGCTTCAACCTGAAACGGCTGGAACAGGAGCTGGGCGTCACCCTGCTGGTGCGCAATACCCGCAGCCTGGCGCTGACCGACGCCGGCGAACGCTTCCACCAGCAGTGCGTGGCGATGCTGGCCCTGGCCGAACAGGCCATCGAGGAGGCGCGCAGCGAGCAGCACCAGCTGCGTGGCACGTTGCGCCTGACCACCACGCCCGAATATGCCGCCGCCCGGGTGGTCCCGCTGCTGGAAGGCTTCCGCGCCCTGCACCCGCAGCTGCGCCTGCACCTGTCCACCACGCCGGCCCATGCCGACCTGATTCCCGAGCGGTTCGACCTGGCCATCCGGCTCGGGCGCATGGCCGATTCGACGCTGCGTGCCACCCTGCTGGAAGCGCATGCGTTGTGCGCGGTGGCCGCACCGTCGCTGTTGTCGGGGTTGCCCGATGCGGCGGCACGCGACGACCCGGACTGGGTCCGCACGTTGCCCCGGCTGGGCTACCCGCGGTTGGCCGACCTGCCCCTGGTCGCGCCCGATGGCAGTGCGGCGGTGTTTGCCAGCAATCCCGCCGACGCGGTGGCGACGGTGGACAACGCCTCCACGCTGCGTGCGTTCGCACTGGCCGGGGCCGGCGCGACCGTGTTGCCGGCCTGGTTGATTGCCGAGGACCTGACCGCTGGCCGGCTGCTGCCGATCCTGCGCGGGCACCGCTTCCCGCGCCAGGGCGTGTATGCGGTGTTTCCCAATGCGGCGCAGCCCTCGCGCCGGGTGCAGCGGCTGCTGGCGCACCTGCGCCAGCAGCTGACCGGTTGAATCAGGGCCGGGCACCC
>NZ_JAVWXA010000071.1:0-20643 GCF_036662295.1 Stenotrophomonas sp.
CAAGGCATGCACGCGCGTGCTTCAGCAAAGCCTTTACCCCGCAGATGGGCGAACACCCTTTTTTTATGCGTGTCGCCTTTGTGCAGGGGCACGTTTCGCAGGGACGCGCGCGCCTGGCCTGACGCTTTCTGCCGCTTTGAAAACGTGCATCTGCAGCAATTTGTGGGTTGGGTTCGCAGAATGCGCGATGCGTGATTAATTTGTGAGAACGGCCTCTCATGTTCTTCATGAGTGCTTAACGAATCGATCTAGTCTCGGAACACCCGGCCCTTACGCGGCTGGACCTTGAGGAAGGCGGCACCTGGATGCGCCGCTGTTCCTGGACGTCGTTCCACTAGAGAGAGAGTCGATCATGTCTTCATCCACTACCCCGCTGGGGCAGGCGATCCGCCTTGCCCTGGTTGCCGGCACCGCTGGCCTGGCCTCCACCGCCGTCCTCGCCCAGGACGCCACCCCGACCACGCTGGACCGCATCGAGATCACCGGCTCGCGCATCCGCCAGGTCGATCTGGAATCGGCGCAGCCGGTGCTCGCGATCAGCCGCGCGGACATCGAGCGCCAGGGCTTCAGTTCGGTCGCCGATATCCTGCAGAACCTGACCGCCGTCGGCAGCCCGTTCCTCAGTCGCTCCGACGTCCTCAGCGCCGGTGAAAGTGCCGGCGGCAGCTACATCGACATGCGCAACCTGGGCGCGCAGCGCACGCTGGTCCTGGTCAACGGCAAGCGCCTGGGCATCAACACCGGCGGCTACCAGGACATCTCCAGCGTGCCGGTCTCGGCGATCGAGCGCATGGAGGTGCTCAAGGACGGTGCCTCGGCCATCTATGGCTCCGATGCCATGGCCGGGGTGATCAACATCATCACCCGCAGCAACGTGGACGGCGTCACCGCCAACGTCTACCAGGGCCAGTACAGCCAGGGCGACGGCGCGCGCACCAGTGTCGATGTGGTCGCCGGCTGGTCCAACGACCGCGCCTCGCTGACCTTCTCGGCCGAGCACACCGAAGAAAAGGGCGTGTGGGCGCGCGATCGCTGGTTCAGCCAGTTCCCCAACACCACCCGCCACCCCGGCGACGGCTGGACGCAGATCAGCCAGTGGGGCCAGATCAACGGCCTGGCAGGCCCGGGCTGCACTGCCGCGGCAGGATGCAACTACTCGCTCGACCGCGGTACCGATCCCACCAACCCGGCCAACTATCATCGCAGCGACCTGACCCCGTTCACCGGCGATGTCAGCAACTCGCAGGAGCAGATGCACCTGATCACGCCGATCAAGCGCGATTCGCTGTTCCTCGACGGGCGCGTGGACCTCACCGATGACATCCGCCTGACCACCCAGCTGGGCTACAACAAGCGCAGCTCCAGCCGCCAGCTGGCCGGCTATCCGCTGCAGTCGTCGGCTGCCGGCATCGGCCGGATGTCGGCCGACAGCTGGTTCAACCCGTTCGGCAACCACCACGGGTATGACGCCCCGACCGACATCGCCTGGAACCGCCGCACCTGGGAGGTTCCCCGGGTCAGCACCAGCGACCTCACCACCTGGCGCGCGGTGGCCGCGCTGGAAGGCAGCTTCGAGTTGGGCGAGCGCTACTTCGACTGGGAAGTGGGTTACCAGTACAACCGCAGCGAACTGGTGCAGACCGCCACCGGCAACCTCCACAAGGAGCGCGTCCGCAACTCGGTCGGCCCGTCGTACTACGACCCGGCCACCGGCAAGGTGGAATGCGGCACGCCCGGTGCGCCCATTCCCGGCTGCATGGCCTGGAACCCGCTGGTGCCTTACGGCAGCAACGACCCCAATGGCCTGACCGGCAACCAGGCCCTGATCGACTATCTGTTCCCGCCGGAAATCACCCGCGGCAAGACCACCACGCGCAACGCGTTCGCCAGCATCGCCGGGTCGCTGTTGACGCTGCCGGCCGGCGACCTGGGCTTTGCCTTCGGTGTGGAAACGCGCAAGGAAGCCGGGGAGTTCATTCCCGACGCGCTGGCCCAGAGCGGTGCCACCACCAACCTCGCCGCCGGCCCGACCGGTGGCGGCTACAAGGTCAACGAGGCCTACCTGGAACTGAGCGTGCCGATCCTGGCCGAGCTGCCGGGCGCGCACGAGCTGAGCTTGAGCGCGGCCACCCGCCATTCGGACTACAGCACCTTCGGCACCACGCTCAACAGCAAGTTCGGCTTCAAGTGGAAGCCGATCGAGCAGCTGCTGGTGCGTGGCACCTGGGCGCAGGGCTTCCGCGCACCGACCATCTCGGATCTGTATGGCGGTGGCTCGGAGACCTTCACCACGGGCTACCGTGACCCCTGCGACACCGTCTACGGGGCCTCGGCCACCAGCGCCGAGGTGCGCGCCCGCTGCGCCGCCGACATCGCCAATGCCGATGCCTACCGCCAGCTGCGCCAGGGCGGCGTGCCCATCACCAGCAGCAGCGACCAGACCCCGGTGCCGTTCACCAACGGCTCCAACCCGGACCTGCAACCGGAAACCTCGACCAGCCGCACGCTGGGGCTGGTGTGGAGTCCGTCGTTCGTGCCCCACCTCAACGTGGCGCTGGACTGGTGGAAGGTACGCGTGGACAACACCATCGTCAGCGACCATCCCAATGACATGCTGCGTGACTGCTATGAGCTGGGCATCACCTCGCGCTGCAGCGGCTTCACCCGCGACCCGGTGACCGGCATCGTGGACACCCTGAAGTACGGCAAACGCAACTCCGGCTTCCTGGAAACCGAAGGCTATGACCTGGAGCTCAGTCATCACCTGGAGACCGGCTTCGGCAAGGTGAGCACCGCGTGGACCACCACGTATGTCAGCTCCTACCTCTCGCGCACCACCAACGAGATGGACGTGGTGCCCACGCCAGGCAACGGCATCGGCAGCGGCTTCCGCGTGCGCTCCAACCTGACCCTGGGCTGGGACGTGGGCAACTTCGGGATGAGCTGGACCGCCCGCTACTATTCCAGCGTCAAGGAACGCTGTGTGGACGCCACCACGCGGCCGGACGAGTGCTCCGACCCGGGCAGGCAGGCGCCGTGGTACGCCGGCACGCGTGACTACAACCGGCGCGGCTCGGTCACCTTCCACGACGTGCAGTTCCGCTACGCCCTGCCCTGGGATGCGACGGTGTCGCTGGGTGCCAACAACGTGTTCGAGAAGTACGGCCCGATCATGTACAGCCAGCCGAACTCGACGTTCTCCTACTACGGCGGCTACGACGTCGGTCGTTTCGTTTACATGAAGTACCAGCAGCGGTTCTGATCGCCGCCCGTTGGCCATGCACGACAGCCACGGCCCTTCGGGGCCGTGGCTTTTTCGTACCGGTGGCCGCGTCATCGGCGCGTCATGTGGCGGTCATGTCGGCTACATCGCCCGCGCCCAGCATGCCCGCATACCGGAGGCCCGCCATGCGCTATGCCATCGTCACTGAAACATACCCCCCCGAAGTCAACGGCGTTGCCCTGACCGTGCAGGGACTGGAACAGGGACTGCGCGCGGCCGGCCACCAGGTCGAGCTGGTGCGCCCCCGCCAGGCCAGCGAGGCCGAGAAAGCCGAAGACACCCTGCTGGTCGCCGGCGCGGGCCTGCCCCGCTACCCCGGCCTGCGCTTCGGCCTGCCCGCGCCCAAGCGGCTGGCGCGCCAATGGCAGCAGCAGCGCCCCGACGCGATCTACATCGCCACCGAAGGCCCGTTGGGCTGGTCGGCGCTGCGCACCGCGCGGCGCCTGGGCATCCCGGTGGCCAGCGGCTTCCATACCCGCTTCGACGAGTACCTGCCCGACTACGGCGTGGCCTGGCTGCAGGCCGCCGCACTGCGCTGGATGCGTCGTTTCCACAACCAGGCCGATGCCACCTTGGTGCCCACCCAGGAGCTGCAGGATTTCCTGGCTGGCCAGGGCTTCGACCGGGTGCGGTTGCTGGCCCGGGCGGTGGACAGCAGCCAGTTCGAGCCCACGCGCCGCGACCCGGCGCTGCGCGAGGAATGGGGCATCGACGGCACCGGCTTTGCGGCCATTTACGTGGGTCGCATCGCCCCGGAGAAGAACCTCGGGCTGGCGGTCAAGGCGTTCCGCCGGCTGCAGCAGATCCGGCCCAAGGCACGCTTCATCTGGGTGGGCGACGGTCCCTCGCGCGAGAAATTGGCGCATGAAAACCCCGACTTCATCTTCTGTGGCGTGCAGCGCGGCGACGCGCTGGCCCGGCACTTCGCCAGCGGCGACCTGTTCCTGTTCCCCAGCCGCAGCGAGACCTTTGGCAATGTCACCCTTGAAGCGATGGCCAGTGGCGTGGCCACGGTGGCCTTCGACTACGGCGCGGCCCGCGAGTACCTGCGCACCGACGAGAACGGGATTGCCGTGAACGATGACAGCGAGTTCGTGGCCGCCGCCCTGCAGCTGGCCGGCGACGACGTGCTGCGTGCGCGGCTCGGTCGCAATGCCGCCACCGCGATGAAACGCCTGCACCCCCAAAAGGTGGTGGCCGAGTTCGATGCGTTGCTGGCCGAGCTGGCGCACGCGCGGAGGCCGCATGCCGACCACGCCGCTTGAGGCCCTGCGCGGCCGCGAAGCCCGCTGGTGCCGCCGGGCCAACCACTATTGCCGCCACCGGCGCATCCGCCGGGGGTTTGCGACGGTCAGCCGGCTGGGCGACGGCGTGTTCTGGTATGCGCTGATGGCCGCGCTGGTGCTGCTGGACGGCTTCGAGGGACTGCGTGCGTCGGTGCACATGGCCGCCACCGGGCTGGCCGCGCTGCTGCTGTACAAGGGCCTCAAACGCTGGACGCGACGCCCGCGCCCGTATGCGGCCGACCTGCGCATCCGTGCCTGGGTCGCCCCGCTGGACGAGTTCAGCTTCCCGTCCGGGCACACGCTGCACGCGGTGTCCTTCACCATTGTGGCGCTGGCCTACTACCCGTGGCTGGCACCGCTGCTGGTCCCCTTCACCGTTGCGGTGGGGCTGTCGCGGGTGGTCCTGGGCCTGCACTACCCCAGCGATGTGCTGGCGGCCACCGCCATCGCCACGGCGCTGGCCGGCGCCAGCCTGCGGTGGCTGCCGCTGCCGGTGTGAGGCGAACCCGCCGGCAAAGGCGCGCCGGCCGTCTTACAATGCGGCCCATGACCACGCTGTTCATTTCCGATCTGCACCTGGACCCGAGCCGTCCAGCCATTACCGAGCTGTTCCTGGCGTTCCTGCGCGATGAAGCGATGCAGGCCGACGCGCTGTACATCCTCGGCGACTTGTTTGAAGCCTGGATCGGCGATGACACCCCGTCGGCCGCCGCCGACGCGGTCGCCGCGGCGCTGCATGCCGTGGCCGATGCCGGTGTGCCGGTGTACTTCATCCGCGGCAACCGCGACTTTCTGGTCGGCGACGACTACGCGCGGCGTGCCGGCTTCCGCATCCTGCCGGACCCCAGTGTGATCGACCTGTACGGCCGCCCGGTGCTGGTGCAGCACGGCGACCTGCTGTGCACCGACGACGTGGCCTACCAGCAGTTCCGCGCCCAGACCCGCGACCCGCAGTTCCAGGCGCAGTTCCTGTCCCAGCCGCTGGCCGCGCGCATCGCCTTTGCGCAGAAAGCCCGCGAGGCCAGCCAGGCCAAACAGTCGGAGATGAAGCAGAGCGATCGCTCCACCTTCGAAACCGTCACCGACGTGGCCCCGGCCGAGGTGGACGCCAGCTTCGTGCGCCACGGCGTGGACACCCTGATCCACGGCCACACCCATCGCCCGGCGATCCATGCCCTGCAGGCCGGTGGCCGCGACTGCACGCGCATCGTGCTCGGCGACTGGTACGAGCAGGGCTCGGTGCTGCGCGTGTCGCCGCAGGGCTGGACGCTGGATACCCTGGCACGCTGACGGCCGCGCCCGCCGCCACGGTCACCCGTCCAGCGCGCGGGCGGCCGCCGGCACCACCTGGCGCAGCCGCTGGCGCAGCGCGTCATCCACCGGCCCCCGCCCGCCCGGCTCATCCAGCTGGAAGCCGAACATGCAACCGGACAACACCCCGCCGTAGCCACGCGCGGTGCCGAAGCCGAGCACGCTGGACAGGTGGTGGTCGGCAAAGCCCAGCCGCGTGTACGGATGCTGGTCCTGGTACCAGTCACTGCCCACCGCCAGGCTGCGGCTGCCATCGCCAAACTCCAGCGCCAGCATGTCCACCGCATAGCCGAACCGTGCCAGCACCGCGCGCACGTGGCCGCGCTGCACGATGTCGTCGTGCACAAACCGCGCCCCGCCGTTGCCCCCCACCTGCACCGCGCTGGCCCCGTCGGGCCCCTGTGCCTCAGCGTAAGACAGGGTCAGCCCGTCAACGAACACCGCCCCCTGCAGGGTGATCTGCTGGATCGTGCCCGTGGGCGGCGATGGCAGCGGGACCTGCGCCGGTTCGTTGACCTTGCCGTCGAAGTAGGAGCCGATCAGCATGCTGAAAAGCTCGCGGTTGAGTTGAAGGTTGACCGGGCCGGGATGGGTGGCGGTGTCGAAGCCGGGCCAGCAGTCGCGCACATCGCCCAGGCCGCCCTGCAATTGGCTGCGCAGGGTGTAAACCGAGGCCAGCGGTTCGTTACGGTGCCGCTGCGGGTCATGCGGGTGGGCGGCGGCAGCCGCTTGCAGCTGCTCGGCCACGACCGCGTCGTAGTACTGGCCGTAATCCTGGATGTTGAGCTGCAGCTGGCTCTGGTAGTCGGCGATGACAGGGGCTGGAAACTGCCGCAGGTGCCCCTGCTGCACCGCCTGGCGCAACAGGCCCAGGTGCAGGTTGGCCACCGGCACGAACAACGGCAGCAGGCGCGCCTCGTGGCCTTTCAGCATGAAGCCGGCGATGGCCGTGGTGAAGCTGATGTTGAGCGCGTCGACAACACTGCGGATGTGCTGGGCATCGCCGGTCTGCAACGCGGAAACGAACAGGCGGCTGCTGCGGGTGAAGCCGGCCAGGCTGGCCTCGAGCCGCGCGTACATCGCCTCATCCACTTTCTTGTCGACGATGCGGTTGACCGCGGCGACGTAGGACTTCCACTGCGCGTCGTCGCTGGCGAACGGGCTGCCCGGGAAGAACAGCCCGCCAAACAGCGACAGCACGCCGCCCACTTCCGGCACCATCGCCAGCGCGCGCAGCGTGAGCGTGCGGAACGTCCCCCACCACCAGTTGGCATCGAACGTGGCACGCGCCTGTGCCGCTGGCCAGGCTTGTGCCAACCCGGTGGAAGGCAGCGCGAGCGCGCCGGCGGTCAGCAGCGACGTGCCGAGGAAACGGCGGCGATTCAACACGGGAAACGACATCAGCCACCTGGCCATCGCGAGCGGGAACAACGCCCACGATACGGTCGCCGACAGCGGCAGAGGTAAAGCCAGCGTTAGCTGCGTCGCGGTATCAAAACAATTGGCGGGTAGCGTGAAAACGATCGCTGATGCGAATCAACGATCGCGCGCAACGCCCGCCTCCATCCCCGCCGCAGCGTCGATGGAGGCGGTCCACGTGCCTCAGCGGAAGGCGGCCACCGTGGCCTTGGTGTTGACCAGCACGCGCTGGTTGTCGGCGCTGCTGGCAATGCCCATCGGCACGCCGTTGTAGTTGATGTTCGGGTTGGACCAGAAGTTCAGGCGCGGGCACCCGGCGGTGCAGTTGTAGGCCATGATCGTGCGCCAGCGCGCGCCGCTGGCCGGCTCGTAGCGGTAGCCGTGGCCATAGCTGTACGGCGAGGTGCTGCCATCGGTGGCGATGTCGTGGCGGGCGCTCTGCAGGTGCCCGATCTCATGGGCGAAGGAGTAGTAGCCGGTGGCGCAATCCCAGTGCACCGCCGCGAACGCGGTGGCCGCGGTGGAGCCGATGCCCGAGGCCAGGCCGCACGAGCTGGCGTTGTTGATCACCAGCACCGCCACATCGGCGCGGGTGTTGTTGCGGCTGGTGTGGATGCTGTCCATCACCCCGTCGGCGGTATTGCGGAAGCGCGACAGATCGGTGGAGAAGCTGCTGGACTCGGTGTAGCTGGTGGTTTCATACCCGGCCAGCTGCAGGGTGATGCCGACGTTGCTGTTGACGTAGCCCTGGTTGGCCTCGGCCACCGCCAGCTGCACCAGCGACTGCATGTTGCCGCCATAGGCAGCCACCGCGCCATTGGTGGCCACCACCAGCACGCGGATGGTGGCCGGGGTGCCGGAGGACGCCGCGGCGATGCCTGCGCGATCGCTGACCGGCATGGCCACCTGCGGCAGGCTGTTGTAGTCGGCCGGGTGGTCGGCGGGCATCCGCGATTCGTCCACCTCCACCAGCACGTGCCGGCCGTCGCTCAGCGGGCGCAGGCGATACAGCTGGCCATCCTTGCGGATCGTGCCGGTCACCGTGTCGCCCGAGCGCACCAGGATCACCGAGTTGGCCGGGTCGGTGGCACCGGCCTTGGCGGTCAGGCGGGCGTCGCGCGCCTGCAGCTGCCCGTACCAGACGCTGCCACCATCGGGCAGCGCTTCCACGCGCTGTTGCACGGCCTGTACCTGGGTGCCGAGCAGTTCGAACTCGAGGTGGCGCTGCGCCGCACCGACTGCGGCAGCGTCCACGCGCACTTCCTGCACCGCGGCGGTGGAGGCGGCCGACAACACCGCCTGGGCGGCAGGCTGGTTGGCGGCGCCGGCGCGGCTGAGCACCGTGACCGGTTCAAACAACGGGGCGGCGCTGGCAGCGCCGGCCGCGGCCAGGCACAACGTGATCACACCTGCGGCCTTGCTCATCGATCTGGACATCGTGTCGTCTCTCTTTGAGTGGAAAACGGGGTGGGTAGTCGTTGCTGCGGTGTCGCCCCGGGCCCGGGGTTCGCCCATATGGCGCCAACCAATCGCGTGAATTCAATAGACAGTACTAATCAACATTCCGAACTGTGACCGCCGACATCGCGGTTCAGCGACGTCGCGTCCGTGTCGTTTTCGCGCTACCTTTGGCCTGAACCCTGGGGACCCCGCGCCATGGCAGGACAGCCCGCTCCGCCCTTCGCCGCGCCCCATTCGCTGCAGATCGGCCTGTTCTTCGACGGCACCCGCAACAACGCCGAGAACCTGCTGCGTGCCTCGCGCCCGCCGGGCAGCACCACGCCCACCGCGCGCGCGCCGGCCGTGCCGGTGGCCGACAACGCCTCGCCCTACCAGAGCCGCCTGACCAGCAGCTACAGCAACGGCCTCACCAACATCGCGCGGCTGCATGCGCTGTACCCGGATGACCGCGATGGGCCGGGCGCGGGCGAGACGCTGTCGCTGGCGATCTACATCGAAGGGGTCGGCACGCGCACCGGTGAAGACGACGACCTGATGGGCCTGGCCTTCGGCATCGGGCGCACCGGCGTGCGCGCCAAGGTGCGGCGGGCGCTGGACGAGTACCTGCCCGACGCACTGCGCCGCCTGGCGCGGCACCATCCACAGGCGGTGCTGGGCCGGGTATGCATCGACCTGTTCGGGTTTTCGCGCGGGGCCGCCTCCGCCCGCGATGCGCTGCACCGCCTCAACCGTGCCGATGGCCGCGACTGGCTGCGCGAGCAGTTGCGCCGCACCGGCTGGCAGCGGGCCGACGAGGCCACCATCGCCTCACCGATGGCGCGGTTCGTCGGGCTGTTCGACACGGTGGTGGCGATCAACCGCCAGCAACGCGACGAGCTGCCGGCGGTGGGCCTGCCGGTAGGGTGCGCGGGCAAGGTGCTGCAGCTGGTGGCCCGCGACGAGCATCGCCAGCACTTCGCGCTGACCAGCGTGGCCCCGCAGCATGAGGAGATCGCCCTGCCCGGCGTGCACGCCAACATCGGCGGCGGTTACGACCAGCGCATCGAGGGGCCGAAACTGCTGACCCGCCCGCTCGGCCAGCGCCTGCGCGGGCACGGCGTGGCCGACGCCGCGGTGCCGCCGCTTGCGGTACTGCGCGACAGCGACGTGTACCGCCAGGCGCTGGCGGCCTGCGCACGCTGGCAGCAGGCGCTGGGACTGGATGAGGCGTCGGTGTGGGTGGATGTGTGGCACCGCTGGCAGGCGCAGCGGGTGGCCGGCAGCGTGAGCGTGCGACCGCAGTGGCAGCTTTTCGTGCATGCGGCGGTGGTGCTCAAGCGTGAGATCGACGGGCGTTACCAGTGGATCGCGCTGCGCCTGATGCAGCAGCGCGCGACGCAGGCCGGCGTGCGCTGGCGCCAGCCGGTGGACGCGGTGCCGGCACTGGCCTTGCCCGACGAGCTGCAGCCGATCGCCACGCGGTTGTTGGCCGGGCAGCCGCTGGAGGCGGCGCAGGCACTGCGCCTGCGCCAGCGCTACCTGATGCAGTCGGCGCATTGGAACTTCGACGCGCTCGGTGACACCGCCCTGCTCTACGCCGCCGACGAAGCCACCCGTGAGCTGCCGTACCGCCCCGGCCCGGGCCTGTTCTACATCAACCGCCCCACCGAGGATGGCAAGCGCGTGGTGTTGCCCAACGTGTGAGAAAAGCGGGAAGCACGGATGCGATGTTCGCGCGCGATGCCGGTTCGGAGAGCAGCCACCCATGGGGTGGCTCTACCCCCGGGGTTGGAGGCGGGCTTGGGATGGCCGGCATTCCCGGGCGTTGATCGTGCGCGCGGACGGGTAGAGCCACCCCATGGGTGGCTGCCCGCAATGCCAGGGTAGAGCCACCCCATGGGTGGCTGCACGCCATACCAATCCAACCGGCACACCGCCGGCGCGCGACTACCTCGCCGGGCCGCTGGTGCGCCCGGCCTGTTCGATGAGGTCGGCCAGTTCTTCTTCGTCGAAGCCGGCCAGCAGGCGGGCTTCGAGGTTGAACGGGCCGTACAAAAAGCCGCCGGCGTATTCGTTCAACAGCGCGATGAAGCGCGCCCGCGGCTCGACGCCGGCACGTTTGCAGTACCAGTGGTACCAGCGCGAGCCGGCGGCGACATGCGCCACTTCCTCGCGCAGGATGATCTCCAGCACGTCGGCGGTGGCCGGGTCGTTGGCCGAGCGCAGCTTGTTGATCATGCCGGGGGTGACATCCAGCCCGCGCGCTTCGAGCACGCGCGGCACCAACGCCATGCGCGCCAGCCCGTCGTGCGCGGTCTTCTCGCACATCTCCCACAGGCCGTTGTGCGCGTCGAAGTCGCCGTAGTCGAAGCCCAGCGCCTGCAGCCGGCCATGCAGCAGCATGAAATGGCGCGACTCGTCATCGGCCACGCCCACCCAGTCGGCATGGAACGACCCGGGCAGGCCCCGGAAGCGATACACCGCGTCCCACGCCAGGTCGATGGCATTGAGTTCGATGTGGGCGATGGCATGGATGAACGCCGCGCGCCCCTCGGCACTGCCCAGGCCGCGCTTGGGCAGGTCGCGCGGATGCACGAGGGTGGGCTTGGGCGGCCGCCCCGGCATCCGGATCGGATCGGGCGGCGGCGCATCGGCGCGCACCTTGAGCAGGCCCGCGCGGAACTGCGCCGCATAGGCCTGGGTCAGCGCGACCTTGTGCAGCGGATCGGTGGCGGCCAGGCAGTGCTGCGCGGCGCGCAGCAGGTTGCCGGCCGCCTCCAGCGGCAACGGTGCAGCCATCGCCCTGCCCTCAGGCGCGGCGCTTGTGCTTGGCGTCGTCCGAGCGCAACTGCTGGATGCGTTCGAAATAGCCCGGCTCGATCCCGGTGGGATACACGCCGTTGAAGCACGACGAATCGAATGCCTTCAGCTCCGGATTGCCTTCGCGCACCGCCGCTTCCATGTCTTCGATGTCCTGGTAGATCAGCCAGTCGCAGCCCAGGTGCTTCTCGATTTCCTCGATGCTGCGGTTGTGCGCCACCAGCTCCTCGGCCGCCGGCATGTCGATGCCGTAGATGTTGGGATAGCGCACCGGCGGCGCGGCGCTGGCCAGGTACACCTTGCGCGCACCGGCATCGCGCGCCATCTGCACGATCTGCTGGCTGGTGGTGCCGCGCACGATCGAGTCGTCCACCAGCAGCACCACGCGGTTGCGGAACTCCAGGTGGATCGGATTGAGCTTGCGGCGCACCGACTTCACCCGCTCGCCCTGCCCCGGCATGATGAAGGTGCGGCCGATGTAGCGGTTCTTGATGAAGCCTTCGCGGTACTTCACCCCGAGCGTGTTGGAGATCTCCAGCGCGGCGTCGCGCGAGGTATCCGGGATCGGGATGATGGTGTCGATGTCGTGGTCCGGGCGCAGGCGCAGGATCTTCTCGCCCAGCTTGATGCCCATGCGCATGCGCGCCTTGTGCACCGAGACGTTGTCGATCATCGAGTCCGGGCGGGCGAAATACACGTATTCGAAGATGCACGGGCTGTGCTCGGCCGGCTCGGCGCACACCTCGGAGAACAGCTCGCCGCGCGCGGTGATCACCAGCGCCTCGCCCGGGCGCACGTCGCGCACACGCTGGAAGCCCAGCACGTCCAGGGCCGCCGATTCGGACGCCACGATGTACTCATCGCCTTCGGCGTGCGCGCGCTTGCCCAGCACCAGCGGGCGGATGCCGTGCGGATCGCGGAAGGCGACCAGGCCCAGGCCCAGCACCACGCTGATCACCGCATAGCCGCCCTTGCAGCGGCGGTGCACGCCCGCCACGGCGCGGATCGCCGCTTCCGGGGTGAGCTGGCGCTGCGCGTCCAGTTCGTAGGCGAACACGTTCAGCAGCACTTCGCTGTCCGAGTCGGTGTTGACGTTGCGGCGGTCCTGCTCGAAGACCTGCTGGCGCAGCGCCTCGGTGTTGATCAGGTTGCCGTTGTGGGCCAGCGCGATGCCGTAGGGCGAGTTCACGTAGAACGGCTGCGCCTCGTCCATGCCTTCCGAGCCCGCCGTCGGGTAGCGCACGTGGGCGATGCCGACGCGGCCTTCCAGGGTGGACATGCGCTTGGCATCGAACACATCGCGGACCAGCCCGTTGGCCTTCTGCACGCGCAGGCGGGTACCGTCGGCGGTGGCGATGCCGGCCGCATCCTGGCCACGATGCTGGAGGACGGTCAGGCCGTCATACAACTGCCCGGCGACGTTCTGGTTGCCGACGATTCCGACGATGCCACACATGGTGCGAATCTCCGCTGGGCTGTGCCCATCTACTGTGAAGGTGGCCGTGCCTGGCCGGGGGACCCTCTCCGTGCCGGATCGGGCTGGTCCGGACGCACGAGCGCCGGATCGTTGTACTGGGAGGTGGCCGGGTTGCCATTGCGCGCCCCGACGTCGGCCGGGTCCCCGGTCTGTTGCGGGGTTTCATCCAGGGTCCGCGGCCATCCGCGCCCTGCCAGCAGTCCAGCAAGCACGCCATTATCGCCTGTCAGGCCCGGCTTGCCCAACTCCCCGCCGGACAGTTGCGGCATGTTCACTTCCGGCAGCGCCTTGGGCAGGCCCTTCATGCCCTCCAGGCTGGGCATGCCGTCCAGGCCGGGCATCTGCGGCATGGCCGGCATGCGCGGCATCTTGGCCTGCATCCAGCCCACGCCCGGGCCCAGCACCGCGCGCAGGTTGGAGTCGCGCCAGGCCGCTTCGCGCGGCAACGGGGTGTAGGAGGCCACCAGCAACAGCACGCAGCCGATCAGGCCGCCACGGGCCACGCCGAGCGCGCCGCCCATCATCCGGTCCGCGCCGTTCAGGCTGGTCGAACGCACTGCCTGGCGGATCACCAGGCCGATGCCCCAGACCGAGACCATCACCAGCAGGAACACGCTCAGGTAGCCGGCAAAGTAGTGCCCGGTGCCGGGCGCGGACGGGGCCGACCACCAGCCCGCGCAGGACTTGCCGAACATCAGCGCCGCCCAGCCGCCGAGCAGCCAGGACAGGGTGCTGATGACGATGCTGACGAAACCCCGCATCACCCCCAGCAGGGTGGAGATGCCGATGACGGCCAACAGGAAGAAATCGATCATGCGCGTCCTCCGCCGAGGAACGGTCCGGCCTCAAGGCACGGGCGCAGGGCCGGCATCAGGGGTGCGGCCGGACCATGCCGGCCACGCCGACTTTGGACGCAACCTGAGCCTTGAGGTTCTCCGCCTCTGCTCGATTGGCGACCGGGCCGACGCGCACGCGGTTGAGCGTGCCCTTGTCGGTGCGTACCTGCTCTACGAAAGCACTGAAACCGGCGGCGCGGACCTTGTCGCGCAGCGCGTTGGCCTCGACGGCCTGGCCGAATGCCCCCAGCTGCACGGCAAAGCCGACGCTGCTGGCCGCCGGCGCGGCCGGCGCGGCCACCGGCTTGGCGGCCGGGGCCGGCTCCGGCTTGGGCGCGGCGGCCACCGGCTTGGGATCGGGCTTGGGCGCGGCCGGCTTGGGCGCGGCGACCGGCTCCGGCGGCAGCGCTTCGGTGGTCACGGCCGCGCCTGCGGAGGCGGCGCTGGCACTGGACGCGGTGGCGGTGCTGGCGGGCGTCGGGGTCGGTGCGGGCGCGGCGGCCACGGCGCTGTCGGCGCGCGCATCCAGGGTGACCACTTCGGCCTTGACGTCGTTGCGCACCTTGACCGCCTGCAGGCGCGCGGCTTCGGCCTGCGCGCGATCGACGTAGGGACCCACGCGCACGCGCCAGGCCTGGCGTCCATTGATGGTGGCCGGTTCGCTGAAACCGGGCAGCTGCGACTTCTTGAGGTAGGCGATCACCGCGTCGGCGTCGGCCTGGCTGCCATAGGCGCCAAAGCTGACGGCGAAATTGCCGGCCGCGACCGCCGGGGACGTGTCGGTGGCCGCCGTCTCCGGGGCAGTGGCGACGCCCTCCTGCAGCGGCGGCGTGCTGGACGCGCCCTGCAGGCCGGTGGCCCCGCCGGTGGGCGCCACCAGAGGCAGCTCGCGGGTCTGGAACTCACCATCGGCAGGCGCCGCCGGCGCGCTGATCGGCACGTTGGCCACGCCGCTGTCCGGCGCGGGGCCCTTGACCAGCATGGGCAGGAAAATCACGGCCAACGCCACCAGGACGATGGCACCAATCAGTCGCTGTTTCAGAGGAGTATCCACGGAAGGCAGGCAGGGGCGGCGCGGCGGAATGCCACGGCGATTATACGGGTGTCCGCGTGAGCGGCGTCTGTTGCGGCTGAACGGCCGCCGCGCCGGGCCAGGGCTGGCTCACGCCGCCGGCTCCAGCCACTGCAATGCCTCGGCGGCGGTGTGGAACGAGCCTAACACCAGCACCCGGTCACCGGGCTGGGCCTGGGCCAGGGCCGCCTGCAACGCATCGACCACGCGCGCGTGGCAGGTGCCGCTGGCCGCGGCGGTGTCGTGCAGGCGCGCGTGCAGGTCCGCCGCAGGTTGCCCACGCGGGCCTTCCAGCCCGGCCAGGTGCCACTGCTGGACCTGTTCGCCCAAGGCCTGCACCACGCCCACCGCATCCTTGTCCTGCAACGCGGCAAATACCGCCAGGGTGCGCCCGGCCACCGGCGCGGCGGCCAGGGCGAGCGCCAGTTCGCGCGCCGCCTGCGGGTTGTGGCCCACGTCCACCAGCACCTCCACGCCGTGCCGGTCCACCGGCTGCAGGCGGCCACGGATGCGGGCGTTGGCCACGCCGGCGCTGATCGCCGTGCGCGGCAGCGGCAGGTCCAGGGTGCGCAGCGCCGCGATCGCCGAGGCCGCATTGCGCAACTGGATCAGACCGCGCAAGGCAGGCATCGGCAGGTCGATGCGGAAGCCCACGTCGCGCCAGCGCCACTGCGTGGCGTCGATGGCCTCGGCAAAGAAATCGCTGCCGCCACGGATGGCGTTGGCGCCCAGCAGGTAGGCACGGGCCAGCACGCTGGACGGCGGATCGGTTTCGCCCAGGATCACCGGCTTCCAGCCGCGGATGATGCCGGCCTTCTCCGCACCGATCGCCTCGCGGTCCTCGCCCAGCCAGTCGCTGTGGTCGATGTCCACGGTGGTGATCACCGCCACGTCGGCATCGACGATGTTGACCGCATCCAGGCGCCCGCCCAGGCCCACTTCCAGCACGGCCAGGTCCAGCCCGGCGTCGGCGAACAGCTGCAGCGCGGCCAGCGTGCCGTACTCGAAATAGGTGAGCGTGGTGCTGCCACGTGCGTCTTCGATGGCGTTGAAGGCCGCCACCAGCGCCGCGTCGTCCACGTCCTGGCCGTCGATGCGCACGCGCTCGTTGTAGCGCAGCAGGTGCGGGGAGGTGTACGCGCCGACCTTCCAGCCGGCCGCGCGCGCGATGGCCTCGATGAAGGCCACCGTGGAGCCCTTGCCGTTGGTGCCGCCGACCACGATGGTATGCGCCCCCGGCGCGGCCAGCCCCATCGCCTGGGCCACGCCGCGCACGCGCTCCAGGCCCATGTCGATGCTGGCCGGATGCTGCTGCTCGATGTAGGTGAGCCAATCGGTGAGGGTATGCGGGCGAACGGTGGTCATGGGCGTTGGATCGATGGGGCGGGCGACGGGGGCGTGGGGATTACAGCGCGCGGTGCTTGGCTTCGCCGAAGAACGGGGTGTGATGGGCGCAGTCGTTCATGCGCACGACCTCCATCTGGTCCAGGTCCGGGCCTTCCAGCAGGTTGAGCGTGGTCGGCGCCTGGCGGAAGCTCCACAGGCGCGACAACGGCAGCCCCAGGATGCGGCACAGGATCACGCGGTTGACCGCATCGTGGGCGACCACCAGCAGGGTGTCGTGCTCGCCGAGGCCGTCGGTGGCGCGCAGCAGGCCGCGCCAGCTGCGCTCCAGCACCAGCCGCAGCGATTCGCCGCCGGGCATCAGCACGGTGTCCGGTTCGTTGCGCCAGGCTTGCAGGCGCGACGGATCCCTTTCATTGATTTCGCTGGCCAGCAGGCCTTCCCACTCACCGTGGGCGATTTCCTGCAGGTCCGGTTCGGTCAGCAGCATCGACGCGCGGTCGGCGCCCAGGGCCAGCTGCGCGGTGCGCTGCGCGCGCGACAGTGGCGAGGCCACCGCGCGGGTGATATCCACCGACGCCAGGCGCTCGCCGAGGGCCTTGGCCTGGGCTTCGCCGATCGGCGACAACGGGATATCGATCTGGCCCTGGTAACGGCCTTCGGCATTCCACGGTGTTTCACCGTGGCGGGCGAGCAGGATGCGCATGCGTACTGGGAGTCCTTGGGGGGAGGATGGCTGTCGCAATCATTCACATGATGTGAATGATCCGAGGGGAAGACGCATGATACCCGGTAGATGCCGACCCAACGAAAAACCCCGCGGCTCTCGCCGCGGGGTCTGGAAGGATCAGGGGCTCAGGTTCAATTCCTTGAGCAGCTGCGGCGCTGGCGCCACTTCCTGCATGATCCACTGCATGTAGCGGCTGTCCACCGCGATCATGCGGGTCATCACCGGGTCGAAGACCCAGTTGGAGCTGACCGATTCCCAATTCCCGTCAAAGGCCAGGCCCACCAGCTTGCCGTTGGCATCGAGCACCGGCGAGCCGGAGTTGCCGCCGGTGATGTCCAGGTTGGACAGGAAGTTGACCGGCACCGAGCCGATCCGCTTGTCTTCCAGGCCGCCGTAGCGCTTGGCCTTGACCGCGGCCAGCAGCGCCTTCGGCGAATCGAACGGGTCTTCGCCGGTTTCCTTGGCGGCCACGCCTTCCAGGGTGGTGAACGGGGTGTAGTTCACGCCGTCCTTGCCGTAGCCCATGACGTTGCCGAAGGTGATGCGCAGCGACAGGTTGGCATCGGGATAGACGAACTCGCCCTGGCTCTTCTTGTAGTCGGCCACGGCCTGCAGGTACAGCGGTCGGGCGGTCAGCGATTCGCCTTCGCGGATCTTCTTCTGCTCTTCCTGCTTCAGCAGCGCCGGCATGACGGCCACGGCGTACTGGATGGCCGGATCGGTGCTGGCTTCGAAGGCGGCGCGGTCGGCGTTGAACCACTTCAGGCGCGTGTCCAGGCTGCCCAGCTGGGTGCCGGCCAGCTTGCCCACCAGCGACTTCACGGCGGCCTCGTCGCTGCCCCCCAGCCAGGTGTTGAGCACGGCGTTGTCGCGCTGCGCGGCCGGCAGGGCCACGTACTGGTCCAGCCAGTAGGTCTGCAGCTGCTGGTCCATCTTCGCCACGTAGCGGCGGTCCATCTGCTTGAGGCCACCTTCGATGGTGGTCAGGTCGCGCTGCTGGTACCCGGCTTCGCGCTCGGCATCGGGCTTGGCGCGCTCGATCGACAGGCGGTACAGGGTGAGGGCCGCGCTGACCGCCGACGTGTTGTTGAACTGGGCCACGAACAGGTCGCGCTCACGCGTGGCCTTGCTGGTGTCCAGGTGCTTGAGCAGCTGCGCGTGCGCGGCCAGGGCCGGCTTGCCGGCGGCGCCCTGCTTCTTCAGCCAGGCCAGCACGGCCGCTTCCTCGGCCTGCTTCTGCCCGGCCGCGTCGATGCGCTTGAAGCCTTCCAGCTGGCCCAGGTAGTTCTTGGCCACGTTGTTCATGCTGGCCGCGGTGGCGGCGTACTTCACCTTCACGTCCGGGTCGGCCTTGCCGGCCTCGTCGATCATCTTCAGCACCGCGTTGTAGTGGCGGGCGGTGGTGGGATAGGTGAAGCGGGCGGTTTCGTTGAACTCACCGGCCAGGGCGTAGCGGTTGGTGCGGCCCGGGTAGCCGGCCACCATCACGAAGTCGTCCGCGCCCAGCGGCTGGTCGGCGAACTTCAGGAAGTGCTTGGGCTGGTAGGGCACGTTGTCGGCGGCGAAGGCGGCCGGCTTGCCGTCCTTGCCCACGTAGGCACGGTAGAACGAGAAATCGCCGGTGTGGCGCGGCCACATCCAGTTGTCGATATCGCCGCCGAACTTGCCCACGCTGCCCGGGGGCGCATAGACCAGGCGCACGTCCTTGATTTCCATGTTGCGGAACAGGCGGTAGGTGTTGCCGCCGGAGAAGCTGTACAGGCGGCAGCGGAAGCCGGCATCGGCTTCACAGGCGGCGGTCTGGGCCTTGTCGAAGGCATCCAGCGCGCGGCTGCGGGCCAGCGGGTCCTTGCCGGCGGCGGCAATGGCGGCCTTGGCCTGGTCGGTCACGTCGGTGATCTGGTCCAGCACGAACACCCGGGCGTTGGGGCCGGCGCTCAGCTCGTCCTTCAGGGTGGGGGCGTTGAAGCCGTCCTTGATCAGGTTCTTCTGCGCGGTCGAGTTGAGCTGGATGGCGCCATACGCGCAATGGTGGTTGGTGACCACCAGGCCCTGCGGGGACACGAAGCTGGCCGTGCAGCCGCCCAGCGCCACCACCGCGCCCATCGGGTCGCCGGTCAGGTTGGAGATCTGTTCGGCGGACAGCTTCAGCCCGGCCTGCTTGAGCGGCCCGGCAATCTCCGGCAGCTGTTGCGGCACCCACATGCCTTCGGCGGCTTGGGCGACCTGGACCAGCCCAAGGCTGGCGACGACGGAGAAAGCGAGCAGGTTCGAGCGCATTGAGCAGCCCCTGGTGAAAGAACCGCGAAGTGTAGCCCAGCCCCCTGCCCCGCCCCGAAGCCCGGAAGTCATGGGCCTGGCCGGGATCGCGCCCGCCCTGCCCCGCCAGACCACCCGCGCTGCAACATGGGCAAACCGCCGACGGCCCTATAATCCGCGTTTTCCCCCTGACGAGTTCCACCGAGATGGCGCAGCAAACGATGAAGGCCCTGGTCAAGCGTGAAGCCGGCAAGGGCATCTGGCTGGAAGACGTGCCGGTCCCCACCCCGGGCCCGAACGAAGTCCTGATCAAGCTGGAGAAGACCGCCATCTGCGGTACCGACCTGCACATCTACCTGTGGGACGAGTGGAGCCAGCGCACCATCAAGCCGGGCCTGACCATCGGCCACGAGTTCGTCGGTCGCATCGCCCAGATCGGCCCGGGCGTGACCGGCTACGAGATCGGCCAGCGCGTCTCGGCCGAAGGCCACATCGTCTGCGGGCATTGCCGCAACTGCCGCGGCGGCCGCCCGCACCTGTGCCCGAACACGGTGGGCATCGGCGTCAACGTCAACGGTGCGTTTGCCGAGTACATGGTGATGCCGGCCAGCAACCTGTGGCCGATCCCCGACCAGATCCCGTCCGAGCTGGCCGCCTTCTTCGACCCCTATGGCAACGCGGCGCACTGCGCGCTGGAGTTCAACGTCATCGGCGAGGACGTGCTGATCACCGGCGCCGGGCCGATCGGGATCATCGCCGCGGGCATCTGCAAGCACATCGGCGCGCGCAACGTGGTGGTCACCGACGTCAACGATTTCCGCCTGAAGCTGGCCGCCGACATGGGCGCCACCCGCGTGGTCAACGTGTCCAACACCTCGCTCAAGGACGTGATGAAGGACCTGCACATGGAGGGCTTCGACGTGGGCCTGGAAATGAGCGGCAACCCGCGTGCGTTCAACGACATGCTCGACTGCATGTACCACGGCGGCAAGATCGCGATGCTGGGGATCATGCCCAAGGGTGCCGGCTGCGACTGGGACAAGATCATCTTCAAGGGCCTGACCGTGCAGGGCATCTACGGCCGCAAGATGTACGAGACCTGGTACAAGATGACCCAGCTGGTGCTGTCCGGCTTCCCGCTCGGCAAGGTGCTCACCCACCAGCTGCCGATCGACGAGTTCCAGAAGGGCTTTGACCTGATGGAACAGGGCAAGGCCGGCAAGGTGGTACTGAGCTGGAATTGAGGCTCGATACCCGCGCGACGCGCGGCCTGGATTGAAAAAGGCGCCCAGTGGGCGCCTTTTTCTTGGTGCTGACCCGTCCTGAATTGAGTTGACACCTTTTCCCTCTGGAAAAGGAATGTTCA
>NZ_JAVWXA010000072.1:0-20173 GCF_036662295.1 Stenotrophomonas sp.
GCCGCAGCTTGGTGGGGCCCGGGGGTGCCCCCCGCCCGGCCCGCGCCCGGCACTACCCATCCCGGATCAGGCCGGCAGCGCGCGCCCGCCGCCCAGCAGCCGCGCCGGCAGCATCAACAGCGCGCGAAGAAACGCGAACAGGGCCGAAAACGTGATCCCGACCAGCCGGAACGGCAGGCTCAACAGCCACACGAACGGCCAGGCCACCAAGGCCAGGATCGCCAGCGGCCAGCACAGCACGAACAGCAGGCACCACACGCCCAGGGCGAACAGGGTCTTCATCGTCGGTCTCCAACGGCGGCAGCCTGCCGCCCGGAGACCACCATCGCGCCCTGCCCGGCGCAGTGCAACGGGTTGGCTCCAAACCCGCAAACCCCCCTATAAACCGCCCGCGCGGGCCGGGGGCGGGTCGTGCACGTGGCCCTTTCCTTGGGAGCCGCCCCGCGGCCGGCACTACCGTAGCGCCTTCGGCGCTACTTGGCTGCACGATGACAGTGCCATGGGAGCCGGCCAGCGGCCGGCACTACCGTAGCGCCTTCGCGCTATTCGAACGAGCCCACCGAGTCGTGCGACAGGTTGTCGAAGCGGGTGTATTCGCCGAAGAACTTGAGCTTGCACGAGCCGGTCGGGCCGCCTCGGTGCTTGCCGATGATGATCTCGGCCAGGCCCTTGTCAGGCGAATTTTCCTTGTTGTAGTAATCGTCGCGGTAGATGAACACGATCATGTCCGCGTCCTGCTCGATTGCGCCGGATTCGCGAAGGTCGGCCATCACCGGGCGCTTGTCGGTTCGCGTTTCCAGCGAGCGGTTGAGCTGGGACAGGGCGATCACCGGCACGTTGAGTTCCTTGGCCAGGCCCTTGAGCGATCGCGAGATCTCCGAGATTTCGGTCGCGCGGTTCTCGCTGTTGCCCGGCACGCTCATCAGCTGCAGGTAGTCGATCACGATCAGGCCCAGGTCGTGCTCGCGCTTGAGGCGGCGGCACTTGGAACGCAGGATCTCCGGCGACACGCCCGGCGTATCGTCGATGAAGATCTTGGTTTCCTTCAGCATCCGGATCGCACCGGTGACCCGGCTCCAGTCTTCGTCCTCCAGCTGGCCGGTACGCAGCCGCTGGGCGTTGATGCGGCCGTTGGAGGAGATCAGTCGCATGGCCAGCTGCGAGGCCGACATTTCCATCGAGAACACCGCCACGCCCTTCTTGGACTTGATCGCGGCGTACTCGGCGATGTTCAGGGCGAAGGTGGTCTTGCCCATGGCCGGGCGCGCGGCCAGGATGATCAGGTCGGTGGGCTGCAGGCCCGAGGTCATGGCATCGAAGTCGGCGTAGCCGGTGGGCAGGCCGGTGATGTTGCCGCCGTTCTCGAAGCGGTTGCGCAGCTCTTCGAAGGCATCCTTCAGCGCGCCGGGCATCGCCACGAAGTCGGTCCGGCCGCGCGCGCCCTGCTCGGCGATCGCAAACACCGACTTTTCCGCCGCCGAGAGCAGCTCGCTGCTTTCTCGACCTTCGGGCTGGAAGCCGTCGTTGACGATGTCCGTGCCGACCTGGATCAACTGGCGCAGCACGGCCTTGTCGCGCACGATTTCCGCATAGGCGGCGATGTTGGCCGCCGACGGCGTGGTGCTGGCCAGCTCGATCAGGTAAGCACCATCGCCCACCAGCTCCATCCGGCCCTGGGATTCGAACCACTCGCCCAGCGTCACCGCATCGAACGGACGATCGCGCTCGGACAGCTCGCGGATCGCGCGGTAGATCATCTGGTGGTCGCGACGATAGAAGTCGGTTTCGGTGAGCTGGTCATTGACCCGGTCATAGCTTTCCGGGGCCAGCATCAAGCCGCCCAGCACCGCCTGTTCGGCCTCGATCGAATGCGGGGGCACGCGCAGCTGGTCGATCCGCGCGTCATCGCGGTCGAAGCGGTCACCGCGGTCTTTGCGGTCGGAACGGAAGCCAGAGCGGGCGGACATGTCGGGGCGTACTTCCTGCAGTGCAGAGCGTGGGGCATGGTAGGCACGGCGCGGCCACCACAGCCACGCACAACCCTGTGGATAAGCGGTGGATGAGCTGGGTATACCGGCAGTTCGCCGGCAGCATCGGCCGCGGCCGTCGCATTGCGTGCGACAGGCGCCATTGCGGCGCCCGTCGTCCTGCCATTATCGCAGAAGCGCCCGGCTCAATGCTGACCGCCGTGGGTGGCGATCCAGGCCAGGAACCGGTCCATGAACCCCTGCAGGAAGGTGCGCGTGCCTTCGTTGGTGATCTGGCCGGCCTCGTCGATCAGGCCCTCCTTGAAATGCAGGAACACTTCCGGCTGCCCCAGCACCGGGGCGTCCAGGTAGGCCAGCACATTGCGCAGGTGCTGCTGGGCCAGCGCGGTGCCGATCACCCCGATCGAGGCCCCGACCACTGCGGCCGGCTTGCCGGCAAAGGCGCTGTCGCCGTACGGGCGCGAGCCCAGGTCGATGGCGTTCTTGAGCACGCCGGGGATGGAGCGGTTGTACTCGGGGGTGACGAACAACACCGCGTCGGCGTCACGGATCTGCTGTTTCAGGCGCACGCCCTGGGCGGGGTAGTCCTTGTCGAAGTCCTGGTTGTACAGCGGCAGGTCGCCGATCTCCACATGTTCAAAGTGCGCCTTGCCGGCAGCCAGTTTCTCCAGCGCCAGCGCCAACGCCTTGTTGTGCGAGCCCTTGCGCAGGCTGCCAACCAGCACCGCGATCTTCACGTCGGCCATGGGGTATCTCCGAGGGGGGAAGGCCCAGCCTAGGCGGGGCCACCTTCGGCAACGGTGAAGGCGGTTCAGCCCCCCATGGGGTGGCTGCTCCCCGGCCTCGATCATGTTTACGTCAGCCACCCATGGGGTGGCTCTACCCCCCGGCGGGGTGGCGCTCGACCTGGGCGCGTGCCTGGCGCCAATGCGCCTGCCAGGCCTGGAACATCAAGACGTTCCACAGGTGCGTGTGCCATTTGCGCTCGCCCTGCTGGAACTGCTGCCACAGCGGCACCACCGCCTCGACGTTGAACACGCCCTCGGCCGCCAGCCGTGCCGGATCAAGCAGCGCATCGGCCCAGCCGCGCAGGTCGCCCTTGAGCCATTCGCTGACCGGCGCGCCGAAGCCGCGCTTGGGCCGGTGCACCATCTCCTGCGGCACGTAGCGGCCGAGCACGCGCTTGAGCAGGTATTTGCTGACCCCGTCGCGGTGCTTCAGCGACAGCGGCAGCGACCAGGCGAACTCGGCCACCCGCCAGTCCAGCAGCGGCGCACGCGCTTCCAGGCTGACCGCCATGCTGGTGCGGTCCACCTTGCACAGCAGGTCATCGGGCAAATAGGTGTTGAAATCGGCCAGCATCATCGCGTCGGCAGGCGAGCCGGCCCCGTGCAGCGGATCGGCCAAGTCGTAGAAACTGCCCGCCCCGGTGGCGCCCTTCACCGCCGCGACCGGGTCGCGCCAACGCGAGATGCGGTTGCGGTACACATCGCCGATGCCGCGCGCGCCGGTCTCGGCCAGCAGCGCGGCCAGCCCGCCGGTGCGCGAGGCCTCGCCCTGGGTGTGCGAATGGCCCGCCATCCAGCGCCGCAGCGGCGCCGGCACCCGGCCCAGCATCGCCCAGTTGCGCAGCGCGCGCTGGTAGCGGCCGTAGCCGAAGAACAGCTCGTCGCCACCATCGCCGGACAGCGCCACGGTCACCGCGCTGCGCGCCAGCTTGGCCACCAGCGCGGTGGGCACCTGGGAGGCATCGGCGAACGGCTCGTCGAACATCGCCGGCAACGTCGGCACCACCGCCAGCGCATCGGCGCCGCTGACGTACAACTCGGTGTGATCGGTGCCCAGGTGCCCGGCCAGCGCCTTGGCCAGCGGCGCCTCGTCGTGGTGGGAACCCTCGAAGCCAATGCTGAAACTGTGGATCGGCGCGCTCGACTGCGCCTGCATCAAGGCGGCCACCACCGACGAATCGGTGCCGCCGGACAGGAACACGCCCACCGGCACGTCGGCCACCATGCGCAGCGCCACCGCATCGCGCAACACGCCATCCAGCTGGGACTCGGCCTCGTCGTCGCTGCCCACGAACGGCCGCGCCAGGGCCTGCTGCATGCGCTCGCGGGCGTTCCAGAACGGCACCTGCTGCTGGTCCGGCCGATGGGCGGCGGCGCCGGCGGCGACCGTGGCCGTATCCAGGCGCAGCACCCGGCCGGGCATCAGCTTGAAGCAGCGTTCGTGGATGCAGTGCGGGGCCGGGATGTAATCGAGCTTGAGCAGCAGGGTCAACGCGTCGCGGTCGATGTCATTGTCGAAGTGCGGGTGCTGCCACAGCGCCTTCAGTTCCGAGCCGAACACCAGCGCCTCGCCGGCCCAGCCGTAGTACAGCGGCTTCTTGCCGACCCGGTCGCGGGCCAGCCACAGGCACTGTTCGACGTGGTCCCACAGCGCGATGGCGAACATGCCGTTGGCCCGCTGCAGGGTCTCATCCAGGCCCCAGGCCACGAACGCGGCCAGCAGCACTTCGGTGTCCGAATGGCCGCGGAAGACATGCCCCCGCCCCTCCAGCTCGGCCCGCAGCGCAGCGAAATTATAGACCTCGCCGTTGTAGGCCAGCACGTAGCGCCCGTCGTCGGACGCCATCGGCTGGTGGCCCAGCGGCGACAGGTCCAGGATGCTCAACCGCCGGTGCGACAGCGCAATGCCGCCGCGCGCGTCGGCCCAGACCCCGCTGTCGTCCGGGCCACGGTGGATCAGCGCATCGCCCATGCGCCGCGCCAGCTGTTCGAGGGCTGCCTGCTCCGCTACCGGAGCCGGCAGCAGCATTCCTGCCAATCCACACATGCGTCAGAGATCCTGCGCCAGTACCCGGGCGGCGCTTACCACCGCATTGTCGCTTGGAAGCACGCACATTGCTGCCCCCGCCAGCGGCGTATAGGTGTCGGCCCCGCTGACCCGCTGCACGGGCAGGTGCCCCAGCCCCGCCTCGACCAGCGCGGTGATGACGCCCTCGCCCACTCCTGCGCTGTGGCGGCCCTCGTCCACCACCAGCACCCGCTGCGCGTCGGCGGCCTGTTCGGCGATGAAGCCGGCGTTGAGCGGCACCAGCCAGCGCAGGTCCACCACCCGCACCGCCCAGCCCAGTTCGGCCTGCAGGGTGCGCGCCGCGCGCAGGCTCATCGGCACGCCGTTGCCATAGGTGAAGATCACCAGGTCGTTGGCCTCCGGGGCGTATACCCGCCCCTCGCCCAGCCGCATCGTCTGCGCCGGCGGCGGGTACGCAAACAGCCACTGGCCATCGCCGGGCGCGTGCAGATCCTTGCTCATGTACAGCGCGATCGGCTCCAGGAACACCGCCACCCGCCCGTCCACCTGCGCCAGCGCGGCCAGGGTGCGCAGCATCATGGCTGCATCGTCGCCGCGCGAGGCGCAGCCGACCACCAGGCCGGGGATGTCGCGCAGGGCGGCGATCGAGTTGTCATTGTGGAAATGCCCACCGAAGCCCTTCTGGTAGCCCAGCCCGGCGATGCGCACCAGCATCGGGTTGCGGAACTGGTCGTTGGAGAAGAACTGCAGCGAGCAGGCCTCGCCGCGCAGCTGGTCGGCCGCGTTGTGCAGGTAAGCCAGGTACTGGATCTCCGGGATCGGCAGCATGCCCAGGTTGGCCAGGCCCTGGGCCATGCCCAGGATCATGGTTTCATCCAGCAGCGTGTTGAACACCCGGCGCGGCCCGAACGCCTTGAGCAGGCCCTTGCTGACCGTGTACACGCCGCCCTTCTGGGCGACGTCCTCGCCGAACAACAGGGTGGACGGGTACTTGGCCATCAGCTCGTGCAGGCCCTGGTTGATCTGGATGGCCAGATGCCGCGGCGGCAGCCCCTCGGGCAACTGCGCCGCGCCACCGAAGGCGGCCTCGCGGGCCGCCGGACTGGCCACGCGGGCCGCTTCGGCCTGCACGGCCGCCGGCGAATACGGTGCCAGCGGCGCCATGATCTGCGCCAGGCCCTCCAGCTTGGGCCGGCGGTCGGCCTCCTCGGCGGCGGCGAAACAGCGCGCGCGCATGGCCTCGTAGCGCTGCAGCACCTGCGCGGCGTCCATCCAGCCCGATTCCAGCGCGATCTGCGCCGAGCGCAGCAACGGGTCGGCCGCTTCGGCCGCGCACAGCTCGGGCAACGGCCGCCATTCGATCTCGAAATCGGTGCCGGCATGGCCCATCAGACGCGTGGTGCGCAGGTGCAGGAACGTGGGCCGCCGGGTGCGCCGGCAGTGGTCCAGCGCGCGTTGCACCTGGGCATGGCCCGCGGCCAGGTCCAAGCCGTCGGCGAAGAAATAGTCCAGCCCCGGGCGCTGGCTGAAGGCCTGTGCGATCCAGCCGTCGGGCGTCTTCACCGAGATGCCGATGCCGTTGTCCTCGCAGACGAACAGGATCGGCGCGGGCAGCCGCTGGTACGCCGCCCACGCCGCCGTATTGAAGGCGGTCTGCGCGGTGGCGTGGTTGGAGGAGGCATCGCCGAAGGAACAGATCACCACGCTGTCCTCGGGAATCGGCAGCGCATGGCCGATGCGCCGCGCGCTTTCGATGGCCATCGCCGTGCCCAGCGCCTTGGGCAGGTGCGAGGCGATGGTGGAGGTCTGCGGCAGCACCCACAGTGGCTTGCTGCCCCACACCTTGTGACGCCCGCCGCTGGCCGGATCGTCGCGGCTGGCGGCAAAGGACAGGGCCGCGTCCAGCACCGGGTCCATGTCGGGCAACTGGCGGAACCGCTCGGCCATGAAGGCCCCGGAACGGTAATGCAGGAATGCCGGGTCGGTATGCCGGGCCAGCCGCGCCACCAGCGCATTGCCCTCGTGGCCGGACGAACCGATGGTGTAGAAGACCTTGTTCTGCACGCGCAGCACGCGCGCCATCAGGTCCAGGTGGCGGCTGACCAGTTGCGAGTCCAACAGCGCGTCAAAGCCCTGCGCATCCAGCGTGCTGCCCGCCAGGATCTGCGCATCGGGCGCCGGACGCGGGCTGGAATCGCCCCGCCACTGCTGGACGAACTGGATGAAATTGGCGTCGCAGACCTCGGCCCGGTTGAGGCCTTTCATGCGTGCGGGAATAGGATCGGGAACCACGGCAAACATCCATCAGCCTCCGTGACGCGCGGCCAAAGCGACCACGCCGGGAGTCTGGCCGCAACCCGCGCCGCTTGCCAAGCGCGGGTGCAGCATGGCGCTCAGCCGCGGCGGCGGGCCCGCCACTGGTCGCGCGACTGGCCCCATATCTCCACCGGCTTGCCGTCGTGGGGCGCGGGCAGTTCGCCCATGCGCAGCCGCGTACTGCCCAGCTTGCGCGCGACCACCTTGGAGTTTTCGTTGGCCGCATCGATGGTGTGGATCACCTCGTCCCAGCCCAGCGTGTCGAAGGCCCAGTCGATGCTGGCCACCGCCGCTTCCGGCGCATAGCCCTGGCCCCAGCTCTGGCGGCGGATGCTCCAGCCCACTTCGGTCCCCGGCCAATCCAGCGGCTGCCATGGGCCCATCCGCCCGACCCAGTCGCCGCTGCTTTTTTCGATCACCGAGAACATCGAAAAGCCGTACAGGTGCCAGCTGCCGGCCAGGCAGCTGAAGCTGCGCCATGCCTGCGACGGGGCCTGCACCCCGCCCAGGTGCTGCATGACCTCGGGGTCGGAACAGAACCGCAGGAACGCGTCGAAATCCTCGGCACGCGGCGGGCGCAGGATCAGGCGGTCGGTTTCCAGCTGCAGGTCGAAGATGCTCATGGCGATGGCCGTCCGGATACGGGCCAGGGATCATCGCAGATGGGCGCGCGGCATGCCGTGGACCCTGCCGCAAAACGCAGCAGGCCGGACATGCCGGCCTGCTGCCCGCACGATCGATCCGTGCGCAGTTACTGCTTGTTGGCGTCCAGCGCGGCGGTCTGGGTGACCAGCTGGCCGTCGATCACCGGCAGGCGGTCGCTGCTCGGCTTGTTGTCCATCTTGACGGTCTTCTCGGCACCATCGTAACGGTAGGTCACGTTGTAGCCGGTGACCGCGTTGCTGGTGCCCATCGCGATGCGGTTGCCCGGCTTGCTGGCCATGCGCATCGTGCCGGTGGTGCCATCCTCATTGCGGTAGGTCACGTTGTAACCGGTGACCTTGGTCGACTCGGAGGTCGCCGTTTCGGTATGGCACTGGCGTTCGGTGCGGTTGACCACGCGGCCCCCCACATGGCGCTTGTCGACCTGGTTGCCGATCAGGCCACCGGCCACGGCACCGGCCGCGGTGGCCGCCTTGCGGCCGTTGCCGCCGCCCACCTGGTTGCCGAGCAGGCCACCGATGACCGCACCGGCCACCGTGCCACCCACGTTGCCGTCGCGCTCGGGCAGGCGTTCCTGCACCACCACGTCCTCGCACACTTCATGCGGGGTCTGGGTGGTGGCGGTCTCGCGCACCGGCTCGGTGCCGATCACGGTGGCGTAGGCCTTTTCCTTGCGGGTAAGCGGATCGACCTTGACGATGTCGGCGTATTCCAGCTTGCCGGGCTTGTCTTCGATCGCCAGCTGATCGGTGCGCGCACCGTCCTCGGCCAGCGGCGTGGTATCCAGCGTGGGCCGGCTCTGGATTGCGGCGGCCGGGTCCGATGCGGGGGCGCCACTCTTCATGAAAGCAGCGGTGGCGATGCCGCCGACAAGCAGCGCGCCTGCGGCGACCAAGGCAGTGGTGGTAGTACTCTTCATAACCGGCTCCCTGCGGACGATCCGCAACGTTCTTGGGCGAATTCCAGCACGCCATGCCTGAACGGAATCTCCACAATGCGTGCACGCCGCGCTTACCCATTCAGGTTCTGTGTCGGTGAGGCCCGTGATAGCGTTTACCGCTTCTGTCCAGGAGTGCGTCATGGCCAATCCCCTGCTGCTGCCGATACTGGAATGGGCCCGTCGGCTGCGCTATCCCACGCTGTTCAAGCTCACCGCCGGCCTGTTCGCGGTGACGCTGGTGGTGCCCGACCCGGTGCCGTTCGTGGATGAGATCCTGCTCGGCCTGGGCACCCTGCTGCTGGCCAACTGGAAGAACCGCAGCATGGCGCTGCCACCGGCCCTGCCGCGCAAGCGCCGCGCGTGAGCCTGGTCGACAGCCACTGCCACCTGGATGCGGATGAATTCGATGCCGACCGCAGCGCCGTGATCGCGCGCGCCCGCGCGGTCGGCGTGCGGGCCCAGGTGGTGCCGGCGGTGACCGCCGCCAGCTGGACCAAGCTGCGCCAGACCTGCCAGCTGGCCGACGGCCTGTACCCGGCGTACGGCCTGCATCCGATGTTCCTGGACGCGCACCAGCCCGGCCACCTGGACGAGCTGCGGGACTGGATCGAGCGCGAGCGGCCGTGTGCGGTCGGCGAATGCGGGCTGGATTTCTTCGTGGAAGGCCTGGATGCGGAACGGCAGCAGCAGTACTTCCTCGGCCAGCTGCGGCTGGCCCGCGAGTTCGACCTGCCGGTGATCGTGCATGCGCGGCGCGCGGTGGATGCGGTGATCGCCGCCATCCGCCAGGTCGGCGGCCTGCGCGGGGTGGTCCACAGTTTTCCGGGCAGTCCCGAACAGGCCGCGCAACTGCACCGGCTCGGCTTCCTGCTGGGCCTGGGCGGCCCGCTCACCTACGACCGCGCGCAGCGCCTGCAGCGCTTGGTGGCCAGCATGCCGCTGGAACAGCTGCTGCTGGAAACCGACGCCCCCGACCAGCCCGATGCGGGCATCCGCGGCGAACGCAACGAGCCGGCGCGGCTGCCGGTGATCCTGGCCATGGTGGCGCGCCTGCGCGGTGCGTCCAGCGAGGACATCGCCGCGCAGACCACGGCCAACGCACGCCGCCTGTTTGGGCTGCCGTAGCGCCGCCCGGGGGGGCGGCCCGCGGTCACAGGGCGGCGACCGTCATTCCGCAGCGGCCACCACGGCTGGCTTCTTCAACAGCATCTCCAGCGCCTTGCCCACGGCGGCGAACGCAAACGCGCCGGTGATATGCGTGGCCGCGCCGAGGCCGGCGCCGCAGTCCAGCTTCAATGCCGCGTCCGCGCCCAGGTTGGGGCGGACCCCGCACACGCTGCCGTCAGCCTGCGGGTACTTCACGTTTTCCAGCGAGTACACCGCCGGCACCCCGAAGTAGCGCGAGGCATTCTTGGGAAAGTTGAAGTCGCTGCGCAGCTTCTTGCGGATCAGCGCCAGCATCGCATCGTGTTCGGTGCGCGAGACATCGCGGATCCGCACCAGGGTCGGGTCGGTGCGCCCACCGGCCGCGCCGACGGTCAGGATCGGCAGCTTGCGCCGCCGGCACCAGGCGATGGTCTCCACCTTCACCCGGAAGCTGTCGCAGGCATCGATCACCAGGTCGAAGTCGCGATCCAGCAGCGACACCATGTTGGAGACGGTCAGGAACGCGGCGACCGCATCGACCTGGATATCGGGGTTGATCGCGCGGCAGCGCTCGGCCATCGCCTCGGCCTTGTTGCGCCCGTACTGGCCGGCCAGCGCCGGCAACTGGCGGTTGGTGTTGGACACGCAGATGTCATCGGCATCGATCAGCGTCAGGTGCCCCACCGCCGTGCGTGCCAGGGCCTCCACCACCCACGAGCCGACCCCGCCCATGCCCACCACCGCCACCCGGCGCCGGGACAACTGGTCCACGGTGCCCACCCCATACAGCCGGTCGATGCCGGCAAATCGTTCACGCAAGACGTCGTTCATCGGCCGATTTTACCCTTCCGCCGTGCGCCCCGTACGCCACGCCCACACCGGCCGCCGTAAGATCGAGCGCAGCCCCTGAACGGACGCCAGCCCATGCCCACGCCGCCCCCGCCTCCCCGCCAACCCGCCGCCTACCGCTACCTGCTGGTGGGGGTGCTCGGCCTGCTGGTCGGCCTGATCGCCACGGTGATGGTGGCGCGCGCGATCCAGGCGCGCCAGGACCCGTTCCCGGAGGCGCTGATGCACGTGATGGACCGGCAGGTGCAGCTGCTGCAGGCCGCCCAGGCGCAGAACCGCTGCAGCCTGGCCGACAGCGTGCCGCGCACCCAGACGCTGCGCTCGCTGTCCAACGATGTGGACCTGGCCTTCCCGGGGCTGAAGGACAGCCAGGCCTTCCAGCAGCACGCCAGCGCGCTGCGCGCCACGCTCAACCAGGCACTGGCGGCACCGCCGGCCGATTGCACGGCCATGGCCGCGCTGGTGGAGAAGATCCAGACCGACTGCCGGGCCTGCCACCAGGATTTCCGCTGATTCATCTGGCAGCCACGCTGGCGCGGCCAGATTGGCGCGCTGTTCACGTAGCAGAGGACAGGATCTGCGGCATGCGCCCCAGACGCATTCGACCACCCCTCTGGCCAGGAGAACCACCATGAAGATCCAACTCATCGCTGCCGCCACCGTTGCCACGCTCGCACTGGCCGGCTGCGCGACCACCTCGCCCGGCTACGGCAACAGTGGTTACAACAACGGCTACGGCAACAACAGCGGTTACGGCAACAACAACGGGTACAACACCGGTCGCTGCGCCGACTGCGGCATCGTCACCCGCATCAACCAGGTGGCCTCCGGGCGCACCGCCCCCTCCGCGACCGGCGCCATCCTCGGCGGCATCGTGGGCGCGGTGGCCGGCCATGAGATCTCCGACCACACCGGCGGCAGCAAAGGCAACCAGAACATCGCCGCCGCCGCCGGCGCGGTGGGTGGCGCGCTGGCCGGCAACCAGATCCAGAAGAACGTGACCAGCGATACCTTCGACATCAGCGTGCGCATGGACGATGGCCGCACGGTGGTGGTCAACCAGCGCGACCTCGGCGGGATCCGCGAGAACACCTACGTGCGCGTGGTCAACGGCAAGGTGATCCTGCGCTGAGCGCAGGCCGCCCCATCGCCGCTGCACGAAAAAGGGCCCGCTTGCGCGGGCCCTTCTCGTATCGCATACAGGACGCGGGTGCGCTTAGAGCGGCTTCACCTTGTCGGCCTGCAGGCCCTTCTGGCCGGTGACCACTTCGAACTCGACCGCCTGACCTTCCTTGAGGCTCTTGAAGCCCTGGGATTCGATCGCACGGAAGTGAACGAACACGTCTTCGCCGCTTTCACGGCTGATGAAACCAAAACCCTTCGCGTCGTTGAACCACTTGACGGTGCCCTTCTCAGCCATCTTAGCTACTCCCTAACTGTCTTGTTGTTGGATACGCCGGTACAGGCGGCTGACAGCAAGGGGGAAGCGAGGTGCAACGATGCAGCGGATCCGGAAGATCTACCATCATCAGGCCACGATCCACGGTGACCTTGCCAAGCTCAGCGTCTGCAACTTAACCCGAGCAAAACGAAAAATCAACTGGCAAATCCTTTCGGATGTCAACCCTGTTTCCTATACCATACGGTACAGCATGGACTATTCATTCATCTTCTACCTGCTGGCGCTGATGCTGGTGCTGATCGGCATCGCCGGCGTGGTGTTGCCGGCCCTGCCCGGCGTGCCGCTGGTGTTCGCCGGCCTGCTGCTGGCCGCCTGGGCCGACGGCTTCGCGCACGTGGGCTGGCTGCCGCTGACCCTGCTTGGGGTGATCACCCTGGTCTCCTTCGGGGTGGACATCCTGGCCACGGTGGTGGGTGCCAAGCGGGTGGGCGCCAGTCCCAAGGCGTTGTGGGGCACCTTCCTGGGCAGCGTGGTGGGCATGTTCTTCATGCCGATCGGCCTGCTGGCCGGCCCCTTGCTGGGCGCGCTGGCCGGCGAGTACTGGCATACCCGCGAGCTGGGCCGCTCGACCCAGGTCGGCCTTGCCACCTGGTTGGGGATCCTGCTCGGGGTGGCCCTGAAGATGGCGTTGATCGTGGCGATGCTGGGATTGTTCGCCTTCGCCTGGTGGTTCTGAGCACCGCGACGCGGCCTGTTTCACATTGCGAGCACACCATCGCCGGGCATAAACGCGCCAGGCATCGTGGCGCGCGCGTGCTGGCACGTTGGCGGGCCAGCGGCCACACTGTTGCCGACCACCCCATTCATTCTTGCCACCTGGCCCCGTTTTCATGATGATCCCGCGCCCCCGCACCGCCCTGTTCACCGCCCTGGCCCTGGCCAGCCCCGCCCTGCCGCTGGCCGCGCAGGAAGCCGCGCCCACGCCGGCATCGCCGGAGGCCTGTGCACTGGTCGATACCGATGCGGCGCGCCTGGCCTGCTACGACAAGCTGTTCGGCCACACCCGCGGGGTTACGGTGGCTGCCGATGCCGCCGCCACGGCTGCCCAGCAGGCGCGCCGTGAAGAACGCCAGGCCGTGCGCACCGCCGAGGCCGATGCGCCGGCCACGCAGCGCGCCAGGCGGCGCATGGGCGAGCTGTTCAAGAGCGATGGCCACGAGGAGGCCCTGGCCAACGCCGGCAAGGGCTCGCTGCTGGACAGCCGCTGGGAGCTGGCGCAGGACTCCAAGCTGGGTGCCTTCCAGCTGCGGGCCTACAAGCCGGTGTACCTGCTGCCGGCGTTCTGGACCAGCGACAAGAACCAGACCCCGCAATCGCCCAACCCGGCCAACACCGTCACCACCCCGCAGCTGCTGGACAGCAACGAGCTGAAGTTCCAGCTCAGCTTCAAGACCAAGGTGGTGGAGAATTTGTTCGGCGACAACGGCGACATCTGGGCCGGCTATACGCAGAGCTCGCGCTGGCAGGCCTACAACGCCGAGAACTCGCGTCCGTTCCGCGAAACCAATTACGAACCGGAAATCATGATGCTGTTCCGCAACGGCTACTCGATCGGTGGCTGGCGTGGGCGCATGAGCGGGATCGGCGTCAACCACATGTCCAATGGCCGTGCCGATCCGCTGTCGCGCAGCTGGAACCGGGTGATCGCCACCATCGGCCTGGACCGCGAGAACTGGGCGCTGGTGCTGCGCCCGTGGTACCGCCTGCCGGAAGACCGCAAGGACGACAACAACCCGGATATCGAGGACTACATGGGCCGCGGCGATGCCACGCTGACGTGGAACCGCAACGGGCATGAGGTCTCGCTGATGGCACGGCACTCGCTGCGTGGCGGCGACCGTTCGCACGGGGCGGTGCAGCTCGATTACGGCTTCCCGATCAGCAACCTGCTGCGCGGCCACGTGCAGGTGTTCGACGGCTACGGCGAAAGCATGATCGACTACAACCACAAGGCCACCTACATCGGCCTGGGCGTGTCGCTGCTGGAGTGGTACTGATGTCGGTGACGATCTGGCACAACCCGCGCTGCAGCAACTCGCGCGGGGCGCTGCAGCTGCTGCATGACCACGGCATCGCCCCGCAGGTGGTGGAGTACCTCAAGGATCCGCCGGACCGGGAGACGCTGCATGCGCTGGTCGGGGCGATGGGTACCGGCGCGCGTGCGCTGCTGCGCGAGAAGGAGGCCGCCTACACCACGCTGGGGCTGGCCGACCCGACCCTGGACGATGCGTCGCTGATCGAAGCGATGCTGCAGCACCCGGAACTGATCAACCGGCCGATCGTGCGCACGCCGCTGGGCGTGCGCCTGTGCCGGCCGCCGCAGACGGTGCTGGAGATCCTGCCGGCCTGAGCCGGCACGTCAGCCGCCGCAGCCGCTCATGCAGCGGCCGCGGTCTTCGCCGCAGGTGAGCGCGGGCAGGCGGTTGCGGCAGTAGTCGGCGCTGGCCTGGCAGGATTTGCGCAGGTCCGGGTTGTCGATCTTGTCGCAGCGGGTGTCACGCTGGGTGGCCACGCCGGTGCCGCAACTGTCGCTGCTGCCAAACCCGGTGCGGCTGGCCATGCAGCTGTCGTGGCGGCGCTGGCATTGGTCCATGCACTGGTTGGCCGCGGTGACCTCGCGCAGGGAGGGCGCGGCATAGGTGTCGCCCTCGCTGCGGCAGGCGGTGAACAGCAGCGCCAGCAGCAGCGCGCACAGCATCCTTGTCATGGTGCAACTCCTTGTGCGGGGCAACCGGCCGGCTGCGGGCAATGCCTGCGACTCTAGCATTCCCTTCGCGGCAACCGGCCCGTGCCGTGGCCGCCGGCGTGCTCAGCGCCAGTCGGTGATGCCCTCGCGGCGGTACACCTCGGCGAAGGCCGGGCGCGCCTTCATGCGGTCGGCATGGGCCTTGAGCACCGGCCAGCGATCGCTCGGCGTGGGCATATTGCGCGACCAGCGCATCAGCATCACCAGCATGAAATCGACCACGCCCGGCGCCGCCCCCAGCAGGTACGGGCCACCGGCCTGCAGGTGGTCGGCCAGGTGCTGCCACGCCGCCTCCAGCCGTTGCCGCGCGTGCTGGCGGGTGGCCTCGACGTTGTCCGGCCCGGCCATCTCCTCGGCGTAGAACCAGGCACGGTAGGCCGGCTGCACGGTGTTGGCACACCAGAACATCCAGCGGTAGGCCTCGCCACGCAGCGCGCTGCCCGGCGGCGGCAGCAGGCCCGCCTGCGGATAGCAGTCGGCCAGGTGCAGCGCGATGGCCGGCGCTTCGGTCAATACCTGGCCGTCGATCACCAGGGTGGGCACCAGGCCGGCCGGATTGAGCGCCAGGTACGCCGCGGATTTGTGTTCGCGCGCGTCGAAGTCGAGCAGCACCAGATCGTGGGCGATGTCCAGTTCGAGCAGCAGCCAATGCACCACCAGTGACGCGGTGCTGGGGGAGCCATACAGGGTGGTGGTCATGCGCGCCGCCGCTCAGGGGGAAGCGCTCGATTATGCGCGCGCCGACGCCCGCGCAGGGATACAGATGCAGCGCCGTTGGCGCGGTGGCTGTGGCTGTCTGGCCATGCGCGCCGCGCCTACCATGCGCGGCACCTTCCCCCCGGAACATGCCCCCGTGGTCGACCCCTCGCACCTGCTGGCCTTCGGCCTGGTCTCGCTGGGCATGGTGCTCACGCCTGGGCCGAACATGCTGTACCTGGTGTCGCGCTCGCTGTGCCAGGGGCCGGCTGCTGCGCTGGTGTCGCTGGCCGGCATGGCGCTGGGGCTGTGCGTGTACCTGCTGTGCGCGGTGCTGGGCATCACGGTGCTGTTGATGGCGGTGCCGCATGCCTACGACGCGCTGCGGATCGCCGGTGCGTTCTACCTGCTGCACCTGGCATGGCAGGCGCTGCGCCCCGGCGGGCACTCGCCGTTCGCGCCGCGGGCGCTGCCCCGCGACAACCGGCCCCGCCTGTTTGCGATGGGCCTGCTGACCGCCCTGCTCAACCCCAAGGTGGCGGTGCTGTACCTGTCACTGCTGCCGCAGTTCATCCAGCCCGGTTCCCACGCCAGCGTGACGGCGCAATCGGTGCAGCTGGGCGCGGTGCAGATCGTGATCAGCGTGGGCGTCAACGCCCTGATCGTGCTGGGCGCCGGGCACATCGCCGCGGTGCTGGCGACACGGCCGCGATGGCAGGCCGCGCAGCGCGGGCTGATGGGCACGGTGCTGGGCGGACTGGCACTGCGGATGATGCTGGATACGCGCCGCTGAGCGCGGTGCATCGCCCTGGCTCAACTGCCGCCGCAGGAGGACATGCAACGGTCGGACTCTTGGCTGCAACTGATCAGCGGCGACTGGTCCATGCATGCCTGTGCCTGGGACAGGCACGAGCGGCGCAGGTCGTCGTTGTCGATGCGGTCGCATTGTCGGGCCGCCTCGACATCGCAGCCGGTGCGACGGTCGGTGTCCGAGCGCGCCAGGCAGCTGCTGCGCTGTTGCTGGCAGGACATCACGCATTGCGCGCCGGGATTGTCGCCGGGCAGGTTGGCGTAGACATCGCCGTCGCTGCTGCAGCCCGCCAGCGCCACCAGCGCGGCGGCCATCAGCAACGCGCGGGCGTACCGCCGCGCGGCGTGGACCTGACCGGTGCGACGGCCGGTGAGCGGGTGGCGATGGGGCGAGGCAAGGCGTGGGGTGCGGGGTGTCATCGAGCGGCGTCCATTCCGGGGGAGCGCTGGACCGTAGCAGAGTCCTCCGTGCGCGAGCGTTAAATGCCCGCAACGAAAAAACGGCGCCGTCATGGCGCCGTCTTCGTCAACACGTGCGTGCCTGCGGCAGCGGTTACGCCACCACGACCGGAATCTGGCCGATGCGGGCCTGCCACTCGCGCGGACCGGTGATGTGCACCGACTCGCCGGTGGCATCCACGGCCACGGTCACCGGCATGTCCTGCACGGTGAACTCGTAGATCGCCTCCATCCCCAGGTCGGCAAAGCCCACCACCTTGGCGGCCTTGATCGCCTTGGAAACCAGGTAGGCCGAACCACCCACTGCCATCAGGTAGGCCGACTTGTTGTCCCGGATCGCCTCGATCGCGGCCGGGCCACGTTCGGCCTTGCCGACCATGCCCAGCAGGCCGGTCTGTTCCAGCACCTGGCGGGTGAACTTGTCCATGCGCGTGGCGGTGGTTGGGCCGGCCGGGCCCACCACTTCGTCGCGCACCGGATCGACCGGACCCACGTAGTAGATGAAGCGCCCCTTGAGGTCCACCGGCAGCGGCTCGCCCTTGTTGAGCATGTCCACCATGCGCTTGTGCGCGGCGTCGCGGCCGGTCAGCAACTTGCCGTTGAGCAGCAGGGTCTGGCCCGGCTTCCAGCTGGCCACGTCCTCGGGGGTGATCGTGTCCAGGTCCACGCGGGTGCCCTTGGAGGCGTCGTAGGTGATCTGCGGCCAGTCTTCCAGCGACGGCGGATCGAGCATCACCGGGCCGCTGCCGTCCAGGGTGAAGTGCGCATGGCGGGTGGCGGCGCAGTTGGGAATCATCGCAACCGGCAGGTTGGCCGCGTGGGTCGGG
The DNA here is from genome assembly GCF_036662295.1 of Stenotrophomonas sp. GTDB lineage: Bacteria > Pseudomonadota > Gammaproteobacteria > Xanthomonadales > Xanthomonadaceae > Stenotrophomonas. The sequence continues at coordinate 17,720 of NZ_JAVWXA010000072.1, forward strand.
AAGTCCTTCACCTTGATATCCAGCACCGTGGTCAGGCCGCCCAGGCCCTGCGCGCCGATGCCCAGCGCGTTGACCTTGTCGAACAGCTCCAGGCGCAGTTCCTCGGCACGGTTGGACGCGCCGCGTGCCTTGAGCTCGTTGATGTCGATCGGCTCCATCAGCGATTCCTTGGCCAGCAGCATCGCCTTCTCGGCGGTGCCGCCGATGCCGATGCCGAGCATGCCCGGCGGGCACCAGCCGGCGCCCATGGTCGGCACCGTCTTGAGCACCCAGTCCACGATCGAATCGGACGGGTTGAGCATGGCGAACTTGGACTTGGCCTCCGAGCCACCGCCCTTGGCGGCGACGATCACCTCCACCGTGTCGCCCGGCACGACCTTGACGTTGACCACGCCCGGCGTGTTGTCTTTGGTATTGATGCGCTTGCCGGCCGGATCGGCCAGCACCGAGGCGCGCAGCTTGTTGTCCGGGTAGTTGTAGGCACGGCGCACGCCTTCGTTGGCCATGTCTTCCACGCCCATCGTGGCATCGTCCCAGCGCACGTTCATGCCGATTTCCAGGAACACGGTGACGATGCCGGTGTCTTGGCAGATCGGCCGGTGCCCCTCGGCGCACATGCGCGAGTTGATCAGGATCTGGGCCATCGCCTCCTTGGCGGCCGGCGACTCCTCGCGCTCGTAGGCGGCGGACAGGCTCTTGATGTAATCGACCGGGTGGTAGTACGAGATGTACTGCAGCGCGTCGGCGATGGACTGGATGAGGTCTTCCTGCTTGATCGATGTCACGTCTTGCTCGCTTGCTGGAGGCTGGCGGGGTTCAGCCGCCCATTTTACCCCCCTTCGGGCCGCCAGGTGGCCCCTGCCCCGGCGTGGGCGATTGCTGGCACAGTAGGGCCCCGCCCCGCCTGTCACAGCGCCGCGCCCGGCCGCGTCCTCCCCGCATGGACCCCACCGACACCTTCCAGACCCACCGCCCCCGCCTGTTCGCCCTGGCCTACCGCCTGCTGGGCAGCCGCAGCGACGCCGAGGACATCGTCCAGGACGCCTGGCTGCGCTGGCAGGGCGTGGACGCGGCCGGCATTGCCGATCCGGAGGGCTGGCTGGTCACCGCCACCACCCGGCTCGGGCTGGACCGGCTGCGTGCCCGCCGCAGCGCCCGTGTGGCCTACGTGGGGCCGTGGCTGCCCGAGCCGCTGGAGATCACGCTGGACCCCGATCCGCTGCAGGACCCTGCCCGGCGCCACGCGCTGGCCGACGAGGTATCGGTGGCGTTCCTGGCGTTGCTGGAGCAGCTCAAGCCGGACGAACGCGCCGCCTTCCTGCTCAAGGACGTGTTCGACTACGACTACCCCGAGATCGCCCCGTTGCTGGCCCACAGCCAGGCCAACTGCCGCCAGCTGGTGCACCGCGCCCGCCAGCGGCTGCAGGCCGGCACGCCGCGCTTCGCGGTCAGCCCTGCCCAGCACCGCGACCTGCTGGCCCGGTTCATGGAGGCCTCCCAGCGCGGCGACCAGGCCACCCTGCTGTCCCTGCTGCACGCCAATGCGGAGCTGGTGTCCGACGGCGGCGGCCGGGTGACCGCGGTGATCCGGCCGCTGCAGGGCGCCGAGCGCATCGCGCAGTTGTACGTGGCCATCGCCCGGCGCGATGGGGCGCACCCGGCACGCCTGGGCTACGTCAACGGCGAGCCGGCCATCCTGCGCTTCCAGGGCGTGCACCTGCACTCGGTGACGGTGGTCAGCGTGGAGGGCGACCGCATCGTGCGCGTGCTGAGCGTGCTCAATCCGGAAAAACTCACGCACGTTGTCACAGCGCCGGGCGCTGGCGCGTCCTCCCTGTGAAGACGGCCACTGCGGCCGTCATGGAGTCCACGATGTCCACGTCGCCCCGCGTTCCGTACTTCCGTCTGGCCAACGAGGCCATCAAGGGCCTGCTGGCCACCAGCAAGGCCGTGCATGACAGCTCGATCGACCCGACGCTGATGGAACTGGTGTTCCTGCGCGTGTCGCAGATCAACGGCTGCGGCTATTGCATGGACATGCACGGCACCGCCCTGCGCAAGGGTGGGATCGAGCCGCGCAAGCTCGACACGCTGCCGGCCTGGCACGAAAGCCGTTTCTTCGACGCCCGCGAGCGTGCCGCGCTGGGCTGGGCCGAAGCCCTGACCCGGCTGCCCGATGGCGCACCGTCCGAAGCCGCCTTCGATGCGCTGGCGCCGCATTTCGATGAAAAGGGCATCAGCGACCTGAGTGTCGGCGTGGCGGTGATCAACGCCTGGAACCGCCTCGGCGCGGGCCTGCTGCCGCCGCTCCCGTAACCGGTAGTGCCGGCCGCTGGCCGGCTCCAGGCAAACCCACCAAGGTAGTGCCGGCCGCTGGCCGGCTCCAAGCAAACCCACCAAGGTAGTGCCGGCCGCTGGCCGGCTCCAAGCAAACCCATCCAGCATGGTAGTGCC
>NZ_JAVWXA010000073.1:0-15584 GCF_036662295.1 Stenotrophomonas sp.
CGGCACGGACGTGGACAAGCCGCGCAACCTGGCCAAGAGCGTGACGGTGGAGTAAGGCGGTCACCGACCGTGCGCGAGGCGCGCAGGGTCGATGCGGCGGCTCGACGGTGACGCGTCCGTCGAGCCAGGCCCGCGCAGCAAGTGATCCCCAGGCGTGGCCCGGCAGCGCGACGCTGAACGGCGATCTCAAGCACGGCAGGGAAGGCCAACAAGGACGGTTGGCGCGATTGCACGTCCGGCCATGACCGATGGCGCGCGCCCTGTCTAGCAGCGCAAGCAGGTGAACACGGTGCCGTGATCGAGTCGCCAGACGCCGATCTCGCAGATGCGGCCCTGCGGGAAGGTGGGGCAGAGTGTCTCGGTCAGCATGAGGTGCAGCCGGCCCGTGCGCCGATCCCAGCCAATGCAACGCGCCGCTTCGAACCCGAAGAAGCGCCCCACCGCACCGAACGCGGCCTTGAACAGACTCTCCTTGGCGGAGAATGCGGCGGTGATCAGGGCATCGTGTGACCAATGGGCACACCGTGCCTCATGCAGGAGCATCGCTTCGGCCGGGTCCAGCGCCGTGGCCAGCAACGCCTCGCGCATGTCGCCCTCGACCACGCCTTCGATATCGATGCCTACGCCTTGGTGCGTATCCCGCGGCAGCACGACCGCGCCGGCGTAGCGACCGGCGTGGGTGATGCTGCCGATGAAACCGGCCGGCCACAGCGGCTGGCGGGCGCTGCCGATCCCCACCTCGATGTTGTCGGCGCATCCCAGCGAGGCCAGCGCCGTGCGCGCGGCCAGGCGACCGAACAGAAACTCGGCCTGGCGCTTGGGCACGCTTCGTGCAATCGACGCCGGGCAGGCCATGCCGACGGTGGCAAACAACGATGGGTCGAACCAGCTCGGGCAATACTCGAGCAGGTGCAGGCGCGCGTCGATGCCAGGCAGCGGGGCGCTGCGGGCGGCAAGCAATGCACTGGCCTTGGCCGGCATCGGCACCGCACGCAGGTGCATCAGCCGCGGTTGCGCATGGTGGGGCCTGCTTCCGGCGGGCGCCACTGCAAGCGCAGCATCACCTGTGTCTGGCCGCCTGCACGGGGCGTGGTCGTCTGGCATGGAAGTCAATTTCCGGGGAGAGGGGGCCATCGCGCCGTCGCGCCAGTATTGCATGCAGGGGCCGGGCGGCCAGCCCAGGCCGTCGGTCGAGCTGCGGTGAACTTTAGGCCTGGCCCGGGCGGGCATTCAGCGTCGGTTTCAGCCGCGGTGCCATTCTCGGGGTCGTCAGCGGTTTTCAGCGACGAACTGTCCCAGATCTGCAAACTCCTGGGCCAAGGGGCGGTCGTAGAATCGAGTGACCGAGGCGCCGACGGACGTTGTACCGCCGCCCTCGCTGCAACCAGGCGCATCTCTCGACTTCAGTAACCTGTAACAGGAAACAAGAATGAACGTCCGCGAACTCCTGCAATCCAAGAAAGAAGCCATTGTCACCATCGACGTGGACGACACCGTCGGTGCCGCCGCCCACAAGATGAGCGCGCACAAGATCGCCGCGCTGGTGGTGATGAAGGACGATGCACCGGTAAGGATCATCTCCGAGAAGGACATCGTGCGCAGCCTGGCCGACGATGGCCCGCAGGCCGGTCGCCGCGTGATCGCCACCTTGCCCTCGGCGGGCCTGGAAGGCATCGCCCCGGATGCCACCCTCAAGCAGGCCATGGCGCTGATGACCTACTCGCGGCACCGCCACCTGATGGTCACCGAGGATGCGCGGCTGGTCGGCATCCTCAGCCTGGGCGATATCGTCAAGAACCTGCTGAGCGAGCTGGAGCTGGAAAAAGCCGTCCTGCAGGACATCTACATGGCCGCGCACTGACGCCAGTGCCATGCCCGGGTGACGTGCCGGCACCGCGCCCGGCACGCGCCTTTCACAGCAGCATCTTGACGTCGCGCGCCACCGGCGCGCTGGGCATCACGCCCTGCGTCCAGAAATGCTCCAGCGTGCCGCGCACGATGTCCAGCGAGGTCGAAGCGCCATTGCGCTCGCCGAACCGGCGCTTGTTGCCCGCCTGCAGCGCGAGCATGGCCATGTCCTGGTCGTTCACCCGCTTCAAAAAGGGCCAGGCCAGCAACCGCACCGCCCAGGCCGGGGCCCAGCGGCCTTCGACGTGCAGGGTGATGAACACGTCGGTTTCCACGGCGCTGCGCGGGGTGAAATGCAGGTCGATCAGCACGCGGCTGCCGTTGGCATAGGTGTACTCGAGCCGGGTGCTGCCCGGGGCGGCGAAGTGCGCGCGTTCGGCGGTGCGCTCGGATTCGAACAGGCGATACAGCAGCCCCGACTGCGCGGGCATGCCGCGATAATCCACCGTGAAGCCTTCGTCGGTGGGGCGGAAGCAGGCGGTGGCCTGCACGCGTTTGCCATCGCGGCGGACCAGGCCGGCGTGGATGAAATGGGTGTGCAGCGGGTCGAGGAAATTCTCCATCGCATCGACCACGTTCGCCGACCAGCGCGTGCGCCACAGGAAGCGACGGGTGGCGGGATCGGTGGCGCGGATCATGGCATTCGGCTGCTCGGCACCGGTGGCGGCCGGGCGCAGCCAGATGAAGCCATCCCGCTCGCAGGTGGCGAAGCGGCGGACGCTGATCGCAGGCGGCGCCTTGTCCGCTGGCAGGCCGGGCACGTCGCGCAGGCGTCCGTCCGCATCGAACGACCAGCCGTGGTACGGGCAGGCCAGGCGTTCACCGACCACGCAGCCGGACGAAAGCGGCGCATGGCGGTGCGGGCAGCGGTCTTCCAGCGCGATCAAGGCACCGCCGGCGGTGCGCGCCAACGCGATGTGCGTGTCCAGCAGGGTGACGGCCACTGGCCGGGTGCGCACCTCGTCGGCGCGGGCCACCGCGTACCAGTGGGTGGACAACAGGGGATGCCAGGGGGTCATAGGCCGAATCCGCGCAGCAGGGGGGTGCCGAGCCGGCACGTCAGGGAGGACAGCGCGGTCACCGCCAGGCGCGTGTGCCGGGGCAGGTGCCGCGCGAAGACGACGCTGTATTCGATGGCGGGCACCCCGCCACGCAACCGCTTGAACCCGGCCGCGCCCGCGCTGAAGTTCAGGCGCCAGCCGTTGGCCAGGCAGGCGCGATAGGCGCACGCGGTGGCCAGGCGGTACAGCGCCATTTTCTGCGGCTGCGCGGTGTCGTAGCCGACGATGGGCGCGGTGGCGGTGCGGCCCTGCCGGTACAGCCCCAGCACGCACGCCAGGCGGCCGTCGTCGGTGCGGAAGCCCTCGAAGGTGAGCAGGCCGGCGCGGTGCCACTGGCGCAGGAAGCGCGCGTCGTAAACGGGATTGAAGCGCGAGTGCTTGCCGATGTAGAGCAGCGCGTAGAGCTCGGCGATGCGCGCGTAGTCGGCCTCGGTCACGTCCTGGTCGCGGCAATGCTGCAGGGGTGTCCTGCGCAGCAGCGCCAGGTCCGCCTTGAGGTTGCCGTGCCGGCGCGCCAGGGTGTCGAAATCGTCGTACAGGTACACCTGGCGGCTGGTCACGCGCTGGCCGCCCACGGCCTCCAGCGCGGCGAGCCAGTCGGCATTGTCGTGCGCGTTGAGCGAGCGGAACCACAGCGTGTGCCCGGGCCAGCGGGCGATCGCCGCCTGCACCAGCGCGGCGGGATCGACCAGGCCGAGGGTGGGGTAGAGGTTGGTGGACAGCAGCCAGTTGGTGTTGGGAACGGCGCGGTCGAGCCCGCTCCACTGCAACGACCGGCCGAGCGAGGCGATCACGCGCAGCGCTACCGGCGCCGCCCAGCCGGGCAGGTAGCGCGCGCCTTCCTCGGCGGCATAGTCGGCGTAGGTGGTGCGCGGCGAGCACACCCAGGCATCGCCTGCGCGGCCGTCATGGATGCTGACGGGCAGGTCGCCGGCCGCGGTGGGCAGGGTGTCGATGCGCGCGTGCAGGTTGGGGACGTGCGTGCCCGCCCCGGGCCCGGCATGAAACGCGGCGAAGGCGCGCGCACTGGCCGCGAAGCGCGCGTCCGTGTCCGCCGGCATGCTCATGCCGACACGGTGTCCAGCGGTTCGCCATCCCACTCGATGTCCCGGGTGGCTGCTTCGCGCAGGGAGCATCGCTGGCGCAGCGCCAACCGGGCATAGGAGGCCAGGTCGAGCAGGCTGCCCAGCGGCGGCCGGCGGTCGCCGGCAACGGCGATCACGTCGTCGGCGCGCTGCCAGTCGTGCTGCCACGCGCGCGGCTGGCCGCGCCGCAGGGCGTCCTGCAGGCCGGCGCTGGCCATCAGCACCGCGATCATGCGCGCCCTGGGCGAGACCGGCTCGCGCAGGCCGCCGTCGCCCAGCAGTGCGGCCGGCAGGTCCACGTCGCTGGGGAACAGGTGCAGGCCACTGGTCGCGCGCGGATTGCACTCCAGGGCGTGCGCGCGGCCGTCGGCCGCCTCGATCCAGTCGAAGGACAGCTGGCCGCTGTAGTGCGTGCCGCGTACCAGCGCGGCGATCGCATCGCGCAGGGCCGGCCGCTGGACCGGTTCGAAGTAGTAGCTGGAGCTGCGCCGAAGCCGGTGCGTGGGCCGGTAGATCGCATGGGCCAGCAGGCGGCCGCGGTGGGCGATGGCATAGCTGCACAGTTCATCGCCGTGCAGATACGCCTGCACCACCCAGTGGCCCAGCGCCGGCAGCTCGACGGCATCGGCGGGAATGCCCTGCGGGTACAGCCGCACGTGCACGCCGAACCGCGAGAACTCCGGCTTGAGCACCACCGCGCGCCCCTGGGCCCACTCGCGCGCCTGCGCCAGGGTGCGCACCCGGCCGCTGTCGGGCACCGGCATGCCGTGCTGGCGCGCGGTGCGCAGGAAGTCCCACTTGCTGTGCAGCGCGGCCAGCACGTCGAAGTCGTCCACCGCCACCTGCAGGGTGGCCGGCAGGGCGGCGCGGTGGCGCGCCACGTGCAGGGCTTCCTCGCAGGTGGGCAGCACCAGGTCGATGCGCTGGTCGCGGACGATGCGGTTGAGGTCGGTGACGAACCCGCGGGCGTCGAAGCGCGCCGGTCGCAACGCGTGGGTGGCGGCTACGGCCGATGACCAGCCCGTCAGCCGGCAGGGAATGCTGTCGGCCACCTGCACGTGCCAGCCGAGGTGGTGGAAGCGGCGCGCGTGGTCCAGCGCCACCGGGGCGCGCCCGCCGAGGATCAGCACACGCCCGCTCATGGTTGCGCCTGCGGGCGCCACTCCGGGCAGTGCGAGGGCACCAGGCGCACCTGGGGCGCGGCCAGGTGCAGGGCATGCAGCTGGGCCAGCGTGTGGCGGTAGACGCCGGTACTGCCCAGCCACGCGGTGACCAGGGCCGGCGGCGGTGTGTTGTCGCGGATCGCCTGCGAGGACCAGCTGGCATCGGCCACCAGGAACACCGGGCCCTGGCCGTCATCGAACAGCGCGCCGTAGTGGCCGGCGGCATGCCCGGGCAGCGGCACCAGCAGCAGGCTGCCATCGCCGAACAGGTCCCTGCCGGCACCGAAGGCGGCCAGCGGCGCCGGCAATGGGACCGGGGCACGGTCTTCAAACCAGTGCGGCGGTGCGTGCTTCCACTGTTCCAGCAACGCCGGCAGCAGGCCGATGCGCAGGGCGCCCAGGCGCGAGCGCGCCTGCAGGTCGTCCCAGGCCTCGCGCGAACAGGCCACGCGCGCCTGCGGGAAATCGGCCAGGCCGCCGATATGGTCGCCATGCAGGTGCGACACCACGACCCAGGCGATCTGGCCGGGGTCGACGCCATCGCTTCGCAGCTGGGCGGCCAGCGATGCCTGCGGCCCGAGGTGGACCGGGGTCACCATGCGGTACAGGCGCTCGGGGAACGCCGCCGTCGCGTGCAGGAAGTGTTCGGAATAGCCGGTGTCGAACAGGATCCAGCCGTGCGTGGGGTGCCGCAGCAGCGCCACCAGCGCGGGGAACTCGCAGGTGCGCGTCGGCGCGCCCTGGCGGGTGGCGCGCTCGGGATGGGTGCAGTACCCGGCTTCGTAGAGCCGCCAGTCAAGCCGGACCATGTGCCCTCCACGCGTGCGCGTAGCGGGCCAGGCTCGCGGCCAGGTCGGTGTGCGGCTGGTAGGCCAGCTCGCGCCGTGCGCGGCCGATGTCCAGCGTCTGCGAATAACCGAGCACGCCCACCCCATAGCGGCTCAGGCGCGGCTCGGGCTGGCCGGGCCGGCACCGCGCCCACTGCTCGGCGAGCGTGGCCAGGGCCAGCGCCGCGCCGCGCGGCAGCGGCACCAGGCGTACCGGTTGGGCCAGCGCGGCAAACAGCGTTTCCAGCAGCGTGCGCACCTGCACCGGCGCGCCGTTGCTCACGTTGTAGGCGCGCCCGTCACCGGGCACGTCGGCATCCACGCAGTGCGCGATCAGCGCGACCAGGTTGTCGATGTGGGTGACGTCGATCAGGGCGCGGCCGCCATGGATCAGCGGGAACCAGCCGCGCGCGGCCACGGCCAGCAGGCGCGGCAGGATGGCGCGGTCGCCTTCGCCATACACCGCGCGCGGGCGCAGGATCAGGGTCTGCATGCCGTGGCCGGTGGCCGCAAGCACCTGGCACTCGGATGCCCACTTGCTGCGCGCGTAGTCGGTGATCCAGCGCGCGGGCGGCGTGAAGGCTTCGCCGAGGTCGTACTGGTCGCGGAACTGGAAGTAGATGCTGGGCGAGCCGAGGTGGATGAAGCGACGCACCCGGTGGCGGCGCGAGGCGTCGAGCAGGCGTGCGGTCGCGGTCACGTTCGCGCGCTGGAAGTCTTCGGCCCGGCCCCAGGGCGAGGACAGGGCCGCGCAATGCACCACGACCTCGCAGCCCTCCAGCAGGCCGTCCAGCGCGTCGCTGGCCAGGTCGGCGGGCAGGCGGCGGATCGTCGCGTTGCCCAAGGGCAGGCGTGTTTGATCGCGCCCGGTGGCGATGACCTGATGGCCCGTGGTGGCCAGCTGCGTGGCGACGTGCTGGCCGATGAAACCGGAGGCGCCGGTGACCAGGATCTGCGCCATGCTCAGTACCTCAGCACGGCGCCGGCGAAGGACAGCCCGGCACCGGAACCGACCATGGCAAACAGCTGGCCGCGGCGCAGGTCGCCGGCCTGGATGGCATGGTGCAGCGCCAGCGGGATGGAGGCGGCCATCTGGTTGCCGTGGGTCTGCAGGATGCGCACCAGCGAACCCGGCGGCAGCCGCAGCGCGCGTTGCAGGTGGTCCAGCGCCTTGGCGCTGGCCTGGTGCGGCACCAGCAGCGGCACCTGGTCGACCGTCACGCCCGCGCGCTGCAGCAGGGTCTGCATGAAGCCGGGCAGTTTCTGCGCGGCCAGCCGGTAGGTGGCGCGCCCGGACATCTCGAACTGCGAGGCGGCGGCGAACGCCTCGGCACCGTCGGCCAGGCGCACGCGCGTGCCGCCGGCGCGGACCTGGCAGAACCCGGTACCTTCGCTGAAGGTTTCCATGTGCGAGGCGAGCAGGCACGACCCACTGTCCTCCCCGGCGGCTTCCACGATCACCGCCGCGCCACCATCGCCGAACAACGCCGCGGTATCGGTGTCGTCCCAGTTGAGCCCGGCCGAGGCCACTTCGCCGGCCACCACCAACGCGCGCCGGTAGCGGTGCGTGGCCAGTGCCGCGGCCACCAGGTCCAGCGCGACGAGGAATCCGAGGCAGGTGGCGTTGATGTCGAAGGCAGGGATGCCGGTGCCGGCCAGGCCCAGCCGCTGATGCACGAGCGCGGCGGTGCAGGGGATGGCCTGTTCCATCACCCCACCGACACTGATCACCACGTCCACCTGGTCGGCGCGCAGCCCGGCGCGCTGCAGCGCGTCCTCGGCGGCCTGCGCGGCCATCATCGAGGCCGGTTCATCGGGGCCGGCGAAATGGCGGTAGTCGATGCCGGCGTGGCGCCGGGTCCAGCCGTCCGGCTTGCCCCAGTGCTGGTCGAAGGTCGTGGACGCGATGCGGCGCGACGGGATGTATTCACCGGTCGCGACGATGCGCAGGGGGATGGAGCGGGGAACGTCGTGATCCATTCGAGCTGTCGCCTCGCAGTAAAGTGCGCGGGCGCGTTCGAAGGGAGGAACGACGGCACGCGGTAGCTGCAGGGTGCAACCGACGCGGCAAAGGGTAGCAAATGGCGTGGGGTCGGCGGCAGGCGGCGCTACGGTCAGGGCGCCGGATCGAGCAGGTTCCCGTCGCGCGCCAGGTTGGCCAGGTCGTCGCGCAGCAGGCGGTAGGCGTCCTCGCGCGCCGCGCCGGGCGGTTGCCGCAGCACCCAGGCCGGGTGCACCGTGGCCAGTCCACGGGTGCCGTCTTCCAGCGTGTGCCAGCGGCCATGGTGCTCCATCAGGTTGAACCCGGCCCCGAACACGGCCGAGGCGGCGCTCGCGCCCAGGCACACGATCACCGCCGGGCGCACGTGTTCGATCTCGCTCAGCAGCCACGGGCGGCAGGCGTTGATATGGGTGACCTGCGCCTTGCTGTGGATGCGGCGCTTGCCACGCCGTTCGAAGCGGAAGTGCTTCACCGCATTGGTCAGGTACAGCGCCTTGCGGTCGATGCCCAGTTCGCCCAGTACACGGTCCAGCAGCTGGCCGGCCGGGCCGACGAAGGGATGCCCGCTGAGGTCCTCGGCATCGCCGGGTTGTTCGCCGACCAGCATCACCCGGGCATCGCGCGGGCCTTCGCCGAACACGGTCTGGGTGGCCGGCTCCCATAGCGGACAGCGGCGGCAGGCCGCTGCGGCGGTGCGCAGGGCGTCCAGGTCGTCGCCGTTGGCGGTGGCCGGCCCGCGCACCGCGATATGGCGTTCGGGAATGCGGCGTTGCGGGGCCTGCGCGGCGCGGTCATGCATGTCCTGCACGCGATCGCCGGCATCGCGCACCAGCGTGGGCAGCAGCGCGGCTTCGGGCAGGTGCTTCCAGTACTTGGCCGGCATTTCCAGCTGCATCATCCGCGTGTTGAGCCGGGCCGGATTGAAGATGCTGGCGTAGTAGGTGCGCCAGAGGTCTTCGTTGGCATCGGCACGCGGTGCCTGGTCCTGGGTGCCGCCGGGACCGAACGCGAGCGCGTGTCCGTCCCAGTGCACGCTGCGCGCGGGGGTGAGGATCGCCCAGCGCATGCCGGTGAAGCGGCGCGCGAAGAACGGTGCCACGCGGTCGAGGATGTGGTGGGTGGGTTCGAACCACGCGATGAAGGCATCTTCCTCGCCGGGCACTTCGCGGAAGCGCACGAAGGCCTTCATCTTGTGCGAATCGCGGCGCACCGCCTGCGCCAGCGCCATGGCGCGCAGCACGTCCGGGTCGGCCGGATTGGTCAGCAGGCCACGTTGCCCGTGGGTGATCCGCCACAGCATGCGGTACAGCAGTGCCAACCGCTGAGGCTCACCGTGGCACAGGCAGGTGGCGGCCAGTTCGAGGAAGTCGCGCGGCACCGCGGGCACGCGCGCCGGCGCATCGGCGGGCAGGGGTGCGTGCAGCACCGAGGGTGCGTCCAGCAGCGAGGACTCGCCGCCAGGCAGCCAATCCAGTTGTTCGGGTGCCACCTGCCGCTGCAGGGCCTCGCGCGCGACCGCCCGCCAGGCCTCCAGCGACCAGGCCGGGTCTACGCGCGCGCTCCAGCGCGGCGCGTCAGGACGCGCCGGCATCGCCAAACAGGGCGCCCTGCCGCGGCGGCGGGGCCAGGCGCGCGCGCAATGCGGTCGGGTTGTCCAGCGCCGCGCGCGGATGATGGTCGGCCAGTTGCACGAACGGCAGCAGCTTGCCCATCGGTGCACGCAGCCGCGCCACGTCGGCCACGCGCAGGCGGCCGTGCCGGCGCGCCATCAGCACGCGCTTGACGTTGCGCACGCCCAGGCCGGGAATGCGCAGCAGCAGTTCCTTCGGCGCGGTGTTGATGTCCACCGGAAAGCGCTCGGGATGGCGGATCGCCCAGGCCATCTTGGGGTCGATGTCCAGGTCGAGCATGCCGCCCTGGGTGGCGTCGGTGATTTCTTCCACCGCATAGCCGTAGAAGCGCAGCAGCCAGTCGGCCTGGTACAGGCGGTGCTCGCGCGCCAGCGGTGGTGCCTGCAACGGCAGTGCCTTGCTCGCATCGGGGATCGGGCTGAAGGCCGAGTAATACACCCGGCGCATGCGGTAGTTGCCGTAGAGGTTGTCGGCGGTGCCGAGGATCTGCTTGTCGCTGGCGCCGTCGGCGCCGACGATCATCTGCGTGCTCTGCCCGGCCGGGGCGAAGGCGGGGGCACGGGCAGAGCGGGCGCGCGGCAGCGGCGAGGCCAGGGCCCGGGCGGGGGTGGCCTTGCGCGCTTCCTTGGCCTCGTCGATGCGCCAGCTCAGCTCGCCCATCGCACCGCGGATGGACGGCATCGACTTCTCCGGCGCATAGCTGGCCAGGCCCGATTCGGTGGGCAGTTCGATGTTGATCGACAGGCGATCGGCATACCGGCCGGCCGCCGCCAGCAGCTCGGGCGAGGCCTCGGGAATGGTCTTGAGGTGGATGTAGCCGGCAAACCGGTGCTGCTCGCGCAGTTGCCGCGCCACCTCCACCATGCGCTCCATGGTGTAGTCGGCATTGCGGATGATGCCGCTGGAGAGGAACAGGCCTTCGATGTAGTTGCGCTTGTAGAAATCCATCGTCAGCGCGACCACCTCTTCCACGTTGAAGCGCGCGCGCTGCACGTTGCTGGACACGCGGTTAACGCAGTAGGCGCAGTCGTAGATGCAGAAGTTGGTGAGCAGGATCTTCAGCAACGACACGCAGCGGCCATCGGGCGTGTAGCTGTGGCAGATGCCGGCGCCCTCGGTGCTGCCGATCCCGCCGGACCGGGCGGAATTGCGCTTGCCTGCACCACTGGAGGCGCAGGAGGCATCGTATTTGGCGGCATCGGCAAGGATGGCCAGCTTGCGGATGGTTTCCATGCGCGCACGCTAGGACAGGCCCGTCTCATCCCTTGAGAATGGTGAAACGGTTCACTGAAGCGTTCAGACGTTCGACACGCCGGCCGCCGCCGCGGCTGATGAACCCGCCCTAGAAGGTGACCTTCACCGAGTCGGCGCTGTAGGTCGCCGGCCCATGGAACACCACTTCGATGTTGTTGCCATCCGGATCGAGCGCGAAGGCGGCGTAGTAGCCGGGATGGTAGGGGCGTTCGCCCGGCGCACCGTGGTCGGTGCCGCCGTTGGCCAGGGCGGCGACGTGGAAGGCGTCCACGGTGGCGCGGTCGCGTGCCTGGAAGGCCAGGTGGTGGCGGCCGGTGAGCTGGCCGGCGGCGGCCTCGCTGTCGGCGCTGGAGATGAACAGCTCATCGGCCCAGAAATACGTATCGCCTTCACCCCCGACGGGGATGCCCAGGGTATCGAACACGGCCTGGTAGAAGCGTCGGCTGGCGGCCAGGTCCTTGACCACCAGTTGCAGGTGGTCGATCAGGCGGCCGCGATGCAGTTCCATGGTCTCCATGCGCACTCCACAGGTTGGGCAGGTGCGCAGGTATACCACCGCGGCCCGCGCCCGGCATTGGCGCGATGTGCACCTTGCTGAGCGCCGCGCCGCCCCTTGCCGGGCGCGGGACGGGCCGCGCGATGGTCAACCCGCGCCGCGCGGCCCGCCCGACGCCCGCCGGATCAGGCGATCGGGGTGTTGGAGATGATCTCCACCCAGTAGCCGTCCGGGTCCTTGATGAAGGCCAGGTGCTTCATGCGGCCGTCTTCCAGGCGCTTCTGGTAGGGCACCTGGAGCGCGTCGAAGCGCTGGCAGGCGGCCTGGATGTCCGGCACGGACACGCAGATGTGGCCGAAGCCGCGCGGGTCGCTGTTGCCATCGTGGTACACCGCCCCGTCCTGGGTTTCGGTGCCGTGGTTGTGGGTCAGTTCCAGCACGCCGGGAATGCCGGCCATCCACACGCGGCGCGCATCATCGCCCTCGGGCACGACGGTGCCGGCCGGCAGCAGGGCCAGGAAATACAGGCTGAACCCGGCCTCGGCGAAATCACGCTGGTCGATCAGGCGGAAGCCGAGCACGCCGGTGTAGAAGGCCAGCGAGGCGGCCACGTCCTTCACGCGCAGCATGGTGTGGTTGAAAACGAAACCGGTGGTCTCGGCTGGCACCTGGGCGGCAACGCCGGGCTGGGTCTGGAAAGAAGCAAGGCTCATGGGGGATCCTGGGGCAGCGGGGGCCGTGCACGCGACGGCCGTCAGGCGCCATTTTAGCGGGCCGGTGGCAAGGCGACGTAGAATGCTGCGTCTCCTTGCACAGTCCTGGCCATGTCGCAGCGTGAATGGGTGGCCGCCGCCATCCGCAAGATCGAAGCCGATTTCAACCGGTCCGCCGATACCCACCTGATCCCGATGGATCTGCCGGGGCATCCGGGCATCGACCTGTACTTCAAGGACGAATCCAGCCATCCCACCGGCAGCCTGAAGCATCGGCTGGCGCGCTCGCTGTTCCTGTATGCGCTGGCCAATGGCTGGCTGCGCGAAGGGCGGCCGGTGATCGAGGCCTCCAGCGGCTCCACGGCGGTGTCCGAGGCCTACTTCGCGCGCCTGCTGGGGCTGCCGTTCATCGCGGTGATGCCGGCCACCACCTCGCCGGAGAAGATCGCCGCGATCGAATTCCATGGCGGCCGCTGCCACCTGGTGGAACGCGCCTGCGACCTGAACTGCGATTCGGAAAAGCTGGCGCGCGACACCGGTGGCCACTTCATGGACCAGTTCACCTACGCCGAGCGCGCCACCGACTGGCGTGCCAACAACAACATCGCCGAATCCATCTTCAAGCAGATGGCCGAGGAACCGCATCCGGTGCCGGAGTGGATCGTGTGCAGCCCGGGCACCGGCGGCACCGCCGCCACGCTGGGCCGCTATGTCAGCTATCGCCGGCATGACACCCGCATCCTGTGCGCCGACCCGGAAGTGTCGGTGTTCTATGACGGCTACTGCGCCGCGCTGGCGGGCGAGCCCTGGCGCGAGCTCACCTGCAGCGGCGGGTCGCGGGTGGAAGGCATCGGCCGGCCGCGGGTGGAATCGAGCTTCATCCCCACCAGTGTCGATGCGATGGTCAAGGTGCCCGATGCGTTGAGCCTGGCCGCGATGCGGCACGTGAGCCGGCAGCTGGGCCGCCGCGTCGGTGGCTCCACCGGCACCAACTTCATCGGCGTGCTGCAGGCGGCGCAGATGATGCGCCAGGCCGGCCGCAGCGGCTCGATCGTCACCATCCTGTGCGACAGCGGCGAGCGCTATGCGCACAGCTACTACAACCCGGACTGGTACCCGCGCCAGGGCATCGACGTGACCGACGCCGATGCCTTGCTGGCCGCCGCGGTGGCCGGGCAGGGCCTGCCCCTGCTGCCGTGCGCGTCGCTGGAAGCGTTGTACCCGGCCTGAAAGGATCAGCGGCGGGGCTTGTGCGGGCCGGCGGGCGATGCCATATGGTGGGGGAATGCCGCTACGGCGGCCCCGCTGTCTGGAGATGCCCGTGACACCCCCCAACCCCCTGCTCGATTTTTCCGGCCTGCCGCCGTTCGACCAGATCCAGCCCGAGCATGTTGCCCCGGCGCTGGACGTGCTGCTGGCAGAGGCCGAGGCCGCCGTCGCCGCCGCCGAAACCGTCAGCCCGGTCACCTGGGCCAGCTTCGTGGTGCCACTGGACGATGCCACCGAGCGGTTGGGGCGGGCCTGGGGCCAGGTCGGCCACCTGCAGGCGGTGGTCAACACCCCGGCGCTGCGCGAGGCCTACAACGCCAACCTGCCGCGGGTGACCCGCTTCGGCAGCGCGCTGGGCCAGAACCTGGCGCTGTACCGGCAGTACCGCGCGCTGGCCGCCAGCCCGGAGGCCGCGCAGTTCGATGCGGCCCAGCGCAAGGTGCTGGACAACGCGCTGCGTGATTTCCGCCTGGGCGGCGCCGAGCTGGACGAGGCCGGCAAGGCGCGTTTCAGCGCGATCATGGAGGCGCTGTCGGGCCTGTCGGCCACCTTCTCGCAGAACGTGCTGGATGCCACCGATGCGTGGTCGCTGCACGTGGAGAGCCGCGCCGAACTGGACGGGCTGCCCGGGGAAGTGATCGCCAGCGCACGCGCGGCGGCGGAAAAGGACGGCCTGCCGGGCTGGAAGCTGACCCTGCAGATGCCGTGCTACCTGCCGGTGCTCACCTATGCCCGCCACCGCCCGCTGCGCGAAGCGCTGTACCGCGCCAACGCGCAGCGCGCTTCCGAGTTCGGCGATCCGGCCCTGGACAACAGCGCCCACATCGACCGCGTGCTCGCCCTGCGCGCCGAACTGGCCGCCCTGCTCGGGTTCGCCAACTACGCCGAATACTCCATCGCCACCAAGATGGCCGATGACGCCGGGCAGGTGCTGCACTTCCTGCGTGATCTGGCCGCCCGCGCCAAGCCGCATGCGCAGCGCGACCGCGCCGCGTTGGACGCCTTCGCCCGCGACGAACTGGGCCTGGACACGCTGGAAGCCTGGGACCTCGCCTTCGCCAGCGAGCAGCTCAAGCAGGCCCAGTACAGCTACGCCGAGCAGGACGTGAAGCGCTACTTCACCGAACCCAAGGTGCTGGATGGCCTGTTCAGCGTGATCGAGGGCCTGTACGGGCTCAAGGTGCAGCCCGACAGCGCGCCGGTGTGGCACCCGGACGTGCGCTTCTTCCGGCTGGTGGATGCGCAGGGCGCCCTGGTGGGCCAATTCTACCTGGACCTGTACGCACGCGAAGGCAAGCGCGGCGGGGCGTGGATGGATGACGGCCGCAACCGCCGCGATACGCCTGCCGGCGTGCAGACGCCGCTGGTCTACCTGGTCTGCAATTTCGGCCGCGGCGCCGAGGGCAAGCCGGCCACCTTCAGCCACGACGAAGTCACCACCCTGTTCCACGAAATGGGCCATGGCCTGCACCAGTTGCTGACCCGCATCGGCGAGCTGGCCGTGGCCGGCATCAACGGCGTGGAATGGGACGCGGTGGAGCTGCCCAGCCAGTTCATGGAGAACTTCTGCTGGGAATGGGACCGCGTGCAGGCGATGACCGCGCACGTGGACAGCGGCGAACCGCTGCCGCGCGCCTTGTTCGACCGCATGCTGGCCGCGCGCAACTTCCAGAGCGGCATGTTCACCGTGCGCCAGCTGGAGTTCGCGCTGTTCGACATGCAGCTGCACAGCGGCTTCGACCCGGTGCAGGACACCGTGCTGCAGCTGCTGGACCGCGTCCGCGAGGAAGTGGCGGTAAACCGGCCGCCGGCCTGGAGCCGTTTCCCGCACCAGTTCAGCCACATCTTCGCCGGCGGGTATGCGGCCGGTTACTACAGCTACAAGTGGGCCGAAGTGCTCAGCGCCGATGCCTATGCCGCCTTCGAGGAAGCACCGGAGCGGGTGGCCGAGACCGGCCAGCGCTTCCGCGACGAGGTGCTGTCACGCGGCGGCAGCCGCAGCGCGGCGGAGAACTTCGCCGCGTTCCGCGGGCGTGCGCCGACGGTGGAAGCGCTGCTGCGGCATAACGGCATGGCGTGATCCCGGACCGGATCGCGCATGGCGCCATCCCGGTAGTGCCGGCCGCTGGCCGGCTCAGCGCGATCCCGCCGGCACATGACGTCATGCGTTCCGAG